>JAKFXR010000045.1 GCA_021731285.1 Polaromonas sp. | reverse complement strand
GGCCGAGCCCGATTTAGCTGCCGCGAAGGACGCCAAGGCGGGAGGCGGGAAAGTGGCAAAAAAGCCAGCCGTGACAGGGACTTAAGTCTGTTTCTGCTGGGTTTTACATGAATCCCTGCCGACCCTCTGATCAGTTTGCCGATCAGCACAGAACCCACCATGGTCACAGCTTTTTGCACCTGGTCGCGCTTTTTGGGGTCCAGCTTGTCGAGTTGCTGCGGCGTGAGGCCAAACTCCTTGTTGATCTCGGGGATCAAACGGGACAGCATGGCGGCATCGACCGCCCAGTCGAGGCCGGGGACAGGCACGGCGCTGGCGGCAGCCGCCACCATGGCGCGCCTGTTGAGCAGCTTGCGGCTGCGGGTGACGGCAGCTGTCAGGGCTGCGTCGTCAGCGGCGAGATTCAGGGCGGTAGGCATGAATACACTCTAGCGCCAATTTCGCAGCCGCGGTAGAGGCGGGCGCCCAGCCTTGAGGGCTTTTTCAGGCCGTGGCGGTCTCGATCTGTTCGGTCAGTTCCAGCCAGCGCTCTTCCAGTGTGCCCAATTCGGCATCTATCGCCTTGAGGCGCTTGCCGGACTGGGCCATGTCTGCCGGGGTGGTGCTGGGTGCAGCGAGCCGGGTTTGCAAACCATCGCGCTCTGTGCCCAGCGCTGCCATCTGCTGGTCAATCTTTTCCAGTTCTTTGCGCAGGGATTTTGCGTTGTTCTTGCCCGGAGCGGTAGCTGCTTTGCTTTCAGTTTTGACAGCCACAGCAGGTTTTACCGGTGCGCTGGCAGATTTTTTGGCATCTTCGCGCTGGCGTTTGGCTTCGTCGAGCAGGTAACGCTGGTAGTCGTCGAGGTCGCCGTCAAACGGGGCCACGCCGCCGCGCGAGACCATCCAGAATTCGTCGCACACGGCACGCAGCAGGGCGCGGTCGTGGCTGACCAGCATGACGGTGCCTTCAAACTCGTTGAGCGCCATGGACAGCGCCTCGCGCGTGGCCAGGTCCAGGTGGTTGGTCGGCTCATCAAGCAGCAAAAGGTTGGGGCGCTGCCAGACGATCATGCACAGCACCAGCCGGGCTTTTTCGCCACCGCTCATGCTGCCCACGGCCTGCTTGACCATGTCGCCGCCGAAATTGAAGTTGCCCAGAAAACTGCGCAGGTCCTGCTCGCGGGTGGGCTGGCTGCCCAGCTTTCCGGCGGCCGTCATTTCCTTGACGAGGCGGATCATGTGCTCCAGCGGGTTGTCGGCCGGGCGCAGCACGTCCAGCTCCTGCTGGGCGAAGTAGCCGATGTTCAGGCCCTTGCCTTCGGTCATGTCGCCACTGATGGGCGCGAGGGCACGGGCAACGGTTTTGACCAGGGTGGATTTGCCCTGGCCGTTGGCGCCCAGAATGCCGATGCGCTGGCCGGCCAGTACCGACTTGCTGACGTTTTGCACGATGACCGTGGGCGGCGTGCCTGCGGGCGCGTCCTCGGGTGCGGGGTAGCCGAAGTAGGCGTTCTGCATCGACAGCATGGGGTTAGGCAGGTTGGCCGGTTCCTTGAATTCGAAGGTGAAGTCGGCTTCGGCCAGCAGCGGCGCGATTTTTTCCATGCGGTCCAGTGCCTTGACCCGGCTTTGCGCCTGTTTGGCCTTGCTGGCCTTGGCCTTGAAGCGGGCGATGAATTTTTGCAGGTGGGCAATCTTGTCCTGCTGCTTGTTGAATGCCCCTTGCTGCAGCGCCATTTGCTCGGCGCGCAGGTCTTCAAACTTGCTGTAGTTCCCGCCGTAGCGGGTGAGTTTGGCGCGCTCGATGTGTACGGTGACGTCTGTGACGGCGTCGAGAAACTCGCGGTCATGGCTGATGACCAGCATGGTGCCCTGGTAGCGTTGCAGCCAGGCTTCCAGCCAGACCAGTGCGTCCAGGTCCAGGTGATTGGTCGGTTCGTCAAGCAGCAGCAGGTCAGACGGGCACATCAGAGCGCGCGCCAGCTGCAGCCGCATGCGCCAGCCGCCGGAAAAACTGTTGACCGGGTTGTCTAGTTCGCTGACCTTGAAACCGAGGCCGAGGATGAGGGCCTGTGCCCGTGCCTGCGCGTCGTGCGCGCCGGCGTCGTACAGCTCCATGTAGGCATGCGCCATGCGGTCGCCGTCACCGCTTTCTTCCGAGGCGGTGACCTCGGCCTGCGCGGCCAGCAGCACCACGTCACCCTCGATCACATAGTCGGTGGCGCTTTGTTCGGTCTCGGGCATGTCCTGGGCAACCTGGGCCATGCGCCATTGCTGGGGAATGTAGAACTCGCCGCCGTCTTCATGCAGGCTGCCGTTGAGCATCGCAAACAGCGAAGACTTGCCCGCGCCATTGCGCCCCACCAGGCCGATTTTCTCGCCGGGGTTCAGGGTGACAGACGCGCTGTCGAGAATCACTTTGGCGCCGCGACGCAGCACCACGTTTTTAAGGGTAATCATTTAAAACAGACAAACTCAGGGAAATGAGCGGACAGGTGTCCGCGACGCAGGTTTCAGGCCAAGCTCAGGCCAGTTGCTGGCGCGTGAGCAGCAAAACCTGGTCAGCGCCTGCGCTGGTCTCGAACCACAGGGGTTCAAGCTCGGGAAAAGCGCGTTCAAAATTCTCGCGCTCATTGCCAATTTCCAGCACCAAGACTGCATTTTCGCTCATATGGGCGGCGATGTTTAGAAAAAGGCTTCTGATGAAGTCCATGCCGTCTTCCCCGCCTGCCAGCGCCAGGGACGGTTCGGCCCGGAATTCAGCCGGCAGAGCCGCGATCGTGGCGGCGTTGACATAGGGCGGATTGCACAAAATCAGGTCGTACGGTCCGGTGCATGCAGCCAGGCCGTCGGAGGCTATCAGGGTGATGCGGTCCTGAAGGCCGTGAACGTCCACATTGATGCGCGCGACTGCCAGTGCATCGGTGCTGATGTCGGCGGCATCGATCGTCACGTCCGGCCAGGCCATGGCGGCCAGGATGGCCAGGCTGCCGTTGCCGGTGCACAAATCGAGCACGCGCCGTGTGTTTTCGCTGAGCCAGGGGTCAATACTTTCATCGACCAGCAGCTCGGCGATCAGCGAGCGCGGAATGATCACGCGTTCATCGACATAAAACGGCACGCCCTGCAGCCAGGCCTCGCGGGTCAGGTAGGCAGCCGGCTTGCGGTTGGTGATGCGCGCTTCCAAAAGGATAGCAATACTTTCCCGTTCAGAGAGGGCCACCGGCCGATTTGCCACTGAATCGAGGTCGTCCAGCGGCAGATCCAGCTTCCAGAGCACCAGCCAGGCGGCTTCGTCGAAAGCCGTGAGCGTGCCCTGGCCAAAACCGTCGGCCAGGCTCAGGCCCGCCGCTTCCAGGCGATCGGCCCAGTAGTCAATCAGCCCCAGGACTGTATCGGGGTACTGAGCCGTCACAGGGCGGCCAGGCGCTCCAGAACGCCCTTGTAGATGTTTTTCAGCGGGTCCAGTGAGCTGACCAGCACATGTTCGTCTATCTTGTGGATGGAGGCGTTGATGGGCCCGAACTCGATGAGTTGTGGGCAAATACTGGCAATGAAGCGGCCGTCGCTGGTGCCGCCTGTGGTGGACAGCTCGGTGTTCACCCCGGTCTCCGTCTGGATGGACTGGCTGATGGCTTGCACCAGTTCGCCCGGCGTGGTCAGAAAGGGCAGGCCGCCCAAGGTCCACTGCAGGCTGTAATCCAGCCGGTGTTTTTTGAGCACGGCTTCAAAGCGCGCCTTCAGGCTGTCGGCGGTTGATTCGGTGCAATAGCGGAAGTTGAAGTCCACCACCAGTTCACCGGGGATGACGTTGGAGGCGCCAGTACCGCCATGCACATTCGACACCTGCCAACTGGTGGCCGGGAAAAAAGCATTGCCGGAGTCCCACTCGGTGGCGACCAGCTCGGCCAGGGCAGGCGCAAAGCGGTGGATAGGATTGTCTGCCAGGTGGGGGTAGGCAATGTGGCCCTGCACACCCTTGATACTGAGTTTGCCGCTCAGGGTGCCGCGCCGCCCGTTTTTGATCATGTCGCCGAGGCGTTCCACACAGGTGGGCTCGCCGACGATGCAGTAGTCGAGCACCTCGCCGCGCTCTTTGAGCTTGTTGCAAACCACGACGGTGCCGTCCACCGACGGGCCTTCTTCGTCGCTGGTGATCAGGAAGGCGATGGACAGATTCGGTTGGGGGTTGGCGGCCAGAAACTCCTCCACCGCCACCACCATGGCCGCGATGGATGTTTTCATGTCGGCAGCGCCGCGGCCATACAGCACGCCATCGCGGTGGCTGGGGGTGAAAGGTGGGCTGGTCCACTGCGTCAGCGGGCCGGTGGGCACCACATCGGTGTGGCCGGCAAACACGAGGGTTTTGGGTGCTATGAAATCAGTAGCATGCTGTGCCCGTCCGGAAAGGGCAGAAGGGCTAAAACCTTTGAACTTTGCCCAGAGGTTGGTGACCCGGAAGTTGTCGGGGCCGCTGACGATGGTTTCGCACTCAAAGCCCAATGCCTGCAAGCGCGCGGCAATGATGTCCTGGCAGCCGGCATCCTCCGGGGTGATGGACTGGCGTGAAATCAGCTGCTCAGTGAGTCTAAGAGTCTTAGTCATAAGTGAGATAGGGCGCACACGCAGTGCGCAACCCGTGGAGGTTTCTCCCCTTCAAGCCGGGGCCGCGGAACCGGCTTTGCCGGGCCGCAGGCGCAGCGGCCCCCTCGGGGCTGCTGCCTGCGGCTCCGAACCTGCTTGAGCAGGTTTGGACAGGCACCAGAAGCGAAGCCTCTGGCGAGCGGCGGCCTGCAAGGTGCAGGGCGCTACACGCAGTGAGCAACCGTGGGGGCCTCAATGCTTCACGTCCAGCGTGATTTCAGTGAAGGACGGTTCGTCATCCACGTCCTCTTCAGGCTCGTCGGCCTTGGCGGCCACGGCAAAGTCGTTTTCGAGGCGCCACATGAGGTTGGTCGGCGAGTCGGAGTGCAGCAAACCTTCCTTGCGGGTCACCGTGCCGTCAACGATCAGTCGGGCGATGTCCTGCTCGAAGGTCTGTGAGCCTTCGGCCATGGATTTTTCCATCGCTTCCTTGACGCCGGAAAAATCGCCTTTTTCAATCAGTTCGGAAATCAGCTTGGTGTTGAGCATGACCTCGACCGCCGGTGCCCGGCTGCCGGCCTGGGTGCGCAGCAGGCGCTGGGAAACGATGGCTTTCATGGCCGCGCCCAGGTCGCCGAGCAGGGTGTTGCGCACCTCGACCGGGTAAAAGCTCAGGATGCGGTTGAGCGCCTGGTAGCTGTTGTTGGCGTGCATGGTGGCCAGGCACAGGTGGCCGGATTGCGCATAGGCAATGGCTGCAGACATGGTTTCGCGGTCGCGGATCTCGCCAATCAGAATCACATCGGGCGCCTGCCGCAGCGCATTTTTAAGCGCCACTTGCAGGGACTGGGTGTCGCTGCCGACCTCGCGCTGGTTGACCACCGAGCGCTTGTTGGTGAACAAGAATTCCACCGGGTCTTCAATCGTCAGGATGTGGCCAGGCGCCGTGGCATTGCGGTGGTCCATCATGGCCGCCAGCGTGGTGCTTTTGCCGGCGCCTGTGGCGCCCACCATCAGCAGCAGGCCGCGCTTTTCCATGATCAGGTCGGCCAGGATGGTCGGGACTTTCAGGGATTCCAGCGGTGGTATTTCCGTCGGCACAAAGCGGATGACGGCAGCAAAAGTGCTGCGCTGCTTGAAGCCGCTGATGCGGAAGTTGCCGACACCTGCCAGCGGGAAAGCCATGTTGAGTTCGCCCAGCTCTTCCATCTCTTCGATGCGCGCTGGCGGCAGCACCTCGGCCAGCAGGTTGCGCGGCGCCTCCGGCGGCAGGATCTGGTTGTTGATGGGAATGGCTTCGCCGTTGATCTTGATCAGGGCAGGCGAGTGTGCCGAGAGGTACACGTCAGAGGCCTTTTTCTCGGCCATCAAACGCAGGATACGTTCCATCGTGCTCATGGTCGGCGCATTCATGTGGGGTTCCGATCAGTCAATCAGTCGCGGAGAAGATCATTGAGGCTGGTAGTCGCGCGGGTCTTGGCGTCCACACGTTTGACAATCACTGCACAGTACAGGCTGTACTTGCCGCCGGCCTTGGGCAGATTGCCCGAAACCACCACGGAGCCGGCCGGAATGCGGCCGTAGCTCACGGTGTCCGCTTCGCGGTCATAGATCGGCGTGCTCTGGCCGATGTACACGCCCATGGAGATCACCGAGTTTTCCTCAACGATCACGCCCTCGACAACCTCGGAACGCGCGCCAATGAAGCAGTTGTCTTCAATGATGGTGGGGCCGGCCTGCACCGGCTCAAGCACGCCGCCAATGCCGACGCCGCCTGACAGGTGCACACCCTTGCCGATTTGCGCGCAGCTGCCCACGGTGGCCCAGGTGTCAACCATGGTGCCTTCGTCGACATAGGCGCCGATGTTGACGTAGCTGGGCATCAAAATCGCGCCTTTGGCGATGTAGCTGCCGCGCCGCGCCACGGCCGGTGGCACCACACGTACGCCGCTGGCCTTCATTTCCTGCTCGCTCAGGTGCGAAAACTTCGTCGGCACCTTGTCGTAAAAACCCAGGTCACCGGCGCGCATCAGGACGTTGTCTTTCAGGCGAAAGCTCAGCAGCACCGCTTTTTTGATCCACTGGTGCGTGGTCCACTGGCCCACACCCTGGCGTGTGGCAACGCGCAGGCGTCCGCCGTTGAGCTCGGAAATGGTGTGCTCGACCGCGTCCTGTACTTCTTTCGGCGCGGCACTCGGCGAGAGTTTGGCTCGGTCTTCCCAGGCGGCGTTGATGATGCTTTCGAGTTGGTCTTGATTCATTTTCAGCTTGCAGTGGATTGAATAAATTGAACGATGCGTTCGGCGGCCTCAACGCATTCTGCGGTTTGCGCCACCAGCGCCATGCGGATTCGCCCGGCGCCGGGGTTGCGCCCCTGGGCTTCACGGGCCAGATAACTGCCCGGCAACACCACCACATTGTAAAGAGCGAGAAGCTCCCGCGAAAACGCGGCATCCGAACCATTGAAACGGTCGGGGATTTTCGCCCACAGGTAAAAGCCTGCGTCGGGCAGTGCCACGTCCATCACCGCGGCCAGCAGGGGCGTGACCTGTGCAAACTTCTCGCGGTACAGGGCCCGGTTGGCAATCACATGTTGCTCGTCATTCCATGCGGCGATGCTGGCGCTTTGCACCACCGGGCTCATGGCGCTGCCATGGTAGGTTCGGTAGAGCAAAAAGGGCTTGATCAAAGCTGCGTCCCCGGCCACGAAACCGCTGCGCAGACCGGGCACATTGCTGCGCTTGGACAGGCTGGTCAGCGCGATCAGGTTCTTGAAGTCCTTGCGGCCCAGTTGCGCAGCGGCCTGCAGGCCGCCCAGCGGCGCTTCATCGCGGAAATAGATCTCGCTGTAACACTCGTCCGAGGCGATGACAAAACCATGACGGTCGCTCAGTTCAAACAGCAGTTTCCATTCGTCCAGACCCATCACCGCGCCGGTCGGGTTGCCCGGCGAGCAGACAAACAGCAGTTGCGTCTTGGCCCACACTGCGTCCGGAACACCAGCCCAGTTGACTGCAAAGTTGCGCGCCGGGTCGCTGGACGCAAACCAGGTTTGTGCGCCGGCCAGCAGGGCCGCACCTTCGTAAATTTGATAGAAAGGGTTGGGGCACACCACCGTGGCGCCGTCCCGCGTCGGATCAATCACCGTCTGGGCCAATGCAAACAGCGCTTCGCGCGATCCATTGACGGGAAGGATCTGCGTGAGCGGATCCAGGCTCAGGCCGTAGCGGCGCTGCAGCCAGCCCGCCATGGACTGGCGCAACGCGGGCTCGCCGGCTGTGCCGGGGTAACTGGCCAGACCCGCAAGGCTGGCGCACAGCGCGTCCTTGATCAACTCCGGCGTGGCATGCCTGGGCTCTCCAATGCCCAGGCTGATGGGCCGGTAAGCGGGGTTGGGGGTGACATCTGCATGGAGCTGGCGCAGCCGTTCAAAAGGGTAGGGCTGCAGGCGTTTCAACAATGGATTCATGGTGCAGATTATCCAGCCTGGGCGTGAAGACCCCGATGGCGGTATCTGAGCCTGCGGTCCATTACGGACTCCGGATCAAGTTCGGGGCAGGCCTGATCCGCAATCCATTTCAGCACACCCGCTTCGGTGGTCAATGCAGCATGGATCCCGGATCGAGTCCGGGATGACCCCGGGGTGTGTCGAGCAGTACCTCGAGAATGCTATAAATAATAGAGCAAACTTTCCTTGTCAATAAAGGGCAAACTGCCGATTTCATGCACAAGCCCAGGCAGGCAGCGCTTGCCGCGCCCGCTGGCGCCTTGTGCTGTGGATAGAGCAAAAAGGCTTTCAACCACTCTGTTCTCTAGTTACATTACGTCACATACAACCATTTTCGGGAGGGGCATGCGTCAATTTCTAGTCGTTTTTATTGCGTCGGTATGTGTTCCAGCGTTCGCACAGGTCGCACCGGCAAGCAATGCCGCACTGCAATTCCCGGTTGGACCGCCCACCCCGAAAGTCGGTGACATAGCGAAAACTCGCGTTGTCGATCTCTGGAATAACTCAGAACTCTTGACTGGTCATAGTGAGCTCGTGGAAATTCAAGCGGATCGCCTGATAACGAGATACAGAAGTTCTGTCAATCCAGAGGTTCGCACGTTCAGATTCACTAGAGAGTGGAATGCTTGTCGAACAATGCGCAACAGCGATGCCATTGTGTGCATGGGGGCGTTGAAATTTCCCATGGAGGTCGGTGCCAAGCACAGCTATGACAAGCTACCCAACTCCTCCGGTCGCTCAACTTTTGCCGGGAATTGCGAAGTCAAAGGAGCGGAAAAGGTGACCGTTGGCGCTGGCACTTTTGATGCTGTTCGCATTGAGTGTTCAGGTTTTTACAACCGTGTGTTTGACGGTAACTGGAGTGGAAAATTCGTCGAGACTTTATGGTATGCCCCAAGCATTAGCCGTCCTGTCAAGTCTCAGTACACCGACTTCAACGCCAGTGGTGCAGTATTTGACAAAAATCAAACTGAACTGGTGGAATTCACTCCGGGTAAGTGAGCGGGTGGAGCAGGTTTTCAGATAACTATCAGACAGAGGAGATAACCTTGAACACAATGTCCAATGCATTTTTAGCCGCGTCGCTGGCAATCAGCGCCATGTCGGCAAACGCTCAAAGCACAGTTGGCGAACTTCTGGATGGCGGTGCCAGGAAGATGACCAGGGAACAAGCCACCGCCTATCTCGCCGGATCAAAATTGGCTGGTCCTACCCGTTCAGGGGAAGTGGTCATGAGCCTGGATTTGAAAGCTGACGGCTCGTTTTCCGGGAGCGTCCATCAAACCGTACGAAATCTTGCCAGCGGTACATCAGGGAAATGGGTGGTTGATGACAGTGGAAAAACATGCGCTGAGGGCCGCCTGTTCGCCTGGAACATGAATTTCAAGGAATGCTTTGTTTCATACCTGCTTGAGGGGGTCGTCTACAGGACAATGTCGGACTCCGAAGACCGTGCTTCAGCAGTTCGCAAAGCGCTGGAGCAAATCAAATCCAATTGAGCTTGGGCTGCCAGTGCAGACCCTGGATCAAGTCCGGGATGAGCGTCAGGTCGGCCACCCTCATTGCTATAAATAATATAGCGAACTTACCCCGTCATTCAAGGGCAAACTGCCGATTTCATGCACAAGCGCAGGCAGGCAGCGCTTGCCGCGACCGCTGCCGGACTTGCCAGGCGGTCTCCACACCTTTTTTTACACAGGCCGGCGCGTCAGGCTCGGGTAACATTGCAGGCTTGTATGGCGGCAAGCCAACCCGGCAAGGCTTAAAAGCGCCATACAAATCAACACCTTAGCTTCACAGCACCAAGAACAAGACAGGGTCAGCCGTGCGTCTCAATTCGATCAAGTTATCCGGATTCAAATCGTTTGCCGAACCGACCAATTTTGTCCTGCCGGGCCAACTGGTCGGTGTGGTCGGCCCCAACGGTTGCGGCAAGTCCAACATCATGGATGCGGTGCGCTGGGTACTGGGTGAAAGCCGCGCGTCGGAGTTGCGCGGCGAGTCCATGCAGGACGTCATCTTCAACGGCACCAATTTGCGCAAGGCGGCCAGCCGCTCCAGCGTGGAGCTGGTGTTCGACAACGCCGACCACCGTGCCGGCGGCCAGTGGGGGCAGTTTGCCGAGATCGCCGTCAAGCGCGTGCTGACCCGCGACGGCACCTCGAGCTACTACATCAACAACCAGCCGGTGCGCCGCCGCGACGTGCAGGACGTGTTCCTGGGCACCGGTCTGGGCCCGCGCGCCTACGCCATCATCGGCCAGGGCACGATCAGCCGCATCATCGAGTCCAAACCTGAAGAGCTGCGCCTCTTCCTCGAAGAAGCCGCCGGCGTGTCCAAGTACAAGGAGCGCCGCCGCGAAACCGCCAACCGGCTCAGCGACACCCGCGAGAACCTGACCCGCGTCGAAGACATCCTGCGCGAGCTCAACGCCAACCTCGAAAAGCTCGAGAAGCAGGCCGAAGTGGCCCTGCGATACAACACCCTGCATGGCGACGCCACGCTCAAGCAGCATCAGCTCTGGTTTCTCAAGCGCGCCGAGAGCGAAGCCGATCAGGCCAAAGTCAAGGCCGACGCCGAGAAATCCGTCAATGAGCTGGAAAGCCGTATCGCCGACCTGCGCCACATCGAAGCCGATCTGGAGACCATACGCCAGGCGCATTACGCCGCCGGTGACCATGTCAATCAGGCGCAGGGCAAGTTATACGAAGCCAGCGCCGAGGTTGGCCGGCTTGAAGCTGAAATCCGGTTTGTGGTTGAAGGCCGCCAGCGCGTCGAGCAGCGTCTGGCGCAACTGAAAGAACAAACCACCCAGTGGGCTGCCCGCAAGGAAGACGCCGCGCTGGAGACAGAAAGCCTGGCCGCGCAGTCGCTGCAGGCCGAAGAGCAGGCCGAACTGCTGGCCGCCCAGAGTGAAGACCAGGCCGGCCAGTTGCCTGCGCTGGAAGAAGCCTTGCGCGCGGCCCAGTCCAAAGCTGGCGAGCAGCGCGCCAGCGTCGGCCAGGTGCAGCAGCAGATCCAGGTGCTGGCCGCGGACCAGCGCAACATCGAAGAGCAATCCCGCGCCCTGAACCTGCGCCGCGAAAAACTGAGCGCTGACAAAAATGCACTCAACGCGCCCGACGAAGCGCGTCTGGTCAACCTGAACGCGCAATTTGCTGCCGCACAGGAAAACCAGGAGATGGTTGAGGCCCGCCTGCACGAGCTGACCGACAGCGTGCCGCAGCTTGATGAAGACCGGCGCGCCAAACAGCAGGCTGTCAACACCGAGTCCGCCAAACAGGCCGACCTGTCGGCCCGCATGGAAGCCCTCAAGGCGCTGCAGGAAAAAGTCAAAACCGACGGCAAGCTCAAGCCCTGGCTGGCCAAACACGGACTGGACAACCTGCAGGGCCTGTGGAGCCGCATCCACATCGAACAGGGCTGGGAAAATGCACTGGAGGCCGCCTTGCGCGAGCGCATGGGCGCACTGGAAGTGTCCCGGCTGGACATGGTGCGCGGCTTTGCCGGCACCGACGGGCGCGACGCACCACCGGCCAAACTCTCGTTTTATTCACCACCGACCGGGGCCACGCCAGGCCGGTCTTCAGCCACCGGTCTGAAGCCGCTGGCCGACTTGCTGCGGCTGGGCGATGCGGGCCAAGCCGCGCTGATGGGCGACTGGTTGCAGGGTTGCTTTACCGCAGCCAGCCTGGACGAGGCGCTGGCCGCCCGCCAGCAATTGCAGGCTGGCGAAACGATTTTTGTCAAAAGCGGCCATGCCGTCACGCAGCACAGCGTCAGTTTTTACGCCCAGGACTCCGAACAGGCTGGCTTGCTCGCGCGTGCCCAGGAAATTGAAAACCTCGACAAACAGCTCCGGGGTCAGGTGCTCATCAGCGACGAGGCGCGCAGCGCACTGATTCGCGCCGAAGCCGCGTATGCCGACGCAGCGCAGCGGCTGGCCACGGCACGCCGCGACGCAGCCGAGGGCCAGAGCCGCACCCACGAGCTGCAGGTCGAAGTGCTGCGCCTGACCCAGCTGGCCGAGCAAACCCGCGCGCGCAGCGAGCAAATCGCTGCCGACCTCGGTGAGATCGATGTGCAGATGGGCGAGCTGCAGGAGCGCAAGGTGACCGCCGAGGCACGCTTTGAAGAGCTGGACATGCAACTGGCCGACAGCCAGGAACGCCACGCCCAGCTGGATGACCGGGTGGTTGAAGCCGAGCGCAAGCTGGGCGAGTCGCGCGAGCAGCAGCGCGCGCTGGAGCGGCAGTCGCAGGAAGCGCAGTTTGCGCTGCGCAGCCTGGCTTCTCGCCGCGAGGAACTGGCCCGGGCGATTGACATCGCCGCCCAGCAAGCCGCGTCGATTGCCGGCGAAGAGCAGCGCGCCCAGGAAGAGCTGTCGCGCCTGACCGACGCCGCCGCGCAAGCCGGCCTGCAAAGCGCCCTGAGCGTCAAGCTGGAGCGCGAAGCCGAACTGGGCGCCAAACGCAGCCAGTACGACGACCTGACGGCCAAGCTGCGGGCCAGCGACGAACGCCGCCTGCAACTGGAGCGCGAGTTGGATCCGCTGCGCCAGCGCATCACCGAATTTCAGCTCAAGGAACAGGCTGCGCGCCTGGGCTTTGAGCAATACGCCCAGTTGCTGCTCGATGCTCAGGCCGATCTGGCAGCGGTCGAGCAATCCATTCAGGCTGGCAATGTGCGCCTGACCGGCCTGCAGGGCGAGATCGACCGCATCAACCGGGAAATCCAGTCTCTGGGCGCTGTCAACATGGCAGCGCTGGATGAGCTGAGCAGCGCCCGCGAGCGCAAACAATTCCTCGATGCGCAATCTGCCGACCTCAACGAGGCCATGGCCACGCTGGAAGATGCGATCAAGAAGATCGATATGGAAACGCGCGACCTGTTGTCGAGCACCTTCGAGACGGTGAACCGGCATTTCGGCGAAATGTTCCCGCGCCTGTTTGGCGGCGGCAATGCCAGCCTGGTGATGACCGGCGAGGAAATTCTCGACGCCGGCGTGCAGGTGCTGGCCCAGCCGCCCGGCAAGAAAAACCAGACCATTCATTTGCTCTCCGGCGGTGAAAAAGCACTCACCGCGATTGCGCTGGTGTTTGCGATCTTCCAGCTCAACCCCGCGCCGTTCTGTTTGCTCGATGAGGTCGATGCGCCGCTGGACGATGCCAACACCGAGCGTTATGCCAAGCTGGTGGCCAGCATGAGCAAGGAAACCCAGTTCCTGTTCATCAGCCACAACAAGATTGCCATGGAAATGGCCGAGCAGCTGATAGGCGTGACTATGCAGGAGCAGGGTGTCTCGCGCATCGTGGCTGTGGACATGGAAGCAGCCATTGGTTTTGCTGAAGCGGCATAGCAGTCATGAGCACATTGCAGATCAGTTTGGCAATCATTGGCGGGCTGGTGCTGGCGCTGGTCGTGGCGCATGGCGCCTGGACCGCCCGCAAGAACCTGCCCAAACAGGCGACGCCCGAGCCCGCAGAAGCGGCGCCACTGGCCGGCGGTGATGAGCCCCTGGACCCAGAGGCCGGGCGGCAGGAGCCGGGTTTTGACATCGACTCCAGCCTGGCCGCACTGACCGCCTTGACCGTGCTGGACAAAAAACCCGGGCTGGACGCATTGATTGACGTGATCGCGCCGATTTCGGTGGACACGGTGGTCTCTGGTGAGGCCGCACTGGCCGCCATGCCGGCCACGCGCCGGGCCGGCAGCAAACCCTTTGCGGTGGAAGGTCTGAGCGTTGAAACCGGCAGCTGGGAAACGCCCATGCCGGGCCAGCGTTACAGCGCCTTTCAGGCCGGCGTGCAACTGGCCAACCGCACCGGTGCCCTGAACCAGATCGAGTTTTCAGAATTTGTCATGAAGGCCCAGGCTTTTGCCGACGAGGTCGATGGCCAGCCGGAATTTCCTGACATGCTTGACGAAGTGGGCAGGGCCCGCGAACTTGACCAGTTTGCCAGCGTGCATGACGCGCAACTGAGCTTCACCCTGCGCGCCAAGGACACCGCCTGGAGTCCGGGCTATGTGCAGCAAAACGCCGCCAAACAGGGTTTTGTGGCGGGCTCCATCCCGGGCCGCATGGTCCTTCCTGCCAGCGAGCCGGGACACGTGCCCATCCTCGGTCTGGCCTTTGACAGCCAGGCCGCCATGGCTGAAGACCCTGAGCAGACAGCGCTGCGCGAGCTGACCCTGTCTCTGGACGTGCCGCAGGTGCTGCGCTCCGAACAGCCCTTTGTGCGCATGTGTGAAGCGGCGATTGCGCTGGCCACCGCCATGGACGGGGTGATCATCGACGACCAGGGCCAGCCCATACGCCCCGAGGCCATGGAAGTCATCCACGCCGACCTCGAGCAGCTCTACGACACGCTGGAAGAGCGCGATCTGTCGGCCGGTTCGGTGCTGGGCCGGCGGCTGTTTTCCTGAAGCTGTTCTTTTTTCGCCATGGCCACCCCTGACCTGTTCGCGTCGTCCGGGCCGTCGCCTGCCGCACGTATTGCCGAGTTGCGCACCGAACTGCACCAGCACGCGCACCGCTACTACGTGCTCGACGAGCCAGGTATCCCCGACGCCGAGTACGACAGGCTTTTTCAGGAGTTGCAAAGCCTTGAAGCGCAGCACCCTGAGCTGCAAAGCCCCGACTCGCCGACGCAGCGGGTGGGCGGCAAGCCCCTGGACCAGTTTGCCAGCGTGCGCCACAAGGTGCCGATGCTGAGTATCCGGACCGAGACCGACACCGAGGCCAGTGGCGCGCAGAATTTCGACAACCGCGTGCGCAAGGAACTGGGCCTCACCGAGTCTGACCCGCCAGTCGAGTACGTGGCCGAGCTCAAATTTGACGGCCTGGCCATCAATCTCCGCTATGAAAAGGGTGTGCTGGTGCAAGCCGCGACGAGGGGAGACGGCGAGACCGGTGAAGACGTCACCCAGAATATCCGCACAATTCAGCAGATTCCGCTGAAAATTATTGCCCCCACGCTCGGCACTGGCGTGTCCTCGCTGCCCCCCGAGGGGGCTGAACTTGCTCGGGGCGGCCCTTCGCGGCGTTCGCCGCCTCCTGTTCAGGTGCCGCCTGTGCTGGAAGTCCGTGGCGAGGTCTATATGCGCCGCGATGATTTCGAATCGCTCAATGACAGGCAGCGCGAAAAAATCGCTAGGGGTGCCAAAGGCGAAAAAACCTTTGTCAACCCGCGCAACGCCGCGGCCGGCGCGGTGCGCCAGCTGGACCCGGCGATAGCCGCCCAGCGCCCCCTGAGTTTTTTTGCCTACGGTCTGGGCGAGGTCACGCCTGCAGAAGAAGGCGGGCCGCAGTTCGAGACGCACCATCAGATGCTGCTGACCCTCAAGTCATGGGGATTTCCGGTTGCGGCCCTGACGCAGACTGCCAGTGGTGCTTCTGAATTGATAGCGTTTCACCTGAAAATCGGGCGTGAACGGGATCAGTTGCCCTACGACATTGACGGTGTGGTCTACAAGGTCAACAGCCTGGCCCTGCAAAAAAAGATGGGCTTCGTCACGCGCGAGCCGCGCTGGGCGGTGGCCCACAAATACCCGGCGCAGGAGCAGATCACCACCGTGCTGGCCATCGACGTGCAGGTGGGGCGCACCGGCAAACTCACCCCCGTGGCCAAACTCGCGCCCGTGTTTGTGGGTGGAGTCACCGTCACCAATGCCACGCTGCACAACGAGGACGAAGCCCGGCGCAAGGATGTGCGGGTAGGCGACACCGTCATTGTCCGCCGCGCGGGCGACGTCATCCCCGAGGTGGTGGGTGTGCTTGCGGACAAACGCGTGCAGGACTCACCGCAATTCACCATGCCCCGCCAGTGCCCGGTCTGCGGCTCTGAGGCGGTCAGGGAGGAGGGCGAAGCCGACTACCGCTGCACCGGTGGCCTGTTCTGCGGCGCGCAGCGCAAGGAGGCCATCCTGCATTACGCCCACCGGCGTGCGGTGGAGGTGGAGGGTCTGGGCGACAAACTGGTGGAGCAAATGGTCGATGCCGGTGTGATCCGGACGCTGCCTGACCTTTACAAACTCGGGCTGAGCTCGCTGGCCAGTCTGGAGCGCATGGCGGACAAGTCGGCCAATAACCTGCTCGACGCTCTGGAGAAATCCAAGGTCACAACCCTGCCGCGCTTTCTGTTCGGCCTGGGCATCCGCCATGTGGGTGAGGCCACGGCCAAGGAGCTGGCGCGCCATTTCGGCCAACTCGACGCCATCATGGACGCCAGCGAAGAACATTTTCTTGAGGTCAGCGACGTCGGCCCCATCGTTGCCAAAAGCATCCGGACCTTCTTTGATCAACCGCACAACCGTGAGGTGGTCGAGCAACTGCGCGCCTGCGGCGTGCGCTGGGAAGAAGGTGAACCGGCTGCGCGCGCGCCGCAGCCCTTCTCCGGCAAGACCTTTGTCATCACCGGGACCCTGCCCACGCTGAGCCGGGACGAAGCCAAAGACCGGGTGGAAGCCGCAGGCGGCAAGGTGGCGGGCTCGGTCAGCAAAAAGACCGACTACGTGGTGGCCGGCGCCGAGGCCGGCAGCAAGCTGACCAAAGCGCAGGAGCTCGGTGTGGCCGTCATTGACGAGGCCGCCCTGCTGGCCTTGCTGGATAAGGCGGCGGCGAGCTAGCGAGAGCGTCAGGCCAGCGAGACCGGGCTTTGAATCAAGCCGGGGCCGCGGAACCGGCTTCGCCGGGCCGCAGGCGCAGCGGCCCCTTGGTGGGGCAGCGCCCCACACGCAGTGGGGGAGCGTGGGGGCTTAATTAACAGGGCGTTACCCGGCTTTGCATTCGGTACGTCACGCGCAGCGCCAGCCGGCGCGTTGAAAGCTCAGCACAAAGGAGCTTTCCATGAAACACATCCGTCTTACCGCCTTGTTTGCAAGTGCCGGCGCGGCCGCATTGCTGTCCGGTTGCGTGGTGGCGCCCATAGGCCACCGGCCGGTCGTCTACCCCCACCAGGGCGTCTATGTCGAGCCAGCGCCTGTGGTGGTGGTTCCGGCGCCTGTCTATCGCTACGGCTATCGGGGCCATCGCCACCACCATTACCGCCGTTAACACGATCGGCACAGGTCGTCGCGCGCCGCGATAATCGGAGCATGACCATCCGTGAAATCCTGAAAATGGGGGATCCGCGCCTGCTGCGTGTGGCCCCACCTGCGACCGCATTTGACACTGACGAGCTGCATCTGCTCGTCTCGGACATGTTTGACACGATGCGGGCGGTCAATGGCGCCGGCCTCGCTGCGCCTCAAATTGGTGTTGACCTGCAACTGGTGATTTTTGGCACCGACCAGGTCAATCCGCGCTACCCCGATGCGCCGCTGGTGCCGCGCACGGTGCTGCTCAACCCGGTGATCACGCCGCTGTCGGATGAGGAAGAGGATGGCTGGGAAGGTTGCCTGTCGGTGCCAGGCCTGCGTGGCGTGGTGCCACGTTTTTCAAAAGTCCGCTACACAGGGTTCGACCCCTATGGCGACCCCATAGCCCGCACGGTCGACGGCTTTCATGCGCGCGTGGTCCAGCATGAATGCGACCACCTGATCGGCAAGCTCTACCCCATGCGCATCCGCGACTTCACCCAATTCGGCTTCACCGACATCCTGTTTCCCGGGCTGGACGACAACGCCGACGACTAAGGAGGCATTCAGGAGGGGCGCGCGCTACGGTCTGCGGGCAATTGAATACCACCACCGCCGAGGACGGAGCGCCACCACTGCGCAGACCCATCCGGCGGCACGGGCGGGGCCGCCACACTGTCCAGCCTCAGGTACTCAATGGTCACGCGGCGGCGATAACGCCCCACATCCTGTCCCGCCATTTCAATCTGGGGCCGCGCCGCACCCTGGCTTTGCGCCATCAGTTGGCTGGGTGCCGCGCCCGCCTTGAGCAGGGCTGCACGCACGGCCATGGCGCGCCGGTCGCCCATCAACCAGAAAAAACGGTGGCTGCCTGTGCCGTAGCTGTGGCCGGAAATCACCGCAGCCAGTTCGGGATGTGCAACAAGGTAGGCCGCATGGGCTTGCAACAGGGGGCCGTAGCTCTCGGGCACCAGCCAGCTGTCAGCCTCGAAAAAAACCTGATGGGCCAGCGGCCGGCCGTCATCGGCACTGGCTCCGGACAGGCGTAGCGCCTGTTCCTGGGCCAGGAGTGTCTGTGTTTTGTGAGTCACAAAAAAAGCTCCTTGGGGTTGGCTTGCAGATACGGGACCTGGCGCCAGGTTGGGCCGATGCCAATGCATTCTGGACCTGCAAAAACCGATTGTCCACCGCAAATCGGCGACTGACAGTCCACCCCTTAACTTCATTTGTAACTTTAAGAAAATTTAATAAGATATTGATTTATATAAATAATTTAATTATTTAAATCAAACGTCGTCGCTGGCGCCAGAGCATCAGCACAGCGAGCAAGACAAGCAGCGCAATGGCAAGCTGCTGCGGGTAGACCACCGCCAGCACCAACGGGGTGAGCAGCCCGCGAGTGAGGGCGCGTAGGCTTTCGTTCCCGGCAATCAGCTGCGCCAGTGGCGGCGAGTGGCGGTAGTAGACGGCCACAAAGGCTCGGCCCGCCGCGTTACTGAGCAGATGGCGGTCGCGAAAACGGCGCAAGGCATCAACGTGCGGGTCCAGCGCCGATCCCCAGGCAGCGGTAGCGATAAAGCAGTCGGAGCCCTGGGTGGTGGCGAAAACACCGCCGCTCTGGCGGGAGGCGCCGGCACTTTGCACCGGGGCGAGCTGGGTCATGGCTTCCCACTGGTAGATCTTGTCCTGCGCGGCGCGCGCATCGGTGGCGTTGGGCTCCAGCTGGATGTAACGCCCCATTGCGTTTGCGGCATCGCGAAAGCGGCGGGTTTCGGCCAGCAACAAGGCGCGGTTGAAGTGGCCCTGCGCCCACCAAGGTGCGAGCTTGATGCCCTCGCCGTAAAAACGCACCGCATCGTCATAGCGCTTTTGCCCGGCAGCAAACTCGGCCTGTACGCGGAATTTGCGCACCTCTTCGGGTAAGGGCGGCTTGACCGCAAGCGCACGGTATTGCGCCACCACCTCCTGGAACTTGTCGCCGGTGGTGGGGTCTTCCAGCCGCGCCTGCCGCAGTACATACAGCGCATCGGCCAGGCGCATGGCGCCGTTTTTGCGCGTCTCGCTGGACAGGCCGCCGTCGATGTAATAGAGCGCCGTTTCCCTGTCCAGGGGAACCGCGTATTGTGAAAATCCGAGCACGGTGTCGTGGATGATCTCAACGGGGGGAATGTCACGGTAGCTAAAACTCTTGAGTGGTTTTTCACGGTCATCGGTACGGAGTTCGATGCGGTCTTCAAAGAGTGACGCACTGCGTACCTGGTGCCCCTTGACGCCAATGCCAATGACATGTGGTGCGAGCATCAGCCCGGTGAAACCGCGTTGTACAGCGAGATTGGCGAGTTGGGCTCGGGCCTGCTCCTCGGTCATCTGCTGCAGCACCGCCGCAGCAGGAACGTAAACCGGTTCCTTTGCAGCCGCACCGGGCATCGCTTGGGCGAGGGCGGGTCCGGGGAGTGCAAGCGCCAATGCCTGTGCAAGTACCAATACCATCGCCTTGCCGAGATCTGCGATGCTTGTCTTTACTGGGGATGGGTGCAGGAACATGCGCGCCGCGAGTATTCAGGATTTTGCCGTGCACAGTTGCGCCAGGTCTTCGCGGGCGTTGTTGACCTTCTCCTGGGCATCGCTGTGTTGCGAGCGCAGGTGGTCGTAAGTGGCGCGCGCCTGGGCAATTTCGTTCTCATTGAGGATGTGCTTGCCGGTGACGTAGGCAGAGTCGATGCCAAACTTGGCAACCCGGAATGTCACCGCACCGGCCGGACCGAAGCCGTATTTGGCCAGCTCTTCGCCCGCGGTTTCGGCAAGACCGCTATCGACCACCAGTTTATTGAGGCGCAGTGCGCGCTCCTGCAGGCTCTGGCCCAACGTCGGCAAATCCTCGCCGAACTGCGCACCGGCGAGGTAAGCGGTGGGGAGCTTGTCGATTTGCTCGTACAGGTCGTCCCAGTCCTTGAGCGAGCGCATCCACTCGGTCCGTTTTTCCGGCGCGACACCATCCATTTTCATGGCGCCGATACGGGCCCGCACGACGGAGACCGACTTGGCAATGTTTCGCGCCTCGTCGTAGGCGGTCTTGATGGCGAGGGTGCGCGCCTCTTCGCTGATCGCAGGGCGTTCCCTGGTTGCGTTGCGGATTTGTTCCTCGTATTTGGCCAGTTGCTCGCGCTGCATCGGCAGCCCGGCGTTCATGCGTTCGTACACCTGGCGCGTCTGCACGCAATCGACCACGCGATGGCCTCGGGCGAGGTGCTGGGGGTCGCCAAGCTTCAACTTGAGTTCGTCGTTGCCCGGGATGCCGGCGAACTTCGCGCCGTCAGGGATGGCCACGACGTTGGGATCGTTCTCCAGCTTGAGCGACAAATTGGCTGAACCACCGGCGATGCCCAGACTGGAGAGCAGTGCCTGGTGCTTGCGTGCAGCCGCCTCCGCAGCTTCGCGCGCCAACCGGGCGCTTTCCTGGCGCGCAAGCTCTTCCTGGATCTGGCGCTGGCGGATTTGCTCGGGACTGGGGCCTTTCATCATTTCGGCGATGCCGGCCGAGAGAATGCCCGTAGCGATGGATGCGCCGAAGGCCAGTCCAGCCTGCGCATTGGTTTGCGGATTGAGCCGAGAAAACATGTCAGCAGCAATGCGTCCAGCATCGGTGGCGGCATCGCCACTGGACGAGGCGGCAGCGCCGCCCGCCTTGCCACCCCAATTGGGGCCGGGGCGGCAGCCGCCGCCGCTGTTGTTCTGGTACGGTGTGCCGCCGCAGGCGCTGCACCAGCTGGCATAGCGGCTCCACCAGGCACCGCTGACGCGGCCGTCGGTCGGCCTCGGCGCACTGGAAGGCGAGCAGGATTGCGCCAGAGCGCTGCCCGCTCCGGGTAGCGACAGGCTGCCCCCCAACAAAATGGCGGCGACCGGAATCGACAGCGCAAGGACTGGTCTCATCTGCGGCGCGCGGCCGCTGGCAGTTCCATCTGCATTGCCGCCTCCCATTGGTAAAGCTTGTCCTGCGCAGCGCGCGCATCGGTCGCAGTCGGCGCCAGAAGGACGTAGCGCTTCATCGCGGCGATGGCCTCTTCCCAGCGCCGCATATCACCGAGCAGGAGCGCGGTGTTGAAATGACCCTCTGGCCACCAGGGCGCGACCTTGATGGCCTGCCCATACAGGTTGACGGCGTCCTCATAGCGTTTTTGTTGGGCCATGAATTCAGCCTGCACGCGAAAGCGTCGCGCTTCCTCGGGGAAAACCGGCTTGGGATCGGTTTCCCGGTATTTTCTGGCGATCTCAACGAAACTGGTTTCTTCCACGGGTGCCTGCGGCGTGATGCGCCCGGCGTTGACTTCACGCATATAAAACAGCACATCAGTGAACTGCTGCGCTGCGGCGCGGGTCTTGAACCAGATGTGCTCGCGGCAGGCATACAGGTAGTAAAAGCGGTCAAAATTGGCCGCGCCGTACTCGTAAACCGCGAAGTTCATTTGCTCGAAAGGGCATTCCTTGGCGTTGTCCCAGCCGGGGATATGCATCACGATGCCTCGCGCATCGACGCTGACGCCCCGCACCCAGGGAAACAGGTTCCACCAGTCGTAACGCTCATTGCTGCCCGGGTAGGCCTGCAGGATCTTTCTGGCCTGGAACAGGGTGAACCTGGTGGCGAGCTCAGCGTCGGCCCTGGCCGTATAGACAACCGCGTCGTCGTTGCGCTGTGCCAGGCCCGGGGCAGCAAGCAACAGCCCGAGCAACAGCAGCCAAGTCGATCTCGCCATATGCATTCCCTTCAAGGGGTGTCACGCATCCACCCTTGAAGTGTATCGGCCAGAGGTAACAAAATGCAAGCGCAGCAAGATGCTGCCGCGAGTTGGCGGAATCAGGCGGCCAGCGCTTCCAACAGCTCCGTCTCGATCGCTATTTGCGCCTTGTTCTGCTGCAGCTCCGGCCCGTCGATCAAAAACGTGTCTTCCACCCGCTAGCCCAGGGTGGTGACCTTGGCCAGTTGCAGGTTGATGCGGTGGCGCGCCAGCACGCGGGCGATCGAATACAGCAGGCCGACCCGGTCGCTGGCGGACACCGTCAGCAGCCAGCGCTGGGCTTTTTCGTCGGGGCGCAGGTCCACGCGGGGGGCAATCGGGAAGCTCTTGACCCGGCGCGACACCCGTCCCTTGCCGGGTGCTGGCAGGGGGCCGTTGTCCTCAATGATGCGGTCCAGGTCGGCTTCGATCATGGCCACGAGTTCGCGGTAGTGATCCGCCAGGGTCGGGCTGACCACCTGAAAAGTATCCAGCGCATAGCCCGGTGAGCCCTTGAAAGGCTTGGCGGTATGGACCTTGGCGTCAAGAATGCTCAAGCCCGCCTGCTCAAAGTAGCCGCAAATACGGGCGAAAAGATCGGGCGCATCGGGTGTGTAAACCAGCACCTGCATGCCTTCTCCGGCCACGGAATGCCTGGCCCGCACAATACACGGGGCCGTGCCGACATGGCGTGACAGATGCCGGGCATGCCAGGCAATGTCGCTGGCTTCGTGACGCATGAAGTAGCTGACGTCCAGCGTGTCCCACAAGGACTTGTGAGCTTCAAACGGCTCCGAATGCAGCGCCAGAATTGTCAGCGCTTCGCGTTTGCGAGCCTCCACCTCGGCGTCGGCGTCGGGCGCCCGCCCGCCGAGCACGCGCAAGGTGTAGCGGTACAGGTCTTCCAGCAGCTTGCCTTTCCAGGCATTCCACACCTTGGGGCTGGTGCCGCGGATGTCTGCGACCGTCAGCAGGTACAGCGCGGTGAGGTAGCGCTCGTTGCCAACACGTTTGGCAAAAGCCGCAATGACCTGCGGGTCGCTCAAGTCTTCTTTTTGGGCCACGCGGCTCATGGTCAGGTGTTCGCCCACCAGGAATTCGATCAGCCTGGCGTCGTCTGTTCCTATGCCGTGCTGCCGGCAAAAAACACGCACATCCGCGCAACCCAGCTCCGAATGGTCTCCGCCCCGGCCCTTGGCAATGTCGTGAAACAGCGCCGCAACGTACAAAATCCATGGTTTGTCCCAGCCAGCGGCCAGTTGCGAGCAGGACGGGTACTCATGCGCATGCTCGGCCATGAAAAAGCGCCGCACATTGCGCAGCACCATCAGGATGTGCTGGTCCACCGTGTAGACATGAAACAGGTCGTGCTGCATCTGCCCCACGATCTTGCGGAACACCCACAAATAGCGGCCCAGCACCGAGGTCTGGTTCATCAGGCGCATGGCGTGGGTGATGCCGGAGGGCTGCTGCAGTATCTGGCGGAAGGTGTCACGGTTGACCGGGTCGCTGCGAAAGCGGGCGTCCATGACGCTGCGTGCGTTGTAGAGCGCGCGCAGGGTGCGCGCCGACAGGCCCTGGATGCCGTGTGTGGTCTGAAACAGCAGAAAGGTTTCGAGAATGGCGTGCGGCTGCTGCGAGTAGAGGTCATCGCTGGCGACTTCAATCATCCCGCCCTTGTCAAAAAACCGCTCGTTGATGGCGCGCAGTGGCCATGTATGGGGATTGAGTCGCTCTTCAATGTTCAGCAACAGGATCTGGTTGAGTTGCGTCACGGCCTTGGCAGCCCAGTAGTAGCGCCGCATCAGCGCCTCACTGGAGCGGACAAACACCGGCTTCAACGCCCTGGAAGGGAGCTCAGACGGGTCTGCCTCGGCCGGGGCCGCACTGTTGCTATAGCCAAACGACTCGGCCACGGTCGTCTGCAGGTCGAACACCAGACGGTCTTCACGCCGGCCGGAAATCAGGTGCAGCCGCGCGCGTATAAGTGACAGCAAAGCCTCGTTGGCCTTGATCTGCCGGACTTCGAAGGAGGTTGCCAGGCCGCTGCGGGCCAGGTCGTCCCAGGATTTGCCCAGGCCGGCCGCGCGGGCCACCCACAGGATGACCTGCAGGTCGCGCAGGCCGCCGGGAGACTCCTTGCAATTGGGCTCGAGCGAATAGGGCGTGTCTTCAAACTTGTTGTGGCGCTGGCGCAGCTCCAGCTTCTTGGCCACAAAAAAGGCTTGCGGGTCCAGGACCGTGCCGAGTTGCTCCACCAGACTGGAAAAGCTTTTTCTGGCGCCAGCCAGCAAGCGGGCCTCCAGCAGGGAGGTCTGCACCGTGACGTCCTTGGACGCCTCCTCGACGCAATCGGCCACTGTGCGTACGCTGGAACCCAGCTCAATGCCGCTGTCCCAGCAACTGCCTATGAGGTTTTCGATCCGCAGCTTGAGCGCGGGATCGCAGTCCACTGCTGCGCTGGGGGGCAATAGCAGCAGCACATCCACATCCGAATGCGGAAACAGCTCGCCCCGGCCAAAGCCGCCCACCGCCACCAGCGCGCAGTCGGCCGGAAGACCGGCGCGGCGCCAAAGCTGGACCAGGGTCGTGTCGGTGTGCGCCGCCAGGCGGCGCAGCAGCGAGTGGATGCCGCGGGTCGAGGCACCACTTCCCGCCAGCGAAGCCAGCAATGCGTTTTTTCCAGCGCGGTACTGCTCGCGCAGCTGGAGTGAGTCAGGCAGGGCCGAAGGCGGCGAAATCAGCGCGGGCGGCATCTGCGGCCTAGGCGGCCGAGTCAGCCGTGGACTGCACTGCGGCAGGCCGGACCGAGGTGCCCGGCAGCGCCGGAACAAAGGCCGGAATCGGCGGGCTGCCGCTGGACAGCGTCAGCACCTCGTAGCCGGTTTCGGTGACCAGCACCGTGTGTTCCCACTGGGCCGACAGCGAATGGTCGCGCGTGACGATGCTCCAGCCGTCCTTTTCAGGGCCGTCCTTGATGTCACGCTTGCCGGCATTGATCATCGGCTCGATGGTGAAGGTCATGCCGGGCTTGAGTTCTTCCAGCGTGCCGGGCCGGCCATAGTGCAGGACCTGGGGTTCTTCGTGGAATTTCAGGCCGATGCCATGGCCGCAAAACTCGCGTACGACTGAAAACCCCTGCTTTTCAGTGAAAGTCTGGATGGCAAAACCGATATCGCCCAGCCTGACCCCGGGCTTGACCCGCATGATCCCCTGCCACATGGCGTCGTAGGTGATCGAGCACAGGCGTTTGGCCGCAATGGACACGTCGCCCACCAGGTACATGCGGCTGGTGTCGCCATGCCAGCCATCCTTGATCACGGTGACGTCGATGTTGACGATATCGCCTTTTTTCAGGGCCTTGTCGTTGGGGATGCCGTGGCAGACCTGGTGGTTGACCGAGGTGCACAGCGATTTGGGGTAGGCCGCATAGCCGGACGGCTGGTAGCCCAGCGTGGCCGGAATGGTGCCCTGCACCTGGGTCATGTAGTCGTGCGCCAGCCGGTCTATCTCGTTGGTGGTGATGCCGGGTTTGACAAAGGGGGTCAGGTAATCCAGCACCTCGGAGGCCAGGCGCCCCGCGACACGCATGCCTTCCATGCCCTGGGCGTCTTTGTAGGTAATGCTCATGGCGCAATTATCCCACCAGCTTCCGGACGGGGCAGGGGACACAGCCATCGCTGATAAAATTCAGGGTTAACGAGTACCCCGGCAGCCTAGTCCTGCCGACAACCACAAGGCCACCGCTACCGTGACCCTGCACCTGACGACTTTTGAGGGCGGCCCCCACGGGATCAGCGCCCTCAGCGACTTCCGAGTCCGGCAACTTCTTCCCTCCCTGCAGGCCATCCACGACAAGATCTCGGGCATTCAGGCCCGGTTTGTGCACCTCGTGGCCACCGAGGCGTCGCCTTCGCAGGCCCTTCACGCACAGCTGGCAGCTTTGCTGAGCTATGGTGAACCCGGCGAGCCGGCCATGGACGAGCCGGATGACAACCTGCTTTTTGTCGTGACGCCGCGTTTCGGCACGGTGTCGCCCTGGGCGTCCAAAGCGACAGACATAGCACACAGCTGCGGCCTCGCCGTCAAACGCATAGAACGCATCACCGAGTACCGCCTGAGCCTGAAGTCGGGCCTGCTGGTCAAGACTGCTCTGAGCGCCGAACAGCGGGTGCAGGTGGCGGCGCTTCTGCACGACCGCATGACAGAAAGTGTGATGGACAACCGTGCGTTGTCCGCCGGACTGTTCAACGAATTGCAGGGCGCGCCGTTGCAGACCATCCCTGTGCTTGAGGGGGGCAAGGCGGCCCTGGAGGCGGCCAACACCGAGTTTGGTCTGGCCCTGGCGGTTGATGAAATCGATTACCTGGTCAAGGCCTTCACCCAGCTCAAGCGCGACCCGACCGACGTCGAGCTGATGATGTTTGCGCAGGCCAACAGCGAACATTGCCGCCACAAGATTTTCAACGCCGACTTCACCATTGACGGCATAGCGCAGGACAAGAGCCTGTTCGCGATGATCCGCAACACCGAGAGGCTGAACCCCCGGCACACCGTGGTGGCTTATGCCGACAACTCCTCCATCATGGAGGGCAACAGCGTCCAGCGCTTCTTTGCCAAATCGGCAGTTCGCCCACAATCGACGGGCGATGTCCGCTATCAAACCTATAGCGCCACCGACAACGAGCTGATGCACGTGCTGATGAAGGTGGAAACGCACAACCACCCCACGGCGATTTCCCCGTTTGCAGGCGCATCCACTGGCGCCGGCGGCGAGATCCGTGACGAAGGCGCCACCGGTCGTGGCTCGCGTCCCAAGGCGGGCTTGACGGGTTTTACTGTTTCCAGAATGTTTGACGGTGACTATGGCAAGCCAGGGCACATTGCCAGCCCGCTGCAAATCATGATCGAGGGTCCGCTGGGCGGCGCGGCTTTCAATAACGAATTTGGCCGCCCCAATCTGGCCGGGTACTTTCGCGAGTACGAGCAAACCGTGGATGGGCAGCGCTGGGGTTACCACAAGCCCATCATGGTGGCCGGTGGCCTGGGCGCGATTTCGGCCCAGTTGACCAAGAAGGTTCTTTTCCCGGCGGGTACCTTGCTGATCCAGTTGGGTGGGCCCGGCATGCGCATCGGCATGGGCGGCAGCGCCGCCAGCTCCATGGCCTCGGGGGCGAATGCCGCCAGCCTGGACTTTGACTCGGTGCAGCGCGGCAACCCGGAAATCGAACGCAGGGCACAGGAGGTCATCAACCAGTGCGCCCAGATGGGCACGTCCAACCCGATTCTGGCCATTCATGACGTGGGCGCAGGCGGCCTGTCCAATGCCTTCCCTGAACTTGTCAACGATGCAGGGCGGGGCGCACGGTTTGACCTGCGTGCTGTGCCGCTGGAAGAAAGCGGGCTGTCGCCCAAGGAAATCTGGAGCAACGAGAGCCAGGAACGTTATGTCATGGCGATTGCGCCTGAGTCCTTGCCGCTGTTTCAGGCTTTTTGTGAACGTGAGCGCTGTCCGTTTGCGGTGATTGGTGTGGCGACGGAAGAAAAGCAGCTGGTGCTGGCCGACGGTGCGTCGGCACCACCGGTGGACATGCCAATGAACGTCCTGCTGGGCAAACCCCCAAAAATGCACCGCGACGTGAAGTCCGTTCAGCATCAAGTCAAACCCCTGGACTTGACCGGCGTGGACCTGCAAAAAAGCGCCATTGCCGTGCTGAGCCACCCGACGGTGGCGTCCAAGCGCTTCCTGATCACCATTGGCGACCGCACCGTCGGCGGACTGACGCACCGCGACCAGATGGTCGGGCCCTGGCAGGTGCCGGTGGCCGATTGCGCAGTCACCCTGGCCGACTTCCAGGGCTTTGCCGGCGAAGCCATGAGCATGGGCGAGCGCACCCCGCTGGACGCCCTCAACGCGGCTGCGTCTGGGCGCATGGCGGTGGCCGAGGCCATCACCAACCTGCTGGCAGCACCCATTGAACTGCCGCGGGTCAAGCTTTCTGCCAACTGGATGGCCGCCTGCGGCGAGCCGGGGCAGGACGCGGCCTTGTATGAAACCGTCAAGGCCGTCGGCATGGAGCTGTGTCCGGCGCTGGGGGTGTCGATTCCGGTGGGCAAGGATTCCCTGTCCATGCGCACCGTCTGGTCCGATGGCGACGCCGGCAAGAAAGTCACTTCACCGGTGTCGCTGATCGTCAGCGCCTTCGCCACACTGGCCGATGTACGCGGCACCCAGACACCTCAATTGAATGCAACTGAGGCCGACACCACGCTGATCCTGATCGACCTGGGCAGGGGCCGCATGCGCATGGGTGGTTCCATCCTCGCGCAAAGCCTGGAACTCGAAGGTGGCGAGGCGCCCGACCTCGACAATCCAAAAGACCTCGTGAACCTGGTTCATGCCATCAACGATTTGCGCGGGCAGGGCAAGCTGCTGGCCTACCACGACCGCAGCGACGGCGGCCTTTTCGCCGCGGCTTGTGAAATGGCTTTTGCCGGCCATGTGGGCATCTCGCTCAACATCGACATGCTGCTGGTTGAAGGTGATGGCATCTCCGACAGCCGGATGGACAGCGGTGACAGCAAAAACTGGGCAAGCCAGGTCGGCGCGCGCCGTGAAGAGCTGACGCTCAAGGCCTTGTTCAATGAAGAACTGGGCGCGGTGATCCAGGTGAGCACGGCTGTCCGCAACGATGTCATGCAAACCCTCAGGCAGCACGGCCTGGCCAGCTGCAGCCATTTCATCGGCAAAACCCGCCCGCAGCACGCCTCACTCGAGGTCGGCAAAGGCGAGGTCCAGGTCTGGCGCGATACCCGTGCGGTGTTCAGCGCCAGGCTTGAAGACCTGCACCAGGTGTGGGACAACACCAGCTGGAAAATCTGCCAGCAGCGCGACAACCCGGACTGCGCCGATGCCGAGCATGCGGCCTGCGGGAACCCGGACGATGGCGGCCTGCATGTTCATCTGAGCCTTGATCCTGCCGCCATGCCCGCAGCCCCGGCACTGCACCTGTCGCGGCCCAAAGTTGCGGTTCTGAGGGAACAGGGTGTCAACTCCCATGTGGAAATGGCTTATGCCTTCACGCAGGCCGGTTTTGAAGCCTGCGACGTGCACATGACGGATCTGCAAAGCGGCCGCGCGCAACTGGCCGACTTCAAGGGCATCGTGGCCTGCGGCGGCTTCAGCTACGGCGACACGCTGGGCGCCGGCATAGGCTGGGCCCGGTCCATCACCTTCAACGCCTTGTTATCTGACCAGTTCAAGACCTTTTTCGACCGCCAGGACACCTTTGGCCTGGGCGTGTGCAACGGGTGCCAGATGTTTGCCGAGCTCGCTGACATCATCCCGGGCGCCGAGGCCTGGCCACGCTTTACCACCAACCGCAGCGAGCGTTTTGAAGCGCGCCTGTCGCAGGTCGAAATACTCAGTTCGCCCAGCCTGTTCCTCACCGGCATGGCGGGCAGCCGCCTGCCGATTGCCGTGTCGCATGGCGAGGGGTATGCCAATTTCGGACGGCGCGGCGACGCTTCCAGGGTGGTGGCCGCCATGCGTTTTACCGATGACAAAGGGCAGGCGACCGAAGCCTATCCCGCCAATCCGAACGGCAGCGCCGGTGGTCTGACTGCGGTGACCACGCCGGATGGCCGCTTCACGGCGATGATGCCGCACCCCGAGCGCGTGTTTCGCAATGTGCAGATGAGCTGGACAGACCAGGACATCAACGCCCACAGCGCCTGGATGCGCCTGTGGCACAACGCGCGCAGGTGGGTCGGCTGACGGTCGCCTCTTCCTGAGACCATCAAAAAAGCCCGGTCCATCTTGCGATGGCCGGGCTTTTTGCCTTTGCGGCGATACGCTTATTCGACCTTGGCTTTTTCGCGCAGGCCCTGCTGGAAAGCAGCCAGTTTTTGCTGTTGCATCTGCTGAGCGATTTGCGGCTTGAGCTCTTCAAAGGGAGGCAACTGGGCGGTACGGATGTCGTCGACCCGGATCACGTGGAAACCGAACTGGGTTTTGACGGGCACATCGGTCATCTGGCCCTTGTTGAGCTTGGTCATGGCTTCGGCAAACTCGGCCACGTAGCTGCTCGGGTTGGCCCAGTCGAGGTTGCCGCCGTTGGCGCCGGAGCCGGTGTCTTTGGAGGATTTTTTGGCGATGTCTTCAAATTTGCCGCCCTTTTTCAGGCTGGCGATGATGGTTTTGGCTTCGTCTTCCTTGAGCACCAGGATGTGCCGGGCCTTGTATTCCTTGCCGCCATTGGTTGCGACAAACTTGTCGTACTCACCTTTGAGGTCCGCATCGGTGACCGGGTTTTTCTTCTGGAAATCAACAAACAGCTCGCGAATCAGGATGGCCTGGCGCGCCAGATCCATCTGGACCTTGAAGTCATCGGTGCCGGACAGACCCAGCTTCTCGGCCTCCTGCATGAAAACTTCACGGGCGATGACTTCTTCACGGATCTGGCCCTGCATTTCAGGCGTGACCGGACGGCCCGAACGTGCGAGCTGCTGTGCCAGCGCGTCGACCCGGGCTTTGGGCACAGCCTTGCCATTGACGACGGCAACGTTCTGCGCATAAGCGCCGGATGTGCCCATGGCCATGAGGCCGGCGAGTGCTGCGGACAGCAGGAGATGTTTTTTCATGAGGTTCCTTGAGATGACGATGTGTTGTTGAAGTCAGACCGGCGCGGGGCGGGCCCATTCAGGGGGGGTCGACAATTTCGATGGCCAGCGCGTGCAAGCCGGCGTCGATGAAATTTTGCACTGCATCATACACAAGCCGGTGGCGCGCCACGCGGCTTGTGT
>JAKFXR010000144.1 GCA_021731285.1 Polaromonas sp. | reverse complement strand
CAACGCGCCGCCAGAATTCATCGGTCACCACCCACGATTCGACTCGCTTGCGTGTCGCCATTCCTTCGCCCTGGCGCCGTGTTAGCTACGGCTCGGAGCAGCAGTATACTATTTACGGATAACTTCTTAGTCCAGGAACCGGGCTGCCAGCCTGCCCGCCGCCATGTGCGCACCGACCACTGACAGGTGGTCATCATCAAAATACCAGGAAGCTCGGTCCGTGCCGATTAGGCATTTGCTGCTGTCGCAGAACAGATCGTCCAAGCTGACAAGGGACAGTCGCCCGGCTTGCGTGTATTTACCGAACAGTAAGCTCGTGAACAGCTGTAGCTTCAGATGCTCGGCCACCGACACGGAGAGTTTGCGGATGTTTCCTCCGGGCTGACTGGCATCGTTTGCATAGGCCTTGTAGTAAACGGTCCTGGCGTCATGGCGTTGCTGGGGCGCCTGAGAGACGATGATCGGCTGCACGCCGATGGCGGCGTACGCTGCCACTGTTTCTTCCAGGCCTTGTTCAAACGCCTCCCGGGAAAGCTGCTTGCTCGCCTTGCTGTCTTGGCTCAACCCAATGTGCGAAAAATCGGTTTCGTCATAGCCGCCATCGGTGTAATAAGTCCAGCGTGCAACAAGAAAAACCTTTTTGATCTCCTGCGCTTTTACGTACTCGTAGACGCGCTGGTTCAGCCGGTGGCAGGCGGCATCGCGTTGGTCAGCGGGTACCGCAAAGACTCCGAGCAAGGGAATGCAGCCGCTCGCACCGGTGGACAGGCCGCGTTTTGCGTTTCTGCCAGCCAGCTCCTCAAAAGCCGGCAGCAGTGTCAGCGCGTGCGAATCGCCGAAAACCAAAAATGAAGCGTTTCCGATCTTCGGGCCTATATCGCACAGCCAGTCGGTGCGCAGGTAGGCTTCGGGTCTATCAAAACAGACGCCCCTCCGGTCCGGCACAACCAATGTCTTTGCAATATCGCTGGGCAGGGAAAATCGGCTTTCAAAGCCGCTCTGCCGCTGGCCCACGACCCCCACACCCACCATGACTAAGGCCGCAGCAATCGCCCCGCCGAAAATGGCTTGCCTGCTTGTTTTCCGGCTGTCGCGACAAGGCTGTTCGACGAACTTCCAGCTCAGGAAGGCCAGCAGGATGGAAAGCACGGCCAGCGATAAAAGCTGCAGTACCCCGGGCGCTTCAATGCTTCGCATGCGCGCAAAGGCAAAGAGCGGCTGGTGCCACAGGTAAGCGCTGTAGCTCAGCAGTCCGATGCCCACCAGCACCTTGCTTCCCAGCAGGCGTCCCACAAGAGTCGCGGGCGTGGCAAACAGGATCACGCACAGGGTGCCCAAGGTCGGAGCGAGGGCATACAGACTTGGAAACGGTGTGCTCCTGTCAAACGCACATATGGCATAGCCGATCAGCAGCATGCCCAACAAGCTCCCTGCCTGGAAAACTGGTGTGAGCCTGTCGCCCAGAGATACCGTGCCCTTGCTGTGATGAAACGCCGCCAGCGCACCGATGAGCAACTCCCAACCCCGTGTCGGCAAAAGGTAAAAACCTGCTGTTGGGCTATTGATAGAGCTCCATTGCGCCAAGGCCAGGCTGGCGACGGCGGCCAGGGCAAGCAGGCCGACCATCCAGCGCCGGCCCAGCCGCCACGCCAGCAGCAAAAAGAGTGGGAACAGGACGTAATACTGTTCTTCAACCGCGAGGCTCCATGTGTGCAGCAGGGGCTTGAGCTCATTGGCGGTTGCGAAATAGCCGGTCTCACGCCAGAACAGAATGTTTGAGGCAAACAGCAAGACCGCGACAAGACTCCTGGAAAAACTCACCATCTCTGCTGGCAACATCCACAGCCACGCAAACGGAAGGCAGGCCAGCATGACAAGGAAGAGGGCCGGCAAGATGCGCCGGGCCCTGCGTTCGTAGAAACGCAGCAGGGTGAATGTGCCGTCCTGCTTGCCGGAAAGTATGATGGACGTTATCAAGTAGCCGCTGATGACAAAAAACACATCCACACCAACAAAGCCGCCGCGGAACCCTTCAAAACCCGCGTGAAAGAGAATGACGGCCAATACGGCGATGGCGCGGAGGCCATCTATTTCTCTTCTGTAGTGCATCGCTGTGTGTGGTGGAAATGGCTGTGAGTATACTTTTTGACCAAGGTTGCAAGGCGCCCTCCGAGGGGGGCGACGCACTACACTTGGAGCGGATTGCAGCTCCAGCCACTTTTCGGACACCAGCACCATGAACTCAACAACGGCCAGTGGCCTTGTGGTCGGCCCAGAAACCAGTTTCACCATCGGAAACCGGAAAATCGGACCCGGTCAACCCGTTTTTGTCATTGCCGAGGTGGGGGTCAACCACCATGGTGATGCGGCACTCTGTGCACGCATGATCGAGGCGGCAGCCGCGTCGGGTGCGGATGCCGTGAAGTTGCAGACCGTCGATGCAGAAGAAAGTTATGTTGCCGGCACTGTTTCGCATGCCGAATTTCGCGACAAGTCGCTCGGCGACGCGGCGATGCAGCAAATGGTGGTTCTGGCAGAGCGGCTAGGCATCATCCTGTTTTCAACGCCCGGTGACTTTGCCAGCCTGGACCGGATGTGCCGTCTTGGCTTGCCGGCCGTCAAGGTTTCGTCCGGCCTCATGACCAACCAGCCGCTGATCGCCGAGGCCGCGCGCCGCGGCCTGCCCATGATTATTTCGACGGGCCTGGCGTATGAGGAAGAAATCGCGCTTGCGATAGCGACTGCCCAGCAGCATGGTTCGCCTGGCGTTGCGGTTCTCAAATGCACGGCGCTTTATCCGGCGCCTGACGAGACCATCAACCTCAATGGCATGCAGGCGCTGGCGCAGCGGTTTGGCATACCCGTCGGCTATTCCGACCACACGCTCGATGACCTGGCCTGCCTGTCTGCGGTAGCGCTCGGCGCCACCGTGATCGAAAAACATTTCACGCTCGACAAGCACCTCGCCGGGGCCGATCACTTCATTTCCATGGAGCCTGGCGAGTTCAGCCAGATGGTCGCCCGGATTCGCCGGCTTTCCGTGATGCTCGGGGACGGCCGGATCGTGCCGGCGCCGGCCGAAGAAGCGGTCCGGGCACAACGTCACCGTTGCCTCATCGCTCGCGAGCCGATTGCGGCCGGTGATGTGTTTTCCGCAAGCAATGTGGGGCTGAAGCGGCCCCTGACTGGGGCAGCCGGCTTGCCGCCGTCGAGTTACGAATCGGTACTCGGAAAGACCGCCCGGGTTGCCATTGCGCTTGACCAGCCGATTTGCGCCGGCGATGTGGTGAACCTGGCATGACGGCGCGCATCCTCCTGACCTGCGCGGGCGGCACGATGGTGCCAGACCTGTTGACGCATTTGCGGGGCGACCCGGTGCTCAAACCGTATCTGGTGGGGGTGGATGCTTCCCCCAACGCGGCCGGGCGAGCTTATGTGGACGCTTTCTACCAAGTGCCCTGGGGTGAGGATGCCACTTACGTCGATGAGGTGGCACGCATCGTTGCGGCCGAAAAGGTGGATCTGGTGCTGCCGGGCTCCGACCCGGAGGCCTTCAGTCTGGCTGCCGGCCGTGAAAAGATCGCAGCTGCGGGCGCGGTGGTGTTGGCCAGCCCGGTGGCGGTGCTCGACCTGATTCGCGATAAGCAGGCAACCTACCTGGCGCTGCAGGCCGCCGGATTACGGGTGCCCGAATACGTCTGCGTGGCAAAGGTGGACGACCTGCGTTCTGCCATGACCGAGTTCGGTTACCCCCGTCGCAGCGTGATCGTCAAACCAGTGGCGGGACGGGGTGGCCGAGGCATGCGGGTTTTGCTGGGCACCGATGCCGCGCCGGCCGCCTGGATTGGTGGCGGTGCACGCGAAAAGCGTGTGGCAAACCTTGCGACGCCGGAAGAAATGAACGAATGGCTGGCAGACGGAACATTGATGGTGATGCCGCTGCTCCATGCCCCGGTTCATGACGTGGATGTGTTTGCGATCCACGGCAAGGCGCGGGCGGCGCTGGTGCGCCGCCGCTTCAATCCTGCGGGCATCCCGTTTACTGGCAACCGGATCGTCTCCGATCCGGCGATCATGAAGTATTGCCTCGAAATCGCCGAGGCGCTGGGCCTCGATGCGCTCCACGATATCGATTTGATGACGGATGATCAGGGCAAACCGTGTTTGCTAGAGGTCAACCCGCGGCCCAGCGGCAGCGTCGTGGCAGCCCATGTGGCCGGGTTCCCGATCATGGCATCGGCCATCGCCGAAACGCTAGGTACGCCTTACCCGCTACAGGCACCGGTACGGGACATCGACGTGGGCATGGCGCCCAGGGCCATCCTGATGGTGCAAGCCGCCGACCTTTCATGATCCCGGTACAGATTTACGACACCACACTCAGGGACGGCGAGCAGGCGCCCGGGGCGGCCATGCTGCCCGCGCAGAAGCTGGCTATTGCCGAGGCCTTGCAGCGTCTCGGCGTGGACACCATAGAGGCCGGATTCCCTGCGGCATCGCCGGAAGACGCACGTGCGCTGGCCGACATTGCGCGCCAGTGCCGCGACGTCAGGATCGCCGCATTCGCGCGGACCAAGCTCGATGACATCGCCGCGGCCGGTGAGTCCCTGCGTGAGGCGGCGCACCCGCGGATCGCTCTTGTCATGCCGGTCAGCGATCTGCACATCCGGTGCAAGCTGGGCATGGAGGCGGGGGCCGCGCTTGAGATGCTGGTGGCATGTATTCACGCGGCGCGCCATGTTTGCGCAGAGGTTGAAGTCATCGCCGAAGATGCATCGCGGGCGGACCTTGTTTTTTTGTGTGAGGTGGCCAGGACAGTGGTTCAGAGTGGAGCGAGCGTGCTGACGGTGGCCGACACGGTGGGTTACTCGACACCGCCGGACATTCGCCACTACCTCGAAACGCTACAGCGTGAAGTGCCCGAGCTGGGCGGGATATTGCTCGGCATCCATTGCCACGACGACCTGGGCCTTGCCACCATCAACACGCTGACCGGTCTGGAGGCGGGGGCGCGGCAGGCTCATTGCACCATCAACGGCCTTGGCGAGCGGGCGGGTAACGCTGCACTGGAAGAAGTGGTCATGGCCATGGCCGTGCGGCCGGACCGCTATCCGTTTTCCAGCCGCGTCGATACAACGCTGCTCTGGCCGACCAGCCGGTTGGTCGCAGAAGCGACGGGGTTCCCGATTGCGCCGAACAAGGCCATTGTCGGCGGCAATGCGTTTGCCCACGGGGCCGGTCTGCATCAGGACGGCATACTCAAGGCGGCCAGTACCTACGAAATCATCCAGCCTGAACGGGTTGGCGCTCCTGCGCGGCAGTTGCCGATCACGCGGCACTCCGGCCGCAAGGGTGTGGCGGCGCGTGTCGCTGCGCTGGGCATGCCCCTGGAGGAGCGGAAACTGGACCAGCTGTTTGCGCAGATCAAGGGGCGCCTGAACGATTCAGCCATCCTTGGCGACGAGGAGCTCAGGGTCATGGTCGCTCAGCTTGCGGCACGCAGCTGATATGGAGGGTAACGAGAGCCGGCCCATGGCCGCGACGAAGCGCCGATTGCTGGTGACGACCTCGGACCGGCGCTCCTGGCGGCATGATCAGCCCCTGCTTTTCATGGGCAACTGGTGCCGCCTGCCCGATGAGCGGGAACGCTGGGAGGGGCTGGACGCAGAGGTGATTCCCTACCACTGGGACGACCGCGACAAGTTCCGCGCAGACTATGCGTACCTGCAGTCCTGCTACGAAGCGGCGCTGGCGGGCTTTGCCGCTGCGCTCAATGCCCATCATGGTGTGCATCATGGTCTGCGCTACTGGCGCATTCTGCTGGGCCCTTGGTTGTACCTGTTTGTCCATGTACTTTTCGACCGCTGGACCATGGCCGCGAAGGCGGCCGAGCGCGACGATGTTGACTCGACGATTCTAGTCAAGGACCCGGAGGAGGAGTTGATCCCGCGTGATTTGCGGGGTATGAGCCCGGACGACCTGCGCTGGAACCATTTTCTCTATGCCTGTGCGATTCGCGAGCAGGGGCGCCTGACGTGGGAAGAGGCGGCCGGTGAACGCCGGGGCCTGATGCAGACCAGCGCCACGGCGGACGCTCCGGTCGGCGCGGGGGAAACACTGCGTAAGGCGCTCAGAACCTTTCTTGACCGGCTGGTGCTTCCCGGGGAGGCGTTTTTCCTGAATACGGGCCTGCCCAGGGCCTTTTCGGCGCGGCTCCAGCTGAAACTCGGGCAAATCCCCAAGTTCTGGCGCTCGCCCCCGCCGCCCCAGGTCGCTCCCGACATGGCCCTTCGCGGCGCTTTCGGGCTGCCGGCGGATGGTGTGACGGATGATCCGTTTCGCGCTTTCCTGGCGAAGATGATTCCGCGCCAGATACCGACGGTTTACCTGGAAGGCTACGCCGCCTTGATGGAGGTGCTGCGCCGTCTGCCGTGGCCGAAGCGGCCCAGGGTCATCTTCACTTCCAACTCTTTCCAGTTCGACGAGGTGTTTCAGGCCTGGGCCGCAGCGCGTACCGAAGAAGGCGTACCGCTGGTCATCGGCCAGCATGGCGGCTTTTATGGGGTTGGCGACGTGGTGGCGGGGGAAGATCATCAGGTCGACATTGCAGATCGCTTCCTCACATGGGGCTGGCGTGATGCCCGGCCCAGCATCTATCCGCTGTTCGCGCTGACCAATCTGGACCGCAAGCCGGGCGTCGGCAAGCCCGATGGGGACTTGCTGCTTGTCACCGTGCCCGTTCGCATGGTGAGCTTCAAATGCAACAGCTGGCCGGTGGCCGCCAACCAGTCCCAGGCATTTCTGGCCGACCAGCTGGCTTTCGCTGCTGCGCTGGATGAATCGACACGAAAACAGCTCGTGTTGCGCATTCACCGGCGTACCGATGAAAAACTGCGCAGCGTATACGTGCCGCAATGGCAAGCGGCTTTTCCCGAGGTCGAGGTCGATCCCAGCGTGACGCCGATCGAGCAAAGGCTGCTGCGCAGCCGGCTGTTCGTCTATACCTACAATTCAACCGGATTTCTCGAGACCCTGGGCCGGAATATCCCCACGGTGATGTTCTGGAACCCCGACCACTGGGAGTTGCGTGCCGAAGCGCGGCCCCTGTTCAAGGAACTGGCCGACGCCGGGATTTTTTTCGAAGACCCGGTGGCCGCGGCGCGGCATGTCAATGCGGTCTGGCATGACGTGGCGGGCTGGTGGTCGCAGCCCCGAATCCAGCACGCGGTCCAGGCGTTCTGCGCGCAATATGCCCGAAGCGTCGCAGATCCTGAGCGGCAGTTACTGGCAGCCCTGACTTTCGATAGGCGATCAGCTTTGGGGAAGTGAGATAATTAAAATGACTTCTTCGTATATTTCAGAGGGCCGCAGCACTCCATAGAAGTGGCTGCAGCCGCTTTTTTCCTGTCAGGCCTGCGGTTAAAAACTCACTTCCTGTAGCTTGATCGCTGCCACTTTATGTCGAATGTTTTTTGGATTACGGGACTGTCCGCTGCTGGCAAGACCACATTGGCCCGATTGGTGACCCAGCGTCTTCGCGACATGGGTCGCCCCGTGGTGATGCTCGATGGTGATGATCTGCGTGAGGCCCTGGCCTCCACCACGGATCACAGCAGTGAGGCACGTGTCCAGCTGGCATTTAAATATGCGCGGCTTGCCCGCCTGATCGCTTCGCAGGGCATCACCGTGGTGGTCAGTACCGTCGCCCTGATCAAGGAAATTCACCAATGGAACCGCGAGCACCAGCCGGGCTATTTCGAGGTCTACTTGAAGGTAGACCTCGATGAATTGCGCCGCCGCGACCCCAAAGGCATTTATCGCCGCTTCGATGCCGGCGAATTGCACAATGTCGCCGGCCTCGATGTGCCGGTCGACGAGCCGCTGCGCCCGGACCTCGTCATCGAATACATACCCGGGTTGGCCCCGGATGCCGAGCTGGGACGCCTCATGGATGCGTTTGGAAAGTGCTACCCAGCCGTCGGCTAGACTCGCTTTATCATCTCCTTTTTTGCCCGCCGACCCGCAATGGTGGGAAGAATAACAATAACGCAAGAGAAAACAATGCAAGACTCGTTCTGGAATAGTCATTACCAGGCCTTTTCCCTCCAGGAACCTTCGGGATTTGCGCGTTACTGCCTTGAGCGTCAACTGCGGGCTGACGACACCGTAGTGGAGCTCGGTTGCGGCAATGGCCGTGATGGCCTGGCCCTTGGCGAAACCGTTTCGCATTACACCGGTCTCGACGCCTGCGCGGTAGCTGTCGGCAACTTCCAGAAGGTCGCCAATGGCCTTGCCCCGGCCATTTCCGGCAAGATGGCCGTGCAGCAAGCCGATTTCACTGATCTCGATTTCAATGCGTTTGGCGAAGGCGCCAAGCGGCTGGTCATCTACAGCCGGTTTTCGCTGCATTCCATCAATTACGAAGAAGCAGACAGGTTGCTGGCCAATATCGGCAAGATCACTTCTGCGCCCTGGGTCCTGATGCTGGAGGCGCGCACGATTTTCGACACGCTCTACGGTGTGGGCAGCAAGGTAGGCCTGCACGAGTTCAAGACCGACCATTACCGGCGCTTCATTGATCCGGAGCCCTTTCTTGCCGACGTGGCGTCACGCTTTGCGGTGCGCTATTTCGAGGTGGCGCCGGGGTTTGCGCCCTTCGGCGATCAGGACCCGGTCGTCATGCGCGCGGTGATCCAGTCCCGTCCCGCTTGACAGGTGGAGAGATGACCGCGGGACGCATGGGCGGGGTGATTGCATCGGCGCAGGAGTATCAGCGCTGGATGACTCACCTGCGGTCGCTGCCCATGGTGGCGCTGGTCACGACAGGGCGCACGGGTTCGGACTTTCTTCAAAGCCTGCTCGATTCCCACCCACAGATTGCCACCTTTAATGGTCACTTCGCCGTCTATTCGGAATTCTTTACCCGCGCGCTGACCTTCAGCGTGGCGGACGGGCGGGCGGCGGACGCCGCCGACGAATTTATCGGGCAATACCTTTACAAGCTGGTGTCCCGTTACGATATCCAGGAAGCCAAAGATCGGCTTGGCGAGCATTCCGATGAGTCGTTCAGGCTGGATACGGCCGAATTCAAGACCCATGTGGTCGGGCTCATGGGTGAGCGCCCGCTCACCAGCCGGGACTTCCTGCTGGCGGTCTACGGGAGCTACAAGCTGTGCCTTGGCCAGCAAATCGTGGATGCGAAAGTCATTTTTCATCACCCACATCTGGACTACGAATTCCGCCTCTTCCTCAAGGACTTTCCCAAGACCCGCGTGGTTTTCAGTTCCCGGGACCCACGAGCGAATTTCTGCTCGCATGTGGAGCATTTCCGGCGCTATTACAGCAGCCATGACAACCAGCAGCATGTCTACAACTGCCTCAAGATGGCGCTTGAAGACTCAGCCTTGGCCGAGGAGCTGGGGCTTGACTACATTGCCACACGGCTCGAGGATATTCCCCGCGAGGATGTGATGCGGGCATTTGCCGGCTGGCTCGGCGTGGACTTCCAGGAGTCCATGCTCAGGAGCACCTGGGCCGGACTCGACTGGCACGGCGACCGGATTTCAAATAAAACCTTCGCAGCCACCGGCTGGTCCAAAACGCGCACTGAGAACGGCTGGCAGCAACGTCTGGGACGCATCGACAAGTACGTGCTCAACTACATCATGAATGACCGCCTGCGCTGGTACCGCTATCCGGTACGGCCTGTAGGTCCTTTTGATGCCGTGCTGGCCGCGATCGCCATTCTTCTTCCTTTCAGGTGCGAGCGTCGCTTTTTTTCGCCACGGCATGTCTGGACGACCTTTCGCAGTGGCAGCCACCAGATGCGCCTGCAACTGCTGTTGACGCCGATTTTTTATGGTCGACGCGTCCAGCTCTGTTATCGCCACTACCTGCGCACGCTGCGTGGTGTCAGATTTACCGGGAACTGGGTCCAGGTGACTGGCCAAACCGAGCGACCATGACCGCACCGACATCGGCTCCAAAACGAAGCCGGGGCATGGCTCTGCTGCGCTCGATGGTGCGGCGTATCTTGCCCAAAAAGCTGCTGGAAATGCGTGCACGTGCGGCCGAAGCGCGTCAACACCGCAGGTACAGCAGTTTGCCTGTGGACCGTGTCTTTTCCGAGATATACCAGAACAAGGAATGGGGGGGCGACAAGGGTAGCTACTATTCGGGCACGGGCTCTCACGATCCCGCCATCGTCACGCCTTACGTCCAGGCGGTTCAGGCCTTGCTGGCCTCTTTTCCTGAAAAACCTGTCATGGTTGACCTGGGTTCCGGGGACTTCAATGTGGGCCGGCATTTTGTGGACTTTGCGCACCACTACTATGCGTGCGACATCGTCGCGGAACTGCAGGAACACAACCGCAAGTGCTTTGACTTTCCCAACGTCGAGTTTCTCAGTTTGAATGCCGTGGATGACGCCTTGCCCGATGGCGACATCATCTTTGTCCGGCAGGTCTTTCAGCATCTGTCCAATGCCCACATTCAGCAAGTGCTCGAAAAGTGCCGGAAATACCCGCGCTGGGTCATTACCGAACACCTTCCGGACTCTCCTGGGTTCCGGCCCAATGCAGACATCACGGCGGGTTGCGGCATTCGCATGCTGTTCAACTCCGGTGTGGTGCTCACTGCGCCGCCCTTTAACGTGACAGGCTACACGATCCGCCTGCTCTGTGAGGTGCCCGAGTATGGAGGCGTGATCCGCACCGTTCTTTTCGAGCGCGACGCGCTGGCCGACGGGGCAAATGAGGTAATGGGGTAAGCATGCGCATACTGATTTACTGGGAGCAGGAGTCGTGGGGCGGCGTCGACACCCATCTGCTGGAACTGTTGTCCACGTGGCCGGTGCCGGATGACGAAATCGTGCTGATGGTGAACAAGGGGAACCGCGGCTTTGCGCGGCTGCGGGAAAGTTTTGCCGAGCTCCCCTACGTCCGTTGCGTTGAAGTGGTTTCCGGGTCCCACAATGAGTTGAATCGCCGTTGCCGAGAGTCACGGCTGCTGCGCCATGCCCCAAAGCTGCTGCATTTCCTGCAGCCGCTGACCTACTGGCTGTCGGTCAGGCGGCTGCAGCGGCAGTTCGCGCGCGAAGGTGATTTTGACCTGCTGCTGGCGGACAACGGAGGTTATCCGGCCGCATGGGGAACGATATGCGCGCTGGAGGCCGGCGCCCGCGCCGGCATCGGCGCCCGCCTGATGCTGGTCCACCATGCGGCTGTTTCTGCCGCGCCTTTCATGGGCTGGTTCGAACAGCTGGTGGATCGCCGGGTGACGCGCCTTGCTACTGCAGTGGTTTGTGTGTCGCAGGCAACCCGCCAGGCACTGCTGGATCGCCGCTGGTTCGATGACGAGGCGCTTCGAATCCGCGTTATCTACAACGGCATCACCCTGAACCCCAAGCCATCGGCCGAACCGGTGCTTGACATCAGAGCGGCCGCAGGCGCGGGGCCGGCTGACCGGCTGATCGGTATCGCTGGTCGGGTGTCGGCCTATAAAGGGCAGGAAGATCTGATTTTTTCGCTGGCGCGCATGACGCCGGCTGACCGGCAACGGGTCAGGCTGATTGTGATCGGATCGGGTGACCCGCCCGGCGAGCTGGATCGCCTGCAGCGCGCGGCAAGCAGCCTCGGTGTCGGCAAACAGGTTCATTTTCTCGGCTACGTGCCGGGTCGTGCTGTCGATATCATCGCGCAGCTGGACCTGCTCGTGGTGGCCACCCGAAGCTTCGAAGGTTTCGGCCTGACGCTGATCGAGGCCATGAGCGTCGGTGTTCCGGTATTGGCGACCAGGGTCGGCGCCATTCCCGAGTTCGTTCACCCCGACGTTGGCGTGCTGGTGTCCCCGGGGAACCCGCTGGAACTGGCGGCAGCCCTGACTGATTTCGTGAGCGATCCTGCGCCCTGGCAACAGCGCGCGACGCGGGCCCAGCAGCGCCTGCTGCAAAACAAGGTGGACATGGCCAGCGAGTACCGCCAGCTGTTTCTGGAGTGCCTCGCCTGAGAGGGCCGCCCGGTAGCCGGTTGTTCCGGATCAGAGCAGATTCTTGAGTTTTTTCAGGGTATTGACGGTGTAGGGCCGCGGCGCCCCTGGGGAGTCGTCGTGGCGCCCGCCGGACAGGCCCTGGCGCTTCGACATGTTGAGCACGAAAATCCTGTCGTGCTCGGGATTCAACATGAAAGTCAGGCGGGAAGGGATGGTCGCAAGGTAAGGCACCACCGCCTCTTGTTTTCCTTCGACAACCGACTGCCGGATCACCGCAAGTCTTGCCGCTTCCTCAATCTGCAGGGATCGGTTGGCGGCCCAGCCCACGAAGCCGTCGATTGCTACCAGGAAGGCGATGGCAAACGCCACCAGCCTGATCGCATTGGCGCCGGACGGTTCTGGCTTTTGCGGCGCGGCGGCCCTGGCGGCCATGACCAGGAAGATCACTGCAAAGAAGGACGTCCGGGGCGATGCAAAATTGACCAGCAGGACCATGGGTGCAAGCGTTGCAAGGCTGGCGGCGACACCAATCAAGGCCTCTTTGCCGCGCTGGCCGCCGAGCGTGAACGAGCCACTGAGGATGATGACGGCAAGACCCAGCCAGAGCGCCCGTCCGGTATCTGCCGTCCCCAGGCCGAAGTAGGCGCCGCCGAGGTACATGGCGAAGCGGGAAACGACGGTCAGCAGGCGATCGGTTCCCTCGGTCTGGGCGCCCATGCGCACGTAGTTGCCTGGTGCGCCAAGCAGGATCAGCACCCCGATGAGGAGGCCGGCCAGACCCCACCACACTTCAGGCGGCAGGTTGCGCAGCTGTTTGTCGCGCCAGAGCAGCCAGCCCCAACCGCCAAGCAGGACCACCATGCCGGCGAACAGCTGTTCGTTGGCTGTGCCGACAACCGCTCCGGCAAAAACCCACCCGGCACAAGCCAACCAGCCGGCCGATACGACCTTGCCCCGTTGAGCTTGGTCGCGCGCTTGCCTGAACAGGCTGAGGAATCCGAAACCCGCAGCGGCGGGGAATAAATAAGCACAGGCGCCGGTGACTTGGACAACCGTTTCGCTGGCCACCGGAATGCCAAGCCAGAGCACGGCTGTGGTCAGCAGAAAACCTCTTGCCTCCGGCCGCTCAAGGCGAGGTGGTTTGCCTGTTGCCAAGTAGTGCACGCATGCTCCGAGAAATACGAAGCACGGCAGGATGGCCAGTTTGAAGACGGCCGTCGCGGTCGGGTTGTCGAGCACGACGCTGGCCACGGCCATGGTGAACATCCGGCCGCTCCAGCCGAGATACATCTGCTTCAGAAAGGCCCAGGCCGAACCGGCGTCTGCGAGTTGCCAGCCGACGTACCAGTCGTCGGCGGCGCTCGGTTGCACCCAGATGGCGAGCCCCACGAATCCCGCGCCCATGACGATCAATGCCCGCAAAAGCCATTGGGCCCATGGATTCATGCCAGCAGCGGCGGGGTCAGATGCTTCCAGCATGCTCGAGCTCCATTTAAAACGTCGGATCAGACGGACCGAAACGCGGACTGCGAACCGGTAGCTAGCGCGGGCCGCGGAATACGAATCGCGCCATCAGCAGATAGGATGCCAATGCCATGGGGAGGGTGACGATGGCCTGCGCCAGAATCACGTTGCTGATCCATGGGGAAAGCACGGAAATCAAACCGAGGTTCACGAGGTAAATCAAAAGATAGGCCAGCAGGAATCTGGGAAAGCGCCTCGGTGAAAGATCCCTGAACACATACCCGCCGGTCGTCACGAAGTTGAAGGCCACGCCCGCGAGAATGCCTGCCAGCAAGGCCAGCCAGACGGCAGCGCCCGCCAGGATGGTGAGGCTGTAGACCACGAAGCCGAACAGCGTGTTGACAGCGCCGGCGACCAGGAATCGCATGAAGGTGTTGCCGCGCAGTTGGCGCATCAGGTCCGTCATGGTCGTATGCGCGCGGAATGCAGATCCGGGGTTCAAGGGGCGGCGACGGGCTTGATGCCGACCGTCATCGAGTTGCCGACGTTGACGCTGAGTTTCGTCTTGTCCCATCCGAGGGCCTTGAGCAGCCGCAATGCCATGTCCTTGACGCGTCCCGGCAGCGGCGAAAGCCGCGTCCAGTAGGTCAGAGAATAGGTATTGGCAAAGGCCTTGACTTCGACCTGCGTCAGACCGACGGCATCAAAAAGTCGCCGGATGCTCTGGTTCGAAAAAAGCTGCATGTGTTCGATATCGATGATGGGCGAACGTTTTCCTAGAAGCCGATTCACGATGCTGTGGTAGTTGTGCGTCACGGTGACAAATGCGCCACCGGGTCGCAACAGGCGGAATGCCGCGCTGGCGATAACCTTGGGATCGCGGACATGTTCCATAGTCATGAAACAGCAGATCAGGTCGAACGACGCCGGTTCGAAATCATTCTCGTTGAACATGCCATGGCGTATCCATGCCTGCCGATGTTCGGGCGCCGCAGCGATGGCCGCCGCCGAAGGTTCAACGCCGATGAGCCTGGCGAAGCCCGCGCTGGACAGATGCTCCAGCAGCACCCCCGTCCCCGTGCCTATCTCCAGTGCCGACTGCTTGTGCGCCATGCGGTGAAGGGTGGGCTGCATCGCTTTCATGTAGGCGGCTGCCGCATCATTGGCCTCCTCCGAGCTGTCGTAGTCAGCGGCATGGTAGGCATGGGAAAGCTCATCTTCGCTGGGGGGCTGATTGGCGTAGACGAGGTCGCAAGTCGGGCACTGCACGAGTCGATGGCACATGAATTCCGGAACTTTTCGCGATGCAAAGCTGAAGCTTGAAAGCTTTTCAGGATCGATGTTGTTTTCGAAAAACAGCGTTGCACTTTCATGCCCGGTGCCGCATACCGGGCAGGCCCTGTAGATCGCCGTCATGCTGCTTTTCCGTCCGGCAGCAGTTCCGTGGTCTTGCCATGGCGAATCATCGCGGTCCTGATGAGACGCGGCCGACCCTTGACCTCGGCCATGATTTTGGCGACATACTCTCCGACAAGTCCGATCGCGAAAATATTGAAGGAGCCGAATAGCAGGATGGCGATCAGGAGTGTGGTGATGCCCCTGGGTGCGATTTCCGGCATCCACAGGCGAAGCAGGGCGACGACGATGGCGGCCAATGTGGACAGCGCGAGCAGCACGACGCCCGTTGCCGTGAGCATGGTCAAAGGCGTGTTACTGAACGAGAAAATTCCCTTCTTCGCCCAGTCGAGGTTTTTCATCAGGCTGTTGGTGGACGTACCGAACATGCGCTCCGGGCGTACATAGTCCACACCTGTCTGCTTGAAGCCAACATAGGCCCGCAACCCGCGGACGAACAGGTCGCGCTCGGGGCACTTGAGCAGCCAGCCGACGACGCGCCTGTCCATCAACGAGAAATCGCCGGCGTCCAGGGGAATCGGGACGTAGCTGAACATGGCGAAGATGCGATAGAACAATTTGTAGAGCGCGGCCCAGTGCCAGGGCATTTCACGGCTGACGCGCCGGCCATAGGTGACATCGAATCCGGCCATCCACTGCTCGTAAAACGCTTCTATGAGTTCGGGCGGATCCTGCAGGTCGCCGTCGAGCAGCACCACGCCGTCTTTGGTCGAGATCTCCATGCCGCTTCGAAAGGCCATCTGTGAGCCAAAGTTGCGGGAATGCGAAATGCCGATCACACGGGGGTCGTTTTCGCTGATCTCGCTAATGATCTGCGCGCTGTCGTCGGGGCTGCAGTCGTTGACAAAGATGATCTCGTAGTCGATGCCGATGCGCCTGAAGGTTTCGGTCAGGCGCCTGTGCATGACGGGAATGGCCAAGCTGTCCTTGTAGCAGGCAATGATGGCAGAGATGCTGCGTTTGCGGGAGGGATTCAGGCTCTTGGTGCCACCGGAAAAATCTTCGTCATTCAGCTTGGCAACCCAGTCCGCCGCCAGACGCAATCCCTGGTCGAGAGGAATGGTCGGTTTCCAGTCGAGGGCTGCCACGGCTTTCTGGGGATTCGCGTACCACTCCGCCAGATCCCAGTCACGACCCTCCATGGTGCCGAAAAGCGGCTCTTCGGAGATGTTGAACAGCCGTTTGGCCGTGGCTGCAAGTTCCCCTATCGTTGTTTTCTGTCCGCTGCCGATGTTGAAACTCTCGCCGTACAGTCCGGGATGCATTTTGGCCGCAGCCAGGACAAATGCGCGGGATACGTCATCCACATACACAAAGTCGCGCGAGGTCCGGGCGTCGACCAGCGGAGGGAGTTTGCCCGCGAGCCCCTGGCGTGTCAGCATGGGAATCAGCCGGCCCGTGTCTTCCAGAGGGCCATAGACGGAATACAGCCGGAGGTTGATGCAGGGGAAGGACCGGTTCTTGCCCATGAAGGACAGGTAGTTGGCCACTGCGAGTTTCGAGACCGCGTAGTGGCTGTTGGGTTCGCACACGCTTGCTTCGGAAGGCGCGGTGCAGTTGGTCCCGTACTCCGACGAACTGCCGGCATGGATGTAGGCAGAGAACGGCCGCTCTGCCAGCATCCCGACAAGGCCGGTGACGGCAAGAAAATTGGTCTGGTAAATTAACCGGTCGTCCTGCTCGAACGAGTAGGCGCCATAGGCAACACAGTCGAAGACGGTCTGGGGCGCGACGGTTGCGACGAGGTTTTTGACGGCGGCATGGTCGTTCAGGTCCACGGCAACGACGCGCTCGTCGCCGACATCGGCCAGCCGCCAGTTTTTCTCACGCTGCACGACTGCAAACACATCGCTCCGGACGGCTGCCAGCGTCTTGAAAAGGTTTGCGCCAATAAAGCCCGAAGCGCCAGTGACGAGAATGGGTCCGCGCAGCGCACTGATGTAATGTGTCAGTTCAGTCATGGTGTTCGCTATTGAGGGCCATCAACATGCTTGACGCATCCAGCGAGGAAAGCCGGCGCAGGAACGGCTGTGAGCCATAGCTGTCGTAGTGATGGGCACGCGCATGCAGATGGACGAAGCGCGGCACCGCAACGCCCCGCTCAGCCAGGTGAAGGGTCAGTTCGGAGGCAAAACCGCCACGCGGCACATGTTCTTCGGCAACGCAAAGAAGAGATGATTTCCGAATCTGCTCAAGCAACTCCGGCGGCAAGGGGTTTCGTTCAAGCGGCAACTCGGCGACAGCCCAGAAGTTTGGCCGGGTCGCCGGGTCCATCTGTTCGAAAGTTTCGATATAAGTGCCTGCCAGTGGCCCGATCGCAATGACAACCGGGCCGTTGCCGGTGCACAGCTGGCGCCAGGGTGCGTAGGCCGGGACACTGTATCCCTTGGGCGGCTCGCCGCGGCCAAGCCTGACGTAGGCTGCCACCGCAGAGTCTCCGGCGCGGGTGATCACCGCAGGCACGTCTTCATCAAAAACCGGTGCATAAACCGACATGTTCGGCAAGGTCAACAACACGCCGTAGTCTTCTATCGCGTGATGCGTCGGTCCCATGACGCCGTAGCCATAGCCGCCGCCGTTTCCGATCAATTTGACCGGGAGCTGGTGAAAGCAGATGTCGTTTCTGATCTGTTCAAACGGCCGCGCGTAGCAAAACGGCGCAATGCTGTAGACCCATACCTCGAGCTGTTGATTGGCCAGGCCCGCTGCCACCGATATCATGTTTTGTTCGGCGACGCCGGCATTGATGAAGCGCGGCCCCATGCTGTCGCGAAGAGGTTCCAGGGCCATAAAACCGAGATCGCCCGTGAGGAAAACCACATCCGGCTTCCCGGAGCGTTCCACCAGAGCCTCGCACAATTGCTTCCTCATTTTGAATCGATCTCTTCAACTGCTTTTTGAAACTGATCCGCCGTCAGGGGAAGGTAGTGCCAGGCCATCTGGTTCTCCATGAAGCTGACGCCGTGTCCTTTGACGGTCTTCAACACGATGACGCGGGGCCGTACGCTTTTGACCGATAGGGCTGCGCGAATTTCATCGGGGGTATGTCCATCGATGACCTCCAAATCGACATCGAAACCTCGCAGTTTGTCCCACAGGGGTGACATGGAGGCCACTTCTTCGGTGCTCCCGAAGCCTTGGAGCCTGTTGTGGTCCACGAGAACCGTCAGGTTGGACAATTTCTGATGGCAGGCGAAAATCAGGGCTTCCCAAGTAGAACCTTCCTGCCATTCGCCGTCGGACGTGACGCAAAATACGCGATCATCCTGTTGCTTCAGCCTGAACGCCAGCGCCGTGCCCGCCGCGAGCGAAAGGCCGTGCCCCAAGCTTCCCGTTGCGAACGGAATGTCGGCAATGCCGCGCGCTGGGGGATGCCCCGCGAGCAGGGTGTCGTCTTTATGGAAACGCACCAAGTCTTGCTCCTGCAGCTTTCCGATGCTCCAGAGCGCGATATAGAGAGCTCCTGCAGAGTGCCCCTTTGACAGCACGAACATGTCCTTGTCGCCGAGGAATTCGTTGAAAACAACCAGTAGTGCATCGAGGACGGACAGGTTTCCGCCGATATGCCCAACGCCGCTTTCGAAATGCATCTGCAGAAGTCGTTTGCGCGCCGCAGAAATTGCGCTGGGGGTGAGTTTGGAGTTGCTGTCCATAAGTCTGAGACTATCCACGTTTTCAGTCCGGGAATCCGGAAACAGGCGGGGAGCGGTCATCGGGGGTGCTTCTGGACTGGCGGGGATTCATGTGACTCTTCCTTCTTCGGGCCCTCGCTTCATGGGCGGTCGCAAGAGGCACTTGATCATAAGGGGATTTTCCACCAATCGGGCCCCTGGCTGGCGGGGATGACCGGATCGACAAAAGCGCTGCATCGACCTCCGATGAACGCATAGTGCAGACGCGTCGCGGCAAGTCACATCGACAAACTGGAAAAATGGCGCGCAATTTGGACTGCATTGTTCTTTTTCGGGGAAAAGGTGGGTGCAAGTCCAGCGGGAGGGCAAGCGCTGTCATTCGGGGTGAAAATGCGCTGACAAGCTACGACTTGTTTAATCGACAGAGGGTCTCATCTTGCCAGAATCATTCAAGCCAATTGCGGTCAGGTCGCCAAACGAAAACAGGCCGCTCTTTTTCCTCAGGTGTTGCGTTGACTTGCAATTGCTGACCATTTTCCGCTTTTTGAAGGCCCAATTGCGCAACTGCGAGGGACGTCTGCTGGATGTAGGCGCCGGAGAAGGGCCGTGGAAAGACATGCTTCCACCCGCTGTCACTTACGTCGGGGTGGATGTTGCCATGGCCGGTGATTTCGGCATGACCAGACAATCAGGAATCATCTATTACGATGGCGTCAAGCTTCCATTCGCAGATTCAAGTTTTGAGCAAGTCCTGTGCACGGAGGTCCTGGAGCATGTCTCAAGTCCCGTTTCCCTTTTGCAGGACATTCACCGCGTGCTAGCTCCTGGAGGGCTTCTGATCCTGACGGTTCCATGGTCGGCGCGTGTCCATCACCTTCCGCACGACTATTTTCGCTATACCAATTTCGGGCTGGGAACCGTTCTGGAAGAGGCGGGCTTCTCTGTCCAGTGCATGGAAGAGCGAGGCAATGATGTCGCGGTGGTCGCGAATAAAATGATCGTCGTGGTCATGCGACTGCTCAGACCTGCGAGGCCTGTCAGGATGTTGTGGGCCTGGCCACTGGGGCTTGGCATGGTGCTGGTCTCCGGTGTCTTTTTGATTGCGGCCCACATTACATTGTTTTTCAAGCTCGGCGCCAAGGAGGATCCGCTAGGTTACGGCGTGCTTGCAAAAAAAATGTTGAGTTAGAGTTGCCGCGGCAAGCCGCTCCAGGGCGGGATCTGCCAACCTTTCATGTACTTATATATAGCTGGCTTTCTTTCTAATTTTTGCCGGCCCGATGGATCGACGAATGACGCAGCCTCTGATTACCGTGGTTATATGCACATACAACGGTGAGTTGTATCTCGAAAAGGCAATTGACAGCGTTCTTGCCCAGACCTATCCCAATGTTGAAATCGTCATCGTTGACGATGGATCGACGGACTCTACGGCCTCGATAATCCAGGCATGGGCCGCCCGACATGCGTGCATACGCCCATTTTTCCGGAAAAACCACGGATTGCCAGCGTCACGAAATTTTGCGTTTGAACATGCCCGGGGAGACTGGATTGCAATCATTGACCAGGATGACCTTTGTTATCCCTTGCGACTGGCGCGCCAGCTTGAAATTGCGGTGGAGAACCCGGGTGCCGGACTAATTTTTTGCGACACTCATTTTATTGACGAGAACGACAAGGTCATAGGCAATCATTTGTCCAAATTTTCGCTTCCTGATCGATGCATTCCCAAAAAACAGGCTGGGAATTTATTGTTGCAGGTCGGTTGTTTTATCGATTCAGAGGCCTTTTTCATTAAGCGTGAGGCGGCGCTTTCCCTCGGTCGGCTGGATGAGTCACTTCGTTATGCGTGCGATTATGAGTATTTCATACGCGCCGGTTTTGCGATGGATTTTGCCTATTCGACGGAGGTCCTCGCCGCATGGCGGGTGCATGCAGACCAGGCTACCGCGACATCTCCCAGGATTCGCCAGCAGGTTCGCTCGGTGTATCGGCGCTATTTCTGGGCCCGGGGCGTCACCTGGGTGACCCGGGCGGTGTTGTTGAAGAATCTGGCGAAATCGTATGGCGGCCAGTTACGGGATGGCGTTCGTAGCCGAACGCGCGCTGCGGCCTGAGACAATCGTCCCATGGGCTGTGGCAGGTTTGCCCAAGCCCGGCAATCGCGAAAATTAGCCGAAGGGTTTAAATTGAGACGGATAAATGAAGTTGCAAACTGGGGCCGGGAATGGCAAAAGGGCGGCGACTGGTCTTCGCACTCCAGTTCGCAGGAGCAGGCGCGCTCACTCGTCCCCGCCTATCTTCGCTTCGTCAGAATGATGTGCGGTGACAAGCCGGTTCGAGCGCAAGCCAGCGGGCTTGATATTGGGGCAGGTGCTGGATGTATTGCGGCCGCCCTGGCCTCGTTCGGGGGGCTGCAAATGACCGCGAGTGAGTGGAACGAGGACGGCATCAAGCTGATAAATCGGGAGAATCCCGGACTCCCTACCCGCATGGTGGACTTGATGAGTTTTGATGACCGGGACAAGTGGGACTTCATCTTGTGCCGCGAGCTGTATCCCTTTACCCGTACCAACGCCTTTTCCGACCAGGCCGATATGGTGTCACGCGCCATCGATGCATTGGCTCCGGGCGGCGTGTTCATGCTGATTGGTTCGACGGTCTCATTTCCCCACTGCGCCGATTACGATTTGCTGATCCGGAGCTTCCGCAAAGATGCCCGGGTTCAAGGGGTCAGGGGGCCTTTCCTTGAGGCGGTGCTCTTGCGCTTCAAGCTCTACGCGATTTTTGGGCGGCCCGGGTACAAGCTGGCCAATGCATTGGCGAAAATGGTCATCCCCCTGATCAAAGGCCGTCGTTGGGCCGCCGTTGGTGTGACCGTGTTTCAAAAGCGAAACGGCTGAGCACATGCCGGCGAATCCGCAAGCCCGGAATGACGATGTACGCCCGTTCCACGGGACGGCCCCGGTTATGGCGGCTGAATATCGCTACTTCAGCCTGGGTCGCCATGCATTGCGGGCCGGGCTCAGCGCATTGGGTGTCGGCAAGGGCGATGTGGTATTGATGCCGGCGTTCATTTGCCGGGACCTTCTTGCTGCCGTTCATGCGGTTCGCGCCGAAGTGTTGTTCTATCCGGTGGACGAACACCTGGTTCCGCACTCCTTGCCTGTCGACGACCGGGTCAAGGCCGTACTTTCTGTCAACTATTTTGGTTTTCCCCAAGCACTTGATCTTCTCCGTGATTACTGCACCAAGAGTGGCGCGGCGCTGATCGAGGACAATGCCCATGGTTTTCTGAGCCGGGATGAGCATCAAGTGCTTCTGGGCACGCGAGGCGACCTCGGATTGCTGAGTTTGCACAAGACTTTTTTCTGGCCTGACGGCGCAGTGCTGCTCGTCAACCGGAAGAGCCCGAGCCTCAAATTGCCCATTGCCCTGTCTTGCCGCGATGATCGCCTCCCCATAAGCTTCACCGTCAAGCGGGCTCTTGGGGGGATCCAGAATGCGACTGGCGTTCGCGTCCGAAGCGCCAGTGAGAAAGTGGCGCGGGTTGTTCGCTCTGTCCGCACCGGGCACGCATTGCCGGTATCTTTGGCCGAGTCGGAGTTCGAAATCCCAGGCGATCCGGCCATCCATTGCGTATCCCTGCAAATGCTCGAAAAGATGGATCCGACGAGCGAGATTAACAGGCGGCGCGTGCTCTACCAGCGCTTTCATCGTGAGCTTGCCGGGTGGGGCATAGCGCCGATATTCGGAAACTTGCCTGACGGCGTTTGTCCTTATGGCTACCCCTTTCGTGCGGATGCCGAGCGAGCGGCTGCTGTGGCCGCCCTGGCCCAGAGGCATGGGTTCGATTGTTCGAACTGGCCGGATTTGCCTTCTGCGGTCGTCGACAACGCACCTGGTTTTTATCGCGACGTCTGGTGGATCAACTTTTTATGCTGAGCTGGAAATTGTGGGAAGGCACGGGCGACTCCTGGGACGCATTGCTGATGAGTTTCCCCGACTATTGTGTTTACCAAGGCTTCGGCTGGGGTGAGCACAAGGGGCATTTTGGCTGGCAGCCCCTTCGCTTGACCGCGACGCAGGACGGTAAAACGGCGGCAATGGCGCAGGCGCTGGTGCGACGCTTTCCCTTGGGCGTAGCGCTGGCGTGGGTGCCTGGCGGGCCGGTCGGGCCGCTGGAGGCGTGGGGCGAAAGTTTCGCAAAGGCGCTCAGGACGGCGCTTGGCGTGCGACACCTCTACTGCCGGATAAACTCATTGGCCGAGCAGGCTGAAATGGGTTGCCGGCACCTGCTGTCTGCGGGCTGGGCCCGGCCTGCATCACCGCTGCTTAGCGGAAAATCGATTCAACTCGACTTAGCATTGCCCGAAAAGGACTGGTTGGCATCGATCGACAGCAAGCACCGATACTATGTCAAGAAGTCGTCTGCGGCTTCGATTCGTTGGGAGCATGGAGAGGCGGACCCATTGCAGAAAGACTTTGCATTGCTGACCCGGCAATTGCGTCAGAATAAAAAAGCGAATCTTCAGGAGACAGACGCCGAGTTGCTAGCCAGCCTGAAAACGTGCTTGCCGGGTTCGGCGCAGATCCTTGTAGGGTATCTCGATGAGCAACCTGTCACAGGGTGCCTGACATTGCTTCTACACGAAAAGGCTTACTATGCCACCGCTGCAACGGTTGGATTGGGCCGAAGCGTGAGTGCCTCGTACAGCATGGTGGCCAAGCTTCGCAGCCTCATGCGTGCGAGTGGTGTGACCCGCTTTGACTTTGGCGGTATCCATCCTGGCGCCGACAGCGCGCGCGGTGTCGATCACTTCAAGAGGGGTTTTGGCGGCCGGGAAATTCAGTATCTCGGTGAGTGGGATTGGGCAACTTCTTCCCTTCTGCGGCAAGTAGCAAGCTATTTGATAAAGCGTCGCGCAGGTTCAATGTCATGAAGCATGGTCTCGCCTCAACCATTGCGCCGCAAGCCTTGCGGGCCGCGACTTGGGCCTATACCCATTTCCGCTCGAGCGGCTCGCCGCGGCAGGGGTTGCGCGTTCTGATGTATCACGCCATTGGCACGCCTATCGAGGACGATACGCGCGGTCTTTACAATATGAGGTTTGAGCAGTTCGAGAGCCACATGCGTCACCTTTCAGGGTGCTGGAAGGAACAGCTGATGCCACTTCGCTTTGTTGCCTGCGAGGGCGGTAACGCGCGAATTGCGGTCACGTTTGACGATGGCTATCTGGATAACCTGACGGTCGCGGCGCCACTTTTGGTTGATCTGGAAATTCCATTTACCGTATTTGTATGCACTGGTGCGGTGGCCCGACGGCAAGCCGGGTTTCTAGGCCCCGAAGAACTCCGTGAACTGGCTGGCTTGCCTGGCGTGCAAATTGGGTCACATTCGATGAGCCATGCGCGACTGACGTTGTGTGATGATCACCAGTTGCAGGAGGAACTGGCCGGCAGCAAGTTTTATCTTGAGGACCTTATCGGGCAAGAGGTTGAATCCTTGTCATACCCACATGGCGATGTTGATCGTCGCGTGAGGGATGTCGCATACAAGGTGGGGTACCGTATTGGCGGGACCAGCCGATTCGACGTGAACCCCGATGGGCGGGATCCCTTGCTCTTGTGTCGTACCGACATCTGGGCATGCGATGATCTACCCATCTTTCAGCAAAAACTGCGGGGCGACTGGGACTGGAACCGATGGCGGGCCACCGATCCGGCATCTGTCTCGTGAAGCGTATCGCACCCCAACTCCATCCAAGCAGTACGTTTAATGAATCCGGTATTTTCTCATCGGCAGCTTTCCGCCATGTCAGCGCCATGGTTTATCCTTCTGGGTAAGCGAGAGGCCCCATGAGCGAGTTGGACAAGTTGCAGGATTTCAATATCAGCGTCGTAATACCTGCATTCCAGGCGGAAAGGTATTTGCCCGTTCTTCTTGAGAAAATCCAGGCGCAAACATTGCTGCCCAAAGAGATTGTGGTGGTGGACTCCAGTCCGTCCGACTCAACAGCCGCCCTGCTCGCCACATGGATTGGACCCATACCCATCATTTACAGCAAGGTTGAATTTTCCTATCCGGGACACGCACGCAATATTGGAGTGGGGCTGGCCAGCTGTGAGTGGATTGCCTTTCTTGATTGCCGGACCCGTCCCAATTCGGACTGGCTCGAAATCAGTACCTCGGTTGCCCGCACATTCAGGGTCGAGTTTGTGGAAGCGCTTTGTTTGAGCGAAGCGGACACCAGTTTCAAGAAGATTCTGCTCGCGGCTACCTATGGCCGTGAAATGATGAGAACCTTACCCGGCTCACTCATCAAGGCAGAAGCGTTCAAAAAATCGGGTGGTTTCCTGCCCAAGATCCGCGCCGGTGAGGACCTGGAGTGGATGCAGCGTGTGAAGGCGTTGGGAATCAGCTCGGCCAGTGTTCGTGTCGCAACCATTCGTTATGACGGATTTGCCGGATCGCTCTGGGAGGCGATCAAGAAATGGTACACATATGCCATTGCAAACTCTGCCATCGACGTAAGAAACAATCAAAAGAAGATATATTTTCTGGCGTTTATTCTCGTCATGATTGGCATTGTGTATCGGTGGAATTTCGTATTCGCCGTCCTCAGCATGAATGAGTTTTATATTCCAAACATAACCAAAATATTCGTTTCTCTTTTGTTTGTTTCTTATGTGATTTATCGGGGAATTATTCGGCCCCGGCAGGTGCAGGTCGCATGGTCGTATTTGCTGCCATGGCGTTGGATAGCAGTGAGTTTTGTTGGGTTGTGTCTTGATACAGCGAAAGCTCCCGGATTGCTTTTGGGTGCGGTTTTGCTGCTGAAGCGGCGCGTTGCGAGAAGTCTTGCCCATCGGCGCAATGAGCGTGGCTCGGCCTCCTGATTCGAAGTTGAAATGATGACAGAGCGCGATATGACCCCTTATCAACTCCTTCAAATCCGCTTGAGGGAACGCCCTGGCATCTGGTTGGTGACTGGTGTGGCTGGCTTCATCGGTTGTAATTTGCTCGAAACCTTGCTTAACCTCGACCAGCACGTCGTCGGACTGGATAACTTTGCGACGGGCCGTCAGGTCAACCTTGATCAGGTCAGAGATACTGTCGGTGCTGCCCGGTGGGCAAACTTCCGGTTCATCGAGGGCGACATCCGGGAGGCGGCCGACTGCGTTAAAGCAGTGAAGGGCGTTGACTATGTGCTACACGAGGCGGCATTGGGTTCCGTGCCGCGCTCCATCGCAGACCCGGTTGCAACAAATCAGGCGAACATCAACGGATTTCTTAATATGCTCGTGGCTTCTCGGGATGCCAGAGTCAAGCGTTTCGTCTACGCGGCGAGCAGTTCCACCTATGGAGACCACCCGGCGCTGCCCAAGGTCGAGGATCGTATTGGCAAGCCGCTATCGCCCTATGCCGTGACGAAGTATGTGAACGAACTGTATGCAGAAGTGTTCGCGCGCACTTATGGTTTTGAGAGTATCGGATTGCGCTATTTCAATGTTTTCGGACCGCATCAAAATCCTGACGGGGCGTACGCTGCAGTAATTCCAAAATGGATTTCGGCCATGCTAAAAAACGAACCGCTCTTTATCAATGGCGACGGGGAAACCAGCCGCGACTTCTGCTTTATCGCTAACGTGATTCAAGCGAACATTTTGGCTGCAATGGTCGAGAAGCCGCAGGCGCTGAATCAGGTGTACAACGTGGCCGTGGGTGACCGCACAACGCTAAACGAGCTGCATGCGCTTATAAAAAGCGAGCTGTCCATACGACTGCCGGAGTTGCAGGTACTGCCGCCCCAATATCGGGACTTTCGCGCGGCCGATGTGCGTCATTCTCTGGCCAGCATCGAGAAAGCCGAAAGATTATTGGGATATCGGCCGACGCATACTATCCAAGAGGGCATGAACGAAGCGATGGGTTGGTATGTACAGGATTTGACTCTAGTTTCCCTTCCATAGTATGTCCACTATCAAACTTGCTGTTGTCGGTCTTGGTTACGTCGGCTTGCCACTCGCGGTCGAGTTCGGCAAAAAGCGTTCTGTCACCGGCTTCGACATCAACGTCAAACGCGTCGCCGAACTCCAGTCAGGCAGGGACCACACCCTGGAGACCGAACCCGAAGAGTTGCGCGCCGCGAAGTTTTTGAGTTTTTCGACCAGCCCTGAAGACCTGCGCAAGTGCAACGTTTTCATCGTGACCGTCCCGACACCGATTGACGAGCACAAGCGGCCCGATCTGACGCCGCTGATCAAGGCCAGTGAAACCATTGGCAAGGTGCTCAAGGCCGGCGATATTGTCATTTACGAGTCCACGGTCTATCCCGGCGCCACCGAAGAAGATTGCGTGCCGGTGCTTGAAAAATTCTCGGGCCTGAAGTTCAACCGCGACTTCTACGCCGGTTACAGCCCGGAGCGCATCAATCCCGGCGACAAGGAGCACCGGGTCACCACGATCAGGAAAGTCACTTCCGGTTCCACGCCCGAGATCGCCGATGTGGTGGATGCGCTTTACAACGAGATCATTGTGGCCGGCACACACAAGGCCTCCAGCATCAAGGTGGCCGAAGCGGCGAAGGTGATCGAGAACACGCAGCGCGACCTCAACATCGCCCTGATCAATGAGCTGGCCATCATCTTCAACAAGATGGGCATCGATACCGAAGCCGTGCTCAAGGCGGCCGGCACCAAGTGGAATTTTCTGCCGTTCCGGCCCGGGCTGGTGGGCGGGCATTGCATCGGTGTGGATCCTTACTACCTGACGCACAAGGCGCAGGCGCTTGGTTATCACCCCGAGATCATTCTTGCGGGCCGCCGCCTCAACGACAGCATGGGCGGTTATGCGGTGGCCCAGCTGGTGAAGGCCATGACCAAAAAACGCATCCAGGTCGATGGCGCCAGGGTGCTGGTCATGGGTCTGGCGTTCAAGGAAAACTGTCCCGATCTCCGGAACACCCGGATCGTCGATATCGTCGCCGAACTTCGGGAGTACAACTGCCAGGTCGATGTTTACGATCCCTGGGTCTCAGCCGAAGAATCGGTCCACGAATATGGCATCACGCCCATCCGTTCACCCGAGCCTGGCACCTACGATGGTGTCATCCTTGCGGTGGCCCACAATGAGTTCCGTGCGCTGGGCGCCGACGGCATTCGGGCGCTTGGCAAGCCGGTACACGTGCTGTACGACCTGAAGTATGTGCTCGCGGCCGATGAGGCCGACCTGCGGCTCTGATGCCGGCCACGGGCAGTGATTCTCCGGCTGGGGGAACTCGCAAGAAGCTGTTGTTTCTCGTCACCGAAGACTGGTATTTTTGTTCGCACCGCCTGCCGCCCGCCCGCGCCGCCCAGGCGGCCGGTTATGACATCGTCGTCGCCACCCGCGTAGCGCAGCGCGGCGCTGAGATCACTGCGGAGGGCTTCAAGCTGGTGCCGATCGGCTTGCGCCGGCGCAGCCGCAATCCCTTCCGCGAAATTGCCGCCATTGCCGAGATCGTTCAGCTGTACCGGCGCGAGCGGCCCGACATTGTTCACCACGTGGCGCTCAAACCCGTGCTGTACGGCTCGCTGGCGGCCTTGCTGGTGCGGCGGCCCGCCGTGGTGAACGCGCTGGCCGGGATGGGGTTTCTCTTTACGTCGACCACCCGCCTGGCGACCTTGCTGCGCGCAGCCGTGTCGCGGGTTTTCCGGGTCCTGCTCAACGCCGGCCGCAATGTCCTGATCCTGCAGAACCCGGATGACATGGCGATGCTGGTGTCTGGCGGGCTGGTGACGGCTTCGCGGGTCAGGCTGATCCGCGGGTCGGGGGTCGATATCGATCGCTTCCGGCCCAGTCCCGAGCCGGATGGCGTTCCGGTGGTGATGCTGGCTTCCCGCATGCTCTGGGACAAGGGTGTCGGCGAGTTTGTCGCCGCCGCCGCCCTGTTGCGCGCGCGTGGCGTTGCCGCGCGTTTTGTCCTGGTGGGTGACGGCGATGCCGACAATCCGGCGTCGATACCGGATGACCAGCTCAAGGCCTGGCATGACAGCGGTGTGGTGGAGTGCTGGGGCCGTTGCGACAACATGCCGGCGGCACTGGCTCAGGCCCACATCGTTTGCCTGCCGTCCTACCGCGAGGGGCTGCCTAAAGTGCTGCTGGAGGCGGCCGCCTGCGCGCGGCCGCTCGTGGCCACCGACGCGCCCGGCTGCCGCGAGATCGTGCGTCACGGTGACAACGGGCTGCTCGTGCCCTTGCGGGACGCGGCGGGCCTGGCAGAGGCCATCGCACGGCTGGTGGGCGATCCGGCGCTGCGGCTCCAAATGGGTGAAACCGGACGGCAGATGGTGGAGTCCGAATTTTCCGAAGCCAGGGTGGCGCAGCAAACCCTGGCTGTGTACCGCGAAATGTGCGCGCCATGAGCGGGCGCGTTCTGGTGACAGGGGCATCGGGGTTTGTCGGGCGGCGCCTGACGGCCATGCTGGCGGCATCCGGCCGGGATGTGCGCGCTGCCCTGCGCGCGTCAGCTTCTTCGCCCGCATTGCCCGCGGGCGTTGATGCCGTCACGGTGGGAGACCTCGATGCCGCAACCGACTGGCGGGCAGCGCTGGAGGGCGTTGATGGTGTGGTTCACCTGGCCGCGCGGGTCCATGTCATGCAGGACGCCGCAGCGGACCCGCTGGCTGAATTCCGGCGTGTCAATGTGGCCGGGACCCTGAACCTGGCGCGCCAGGCGGCGCTGGCCGGCGTGCGGCGCCTTGTTTTTGTCAGTTCGGTCAAGGTGAACGGCGAGGGCACGGCGCCGGGGCGGCCTTATACCGCCGACGACGTCCCGGCGCCGCTGGACGCCTACGGCATTTCCAAACATGAGGCCGAGCTGGGCCTGCAGGACATCGCACAAGCCACCGGGCTTGAAATCGCCATCATCCGGCCCGTGCTGGTGTATGGCCCGGGTGTCGGGGCCAATTTCCAGGCGATGATGCGCTGGTTGTACCGTGGTGTGCCGCTGCCCCTGGGCGCGATTGACAACCGGCGCAGCCTGGTTGCCGTGGACAACCTGGCGGACCTGATCGTGACCTGCCTGGACCATCCGGGCGCGGCCAACCAGGTTTTTCTGGCCAGCGACGGCGAGGACGTTTCCACCACCGCGCTGTTGCGCCGTACGGCCGACGCCTTGGGAAAGCCGGCACGCCTGCTGCCGGTGCCGGTGGCGGTGTTGCGCCTGGCCGCTCGCCTGCTCGGCAAACAGGACTTTGCGCAGCGCCTGTGCGGGTCGCTGCAGGTCGATATCGGCAAGACCCGCGATCTTCTTGCGTGGACCCCCCCGCTGACCTTGCAGGCGGCATTGGCCCTGGCGGCGCAGGATTTTGTGCGCAAGGCAGAAACGAAGTAACTTGCGGCCAGCGGCGCAGGCACCTGACTGGGACCGGTTTGCGGCACAATTCCCGATGACGCCGCGAATCCCCAACTTTTTCTTCCCATGACCCACACTCCTTCCTCCACCGATCCCGACCTCTCCCACGTGGGCCCGCGCGACAAGGCCGAGATCCTGGCGCAGGCGCTGCCCTACATCCGCAAGTTCCACGGCAAGACCCTGGTCATCAAGTACGGCGGCAACGCCATGACCGACCCGGCGCTGCAGGCGGACTTTGCCGAGGACGTGGTGCTGCTCAAGCTGGTCGGCATGAACCCGGTGGTGGTGCATGGCGGCGGGCCGCAGATCGAGACCGCGCTGAACCGGCTCGGCAAGAAGGGCCATTTCATCCAGGGCATGCGGGTCACCGACGAGGAAACCATGGAGGTTGTCGAGTGGGTGCTGGCCGGCCAGGTGCAGCAGGACATCGTGGGCCTGATCAACCAGGCCGGCGGCAAGGCGGTGGGGCTGACCGGCCGCGACGGCGGCCTGATCCGCGCGCAAAAGCTCAAGATGCTGGACAAGGACGATCCGGCCAAGGAGCACGACATCGGCTACGTGGGTGACATCGTCAGCATCGACCCCAGCGTGGTCAAGGCGCTGCAGGACGACGCCTTCATCCCGGTGATCAGCCCGATCGGCTTTGGCGAACACAACGAGAGTTACAACATCAATGCCGACGTCGTCGCCGGCAAGCTCGCCATCGTGCTCAAGGCCGAAAAGCTGGTGCTGCTGACCAACACGCCGGGCGTGCTGAACAAGGCCGGCGAGTTGCTGACCGACCTGAGTGCGCGCGAGATCGACGAGCTGTTTGCCGACGGCACGATCTCGGGCGGCATGCTGCCCAAGATAGAGGGCGCGCTGGACGCGGCCAAAAGCGGCGTGAACTCGGTGCACATCATCGACGGCCGGGTGCCGCACGCCATGCTGCTGGAGATCCTGACGGATCAGGCTTACGGCACGATGATCCGATCCCACTGAAAACGCGCCCATGAAGCTACTGCGCGTCTGCCATGCGTCGTTGCGCGGTGCTCGCAATCCTCATGTGCGTCAGGCACATTCCGGTTGCTGC
>JAKFXR010000041.1 GCA_021731285.1 Polaromonas sp. | reverse complement strand
GCCCCTCCCTCGCCCCGCTGGGCGATGGAGGGGGACTTCATTTGGCTGCGTGTGCGCACTGCCGCGTGCAAGCATGACCGTCCCGTACTTTGATGATGACACGGAGCGCGCCATGTGCAGGTCAGACAGTGCGAAGCACGCATGTCCAGCACCGCAAAGCCCCTCTATGACCGTGTGGCATCGATGTGTATGATGAAACGCAGTCCACTGGTCATGCCCATGAACCCCTCCCAGGTCCATTCGATCAAGAAAAGTAACGGGTTTGCATTCAGCGCAGCGGCTTGCGGCTTGATGCTGGCCAGGCTGCTGTGTCTGCTGCTGGCCTTGCCTCTCTGGGCTGCAGATCCGGTGCGTGTGGGGGTTTACCAGAACAGCCCCAAGGTGGATTACACGGCCGCGGGCAAGGCCGAAGGAATCTTTGTCGACCTGATCGAGGCGATTGCAAAAAAAGAAGGCTGGACGCTCGAGTATGTCCCCGGGACCTTCAGTGAAGGGCTGTCCCGGCTGGCTGAGGGACAGATCGACCTGATGACTGACGTGGCGCTCACCAGTGAGCGCGCGGGGCTCTATGCTTTCCATGGCGAGCCGGTGTTGTCGAGCTGGAACCAGGTGTATGCCCGACGCGGCAGCGGAATTCGCTCGCTGCTCGACCTCGATAACAAGCGGGTGGCCGTGCTCGAAGGTTCGATGCAGCAGGACTTCGTCAGACAGATGATGGCTGGTTTCAGCATCAAACCCAGGCTGGTTCCCCTGCCCGACTTTGCTGCTGCCTTCCTTGCGGTGGCGGAAGGGCGGGCCGACGCGGTGGTCACCAACCGTTTTTATGGCGCCCGTCATGCCGCTGCCAGCGATCTGGAGGACACGGCGATCATCTTCAATCCGTCCAGTTTGTACTTTGCCGCGTCGAAATCAGGCGACCCCCTGCTGCTGTCTGCCATCGACAGACAGTTGCTGGTACTAAAAAGCGACTCGTCTTCCGTGTACTACGGCTCGCTCGGGCGCTGGACAACCGGCGACTTGCGCAAGGAACTCCCGCCCTGGGTGAGATGGGCGGTGCTGGCTACGATCTTGCTGCTGCTGGCGAGCCTGATGTGGGGAGTGGCGCTGCGCCGGACTGCGGTCCGTCTGCGCGACAGCGAGCAGCGCCAACGTCAGTTGGCGTTGGAGCTGGGCCTGGCCAAGGAAGCTGCGGAGGCGGCGGATCGCATGAAGTCCGCCTTTCTTGCCACCATGAGTCATGAACTGCGCACGCCACTCAACTCGATCATCGGCTTTACGGGCATCGTGCTTCAGGGCCTCGCCGGCCCGCTCAACGACGAGCAGGCCAAGCAGCTGGGCATGGTCCGCGACAGCTCACGCCACCTGCTGGCACTGATCAATGACGTTCTCGATATCTCGAAAATCGAGGCTGGCGAACTCGGCGTCGCGCAAGTACCCTTTGACCTGGCGGCGTCGATCCGCAAGGTTATTGGCATTGTGGGGCCGCTGGCCGACAGAAAGGGCCTGTCGCTTGATGTCACGGTGGCGCCTGACATTGGTGAAATGAACAGCGACGCCCGCCGCGTCGAGCAGATACTGCTCAATCTGCTGGGCAACGCCATCAAGTTCACCGAGTTGGGCGGCGTCACACTGGATGTTTCACTGCTTCCCAGCTGGCAGGCTGAACCGGCGCAGGCAGCTCAGGCGGCGGTTCGCATGCGTGTTACCGATACCGGCATTGGCATCCAGCCGGAGGACATGGAGATGCTGTTCAAGCCCTTCCGGCAGGTGGATTCCGTGTTGTCCCGCAAGCATGAGGGAACCGGACTCGGGCTGGCCATTTGCCGGCGGCTGGCCGAACTCATGGGAGGCAAAATTGATGCGGAAAGTGTCTGGCAGCAAGGCAGTGCGTTCAGTGTTACTCTGCCTCTAAACCCCATCCGGGCGGATGCACCATGATGAACCGGCAAATTTTGCTGATCGAGGACAACGAGCAAAATCGCTACCTCGTGACCTTCCTGTTGCAGGCACGCGGCTGGGAAATAGTGTATGCCGGAGACGGCCCCACCGGGATAGCCCTGGCGGGCCAATCCGCCCCAGCCTTGATCCTGCTGGACATCCAGCTGCCCGGCATGGATGGTTACGCTGTAGCGCGTGCGCTGCGCGCCAACGAACGCCTCGGTAACACTCCCATGGTGGCCGTCACGTCTTACGCGATGCCCGGTGACCGCGAACGCTGCATTGCCGCCGGATGCAATGGTTATCTCGAAAAGCCGATTGACCCCCTGACCTTCGCAGCAGCCGTTGAAGCGTTCGTGTTGCCGTCGGGTAGGGAGGCGGACGCATGAAACGTGTGCTGATCGTCGATGATCATCCAGAGAACCTCTACCTGTTGCGCATGCTGTTGCAGGGCAACGGCTTCGAGGTTGTGGAAGCGCTTCACGGTGGCCAGGCTCTGGAGTACGCGCGCCTGAAGCTGCCCGATCTTGTGATCAGCGACCTGCTGATGCCCGTGATGGACGGCTATACGCTGCTGCGCCACTGGAAGGCCGATGACAGGCTGCGCACCGTCCCCTTCATCGTTTACACCGCCACCTACACCGATCCTGCGGACGAGGCGCTGGCCCTGGAAATGGGCGCCGATATCTTCCTTGTGAAACCGACGGAACCCCAGCTCCTGATGCAGCGGATCGGCGAGGTTCTGTCACGCGCCGCCCATGAGGGGCTGGCGCTGCGCACGCAAACGGGAAACGAGCAGGACACACTCAAGTTGTACAACGAGGTGCTGGTTAAAAAGCTGGAAAAGCGCAGTGAACAGCTGGAGCAGCGGGTTGCCGCGCTGACCGAATCCGAGGCCCGCATCCAGAAGCTCAGCCGGCGTTATGCCGTACTCAGCGAAACCAATCAGGCCATCGTGCATATTAATCAGCGCGAACTGCTGTTCCAGACGGTGTGCCGCATTGCGGTGACCCAGGGCGGTTTCTCGCTGGCGTGGATAGGCATGATTGACTTCACCAGCGGCGAGGTGGTGCCGGTGGCCTGGTACGGCGGCGGCCCGGAATGGTTTGCCAGCATCGGAAAGTTCAGCCTGCGCGGACCCAGGCGCACACCGACCGAAATCGCCCTGGGGGAAGGGCGCATCTACCTTTGCAATGACGTACAGGCCGATCCGGCACTCGAAGCCATACGTGACAGCCTGCGTCAGGCCGGCATGCAGGCCGCAGCAGCCTGTCCCCTGCACCTGGGCCCGCATGCCGTCGGCGTGCTGACGCTGTTCGCGGGGGAGAAAGACTACTTTGACGACACATTACGTGACCTGGTCGCTGAAATGGCCACCGATGTGTCGTTTGCGCTGGAAAACTACGAAAAGGATGATGTGCGCCGGCAGACCGAAGAGGAATTGCGCAGGCTCAACTCAGACCTTGAGGAGACCGTTCAGGCCCGTACGGCAGAGCTGGTGGCGGCCAACATCGAACTCGAAGCTTTTAACTACTCGGTCTCGCACGACCTGCGCGCCCCGCTCGCCGCCATCAATGGTTTTAGCAGCATGGTGCTTAAAAAGAGTGAAGGACAACTGGACGAGGCCTCGCGCGGGCTGCTCAAACGGGTTCTGGTCAACGCCAACCGCATGTCCCGGCTCATCGAGGACCTGCTGAGCTTGGCTCGGGCCTCGCGCCAGCAAATGCAAAGCTGCGAGTTCGATCTCAGCGAACTGGCTGGCGATGTAGTTGGCAGCTTGCGTGACGCCGGTGCGGGCTTGAATGTCGACGTTTCGATCTCGCCCGGCATGCAGGTTCATGCCGATCCGGGGCTGGTGCGTATCCTGCTGGAGAACCTGATTGGCAACGCCTGGAAGTTCACCGCGCAGTCCGCTCACCCCCGCATAGCGATAGGGGCCGAGCAGATCGAAGGCGCGACCACCTATTTCGTGCGCGACAACGGCGTCGGCTTCGACATGGCCCAAGCGGCCAAGCTATTCACGCCCTTCCAGCGCTTGCACCGCGTTGACGAATTTGAGGGTTCGGGCATCGGTTTGAGCATCGTGCAACGCATCGTGAACCGGCACCAGGGCCGGATATGGGCCGAAGCCAGGCCCGGAGAGGGCGCGACCCTGCGCTTTACCTTGCCTTAGTCGACGCGGGCCCCGGAAGCCTTCACCACCTTCTCGTACTTGCCAAGTTCACTTTTCATGAACGCGCCAAATTGTTCTGGCGTGTTGGCTACCGGCTCGGCCATCAAGGCCGCAAATCGGGTTTTGGCTTCCGGTGAATTGAGAGCGGCGACAAAGGCCTGGTTCAGTTTGGCCACCACGTCTTTCGGTGTGCCGGCCGGCGCGACCAGTCCCCACCAGGTGTCGATCTCGAAGCCCTTCAGGGTTTCGGCCACCGCGGGGACTTCAGGAAGCACGGCGCTGCGCTGCGCTGTGGTGACGGCCAGCGCCTTGAGCTTGCCGGCCTTGATGTTGGCCGAGGCGGTGGCCAGGTTGTCGAAGTTGAAATCGACCTGGCCGCTGAGCAGCGCCAGTTGCGCCGGGTTTCCGCCGTTGTAGGGAATGTGCAGCGCAAAAATGCCGGCTTCCTTTTTGAACATCTCGCCGGCCAGGTGGCCAGCGCTGCCGTTGCCGCCGCTGCCGTAGTTGAGCTTGGCCGGATTGGCCTTGGCGTATTTGATCAGGTCGGCCAGAGTGTTGATATTCAGGCGTTTGGCGGTGTCGGCATTGATGACCAGCACATTGGGCACACGCAGCATCTGCGTGATGGGCGCAAAGTCGGTGGCGGCGTTGTAGGGCATCTTGCTGTACAGCCAGGGGTTGATCGCATGTGTGGCGACTGCGGCGATGCCTATGGTCAGGCCGTCGGGTGCGGCCTTGGCCACCACATCGGCGCCTATGTTGCCGCCGCCACCGGGGCGGTTTTCAATGATGACGGTACCCAGCGAGTCCTTGACCCGTTCGGCCATCAGGCGGGCGGTCACGTCGATCGGTCCGCCCGGTGCATAGGGCACCACGATGCGCATGACTTTGGGCTGGGCCTGCGCCAGCGTGGATGCCAGGGCCAGGGCGGCGATGGATGCCACGGCAAGACGCCGGGACAGGGAGGTGGGAGAAAGATGAATGGTCATGGCGGCATTGTTGCAAGAATTGCCGCAAGCCCGACCTATGGCATTCCACTACAGATCAGGTCGTGGCCTGTGCCTTTTCCTTCTCGGTCACAAAAGAGTCGGCGTAGAAGTCTTCCTCGGACAGCCCGGCGGCGGTGTAGGCCTTTTGTGCGGACTCAATCACAATCGGCGCGCCACAGGCATAGACCTGGTGGCCCGACAGCTCGGGCACATCTTCGAGCACGGCTTTGTGAACGAAACCGGTGCGCCCCAGCCAGTTGTCCTCGGGCAGGGCGTCGGAGATCACCGGCACATAACTGAGGTTGGGCATCTCGGCCACCTTGGCCTGCACCCAGTCGTTCATGTACAGGTCGGCCGGACGGCGGCCACCCCAGTACAACACGGCAGGGCGGGTGATGCCCTTGAACTGCATGTGCTCGATCAGCGCCTTGATGGGCGCAAAACCGGTGCCCGAGGCCAGCAGCACCATGGGCTTGCTGCTCTCTTCGCGCAGGAAAAAACTGCCGTAAGGGCCTTCGATGCGCAGGATGTCTTTTTCCTTCATGGTGCCGAAGACCTGCTCGGTGAACTTGCCGCCCGGCATATGGCGGATGTGCAGCTCGATGCCGGGGTTGGTCGTCTGCATGTGCGGCGCGTTGCCCATCGAATAGCTGCGGCGGTCGCCGTCGCGCAGCAAAAACTCCACATACTGGCCCGCGTGGTACTTGAAAACGTCACTGGCAGGCAGTTGCAGGCGGATCACCATCACATCATGCGAGGCGCGTGTCATCGCGCTGACACGGCTGGGCATTTTCTTGATGGGGAAGGCGCTCTCATCGGTCACATGGCGCGACTCGATCACCAGGTCGCTCTGGGCAATGCCGCAGCAGGTCAAAATAAAACCTGCGGCCTCTTCCTCATGCGACAGGGCCTTGAGCTGGTGCGGGCCATGCGTGACCGTGCCTTCGATCTTTTTGCTCTTGCAGGAACCACAGGCGCCGTCCTTGCAACCGTAGGGCAGGCCTATGCCCTGCCGGATGGCTGCTGCCAGCAACGCCTCGTCGGGCGCCGCGGTGAAGGAGCGGCCACTGGGCAGCACGGTGACGTTGAATGTCATATTGGTTATCCTAGGCTTTGTCTTTTATCCATGTGCATTTGCCGTTTTGCGGCGCAGCCCCAATTTTGCCTTCAAACCAAAGTCCCCTCGGTGCCCTGCCTTCGCGCTTTCGCCGCCAGCGCGTTCTGATCGTCGGCTGCGGCGATGTGGGCTTGCGCGTTGCACGACTGCTGGCGCCGCGTGTGCGCTTGCTGGCGTTGACCTCCAGCCCCGGGCGCGTGCCCGATCTGCGCGCGCTGGGCTTGGTGCCGCTGACCGGCAACCTGGACCAGTCGGCCAGCTTGCGCCGCCTGGCCGGGCTGGCCACACGGGTGATCCACCTGGCGCCCCCACCGGCAGACAACCTGCCCGACTGGCGGCGCGACCCACGTACCCAGGCTCTGGCGCGCGCCTTGCGGCTGCGCGGCCTGCCGCAGTCCCTGGTCTACGGCTCCACCAGCGGGGTGTATGGCGACTGCCAGGGCGACTGGGCGAACGAAACACGCGCAGTCATGCCGCACACGCCGCGCGCCCAGCGCCGCGTCGACGCCGAGAACCAGCTGCGTTTTCTGGGCCGGTCCAGCGGGCTGCGTGTGCACACGCTGCGCATTCCCGGCATCTACGCGCCTGACCGCGAAGGAGGTACGCCGCGTGGCCGTCTGCTCAAAGGCACGCCGGTGCTGCAGCCTTCGGATGATGTGTACACCAACCACATTCACGCCGACGACCTGGCGCGTGCCTGCGTGGCAGCGCTCTGGCGCGGCAAGCCCCAGCGCACCACCAATGCCAGCGACGACACGCAACTGAAAATGGGGGACTACTTCGATCTGGCCGCTGACCTGTATGGCTTGCCCAGGCCGCCGCGTATGGCGCGCGGCGCTGCCCAGGACGAGCTGCCCTTGCTGTTGCTGAGTTTCATGAGCGAGTCGCGCCGGCTGGACAACACCCGGCTGAAGAAGGAGCTGCGCGTACAGCTGCGTTACCCCACAGTGGCCCAGGGCTTGTTGACGGAACTATAAAAAAGATAGCAAACTATCTCCGTCATCAAAGGGCCAAATGCCGATTTGATTCAGCAAATCAAATGCCGGGCGGCTTTTTCAGCGTCAGCATCCGGTCTTGCGCCTTCAGCACAATGGTCTTGATGTCTGCGCCCTGCAGCACGGTCAGCCTGATTTCGGCATCGGGCGCAGCCCGGTCCCACAGTTTTTTGTAAAAACTCTCCAGCGTCGCAACCTTGGCGTCGTCCACCGCCAGCACCACGTCGCCGGCGGCCAGGCCGGCCAGTTGCGCGGGGCTGTCCTTGCTGACGCGCATGATCTGGATGCGGCCACTCTGATCGTTGGAGGTCAGCCCCAGCCAGGGCCTGCGGCTTTTGACGCTGGTGCCCGAGCGTTGCAGCTCGGCAAGGATGGGGCGCAGCAAATCAACCGGCACAAACATGTTGCCGGGCAGCCGCATGTTCTGCCCGCTCGCGTCAGAGACAAACAGCGAACCTATGCCGAGCAACTCGCCCTTCTGGTTGAACAGCGGCGCGCCGCTGTGGTTGCCCCCGTTGGTAACGATGGGCGGGCTGGTGAACAGGGCCGACTCGATGTGGTATTCCCAGTTGCCGGAAAAAGCGCGCTTGCTGACCAGGCGCGTCATGCTAACGTCACCCTCGTCGTTGGCCTGCGGGCCGGTCACCGCCATCAACGGCTCCCCTGGTTGCAGGTTCTGGATGCTGCCCAGCGTCGCGCTGCTGATCCCGCGCAGGGGCAGCAGCGGCCGCAGCAGCCCGAAGCCGGTTGCCAGGTCGTAAGCCACGGCCCGCGCGGGGACGGTTTTGTTGTCCTGGGTGATGACCTCGATCTGCTCGGCTTCCAGCATCAGGTAGCCGATGGTCAGGATCAAGCCGTCCGACCCGATGACCACGCCTGAACCCGCACGCCGCAGGCCCAGGGTTTCGGCAGAGCGGGCGCCTTCTGCGGCCGTGATCTTGACACCGACCACTGCCGCATTGGCGCGCGCCAGGGCGTCCATCATCACCTGCGCCGCAGCGGGTTGGACCGAGGCCGCATGCGCTGCGGTCAAACACAGCAGCGAGGCCCAGGCCAGCTGGACTACAAGACGAGAGAACCAGTGACGGGTCGGGCGCATGAAGTACTCCTGAAGCTGTGGAAAGCCACGCTGCAAGAATGCGCTTAATTCCGGGGCCTTGCAAGTGCCGGAAGCGAAAATGTCTTTTGCGTTTTAATGCGTCAGGCGCTGGTGAATCCAGTGCGCAGCAGCCAGCAGGCGATGGTCGTCGCCGTAAGCGCCCACTAGCTGCAGACCCACCGACAAGCCTGTGCTTCCGCGCGCAAATGGCAGGTGCACGCAAGGCAGGCCCAGCAGTGTCCAGCTGCGGCAAAACAGCGGGTCCCCGGTGCTGTCCAGTCCGGCAGGCGCTTCGCCCAGAGTGCTGGGCGCCATCAGCACATCGCATTTGTCAAACAGGGCCGCCGCCTGGTGACGCGCGTCTGCAAGCAAAAGCAGGTTGTGCGCATGCGCCTCACCACTGACGGCCAGGCCGTCCGCAATCAGTGCTTGCAACGGTGGGCTGAGCCGCTCACGGTGGTGCAGCCTTTCGTGGCTGAGGGAACGGGCGGTCTCATGCGCCTGCACCTGCTTTTGCAGCGCCACCAGGCCTGAGAGCTCCTGCGGCAGCGTCACGGGCGCGGTGAGTCCGGCCAGTGCCGCTTCGGCCAGCGCCCAGGCCTGGCGCGTGTCCTGCCATGCTTGCGCCCATTCGGGCGTCTGGCACATGCCTATGCGCGGAGCAGCGGCCAGATTGAAATTTGCCGGATCTGCCAGCCGGGCATCGCCGGTAAGCACCGCGCCCAGCAAGGCCACATCACGCACGTTGCGGCCAAAGCCACCCACCGTGTCCAGCGTTTCGGACAGGCTTTTGACGCCGCCTCGGGGCACCCGGTTGTGGCTGGGTTTGTAGCCGACCACGCCGCAAAAAGCGGCAGGCCGTATCAGCGAACCAGCCGTCTGTGTGCCCAGTGCCAGCGGCAGCATGAAGTCGGCCACGGCGGCAGCCGAGCCACTGGAAGAGCCGCCCGGCGTGTGAGCCGGGTTGTGCGGGTTGCGGGTCACGCCGGGGAACATGTTGGCCAGCTCGGTCGTCACGGTTTTGCCCAGCAACACGCCGCCTGCCTCGCGGCACAATGCCACGGCCGACGCGTCGGCCAGGGGCTGATGGCCTGCATACATGGGCGAGCCATAAGCGGTGGGCATATCAAAAGTGTCGAACAAATCCTTCATACCAAAGGGCAGACCGTGGAGCACGCCGCGCACCGGACCGGCGTCGAGTTCGACGGCCCGCTTGACTGCCGCATCTGCAGCAAGATGCACAAACGCCTGAAGCTGTGCTTCGCGTTCGCCAATGCGATCCAGACAGGCGCGAACCAGGTCGGTGGCCTTGAGTTCACGGCGGGCCAGCAGGGCCGCCGCTTGCCACGCGGGCATCTGGTGCAGGGGTGGGGTGCTCATGCTGGAGGAGTATCTGTGCATTTGCCGATCGCGGCAGCGGCAATACAAAAGCCCTTCCAGTCATCGAAGGGCTTGTGTCTGTGCCGGGGACTGGAATTCGAACTCGCGTACGAAGTTCGCTTTGTCAATACCGCCAAAGGCGTGCCGGTTCGGGGGAACCAGGCAAGGGGTATTCAGAGGAGGTGGTGCCCGGGGCCGGAATCGGACCCGCGCACGGAGTGTGCTTTGTCAGTACCGCCAAAGGCGTGCCGGTTCGGGGGAACCAGGCGAGGGGTATTCAGAGGAGGTGGTGCCCGGGGCCGGAATCGAACCGGCACGCCTTTCGGCGGGGGATTTTGAGCGCTGACTTTTCCGATACGCTGACATCAGCCAGGGCACGATGCAGTGCTCTCAGCTCGGTTCCCTCGAAGGGGCCGTAGCGCTGATCATACCTTGGCCTAGTACTGCATTCGACCTGCTTGACTTTTGCCCGGCTCCTAGCTGGCTCCTGCGTTCAGGTCGCAACCCAAGGAGATCAGATGGCCAAAATCAAACTTACCAAAACTGTCGTAGACGCTGCCAAGGCTGGCGCGCAAGACATTGAACTGCGTGACACGCTGGTGCCCGGCTTCCTTTGCAAGGTGACGCCGACCGGGCGCAAGGTGTTCATGGTCCAGTACCGGACGAATGCCGGCGAACGCCGTAAGCCGTCAATCGGGCAGTTCGGAGAATTGACCGTCGAGCAGGCGCGATCACTTGCGCAGGACTTGCTTGCGGAGGTGCGACATGGAAAAGACCCGAGTTCGCTCAAAGCGGCAGCGCGGCAGGCACCGACGGTGAAAGAGCTGTGTACCCGTTTCATCGAGGATTACTCAAAAGCACACAACAAGCCAAGCACGGTTGAGGGCAATCTCAAATACATCTCGCTGCATATTGCGCCTGCCTTGGGCGGTATAAAGGTGCCGGATGTTACCCGCCAAGACATTGTTGCGCTGATGAAAAAACGGGAAAAGGCGCCCACTGGTGCCAATCGCGTGCTCGCCTGCCTGCGCAAGATGTTCAATATGGCCGAGATATGGGGGTATCGGCCAGATGGCTCCAACCCATGCAAACATGTCCAGAAGTATCCGGAGAAGGGCAAAACCAGGCTCATCACCGACGTGCAATTGTCTAAGTTGTACGCATATCTGGATCAAGCCGACGCGGAAGGCCTGGAGCATCCGACTCTGACCCTTGCGATCCGGTTGCAGTTTGAGTGTGCCGCGCGCATGTCCGAGATCCTGACGCTTCGTTGGGAGTGGGTCGATTTTCAGAATCGGCGGATTGTCTGGCCCGACAGCAAGACCGGTGGTATCTCCAAGCCTATGAGCGAGGAGGCCGTGCGCCTGCTGGCGAACGCACCGCGCTTTGGGGAGTCCCCATTTGTCTGCCCGGCGATTTTCAAGCCCTCGCGCCCGCTACCGAAGCATACCTACTACCAAGGCTGGAAGCGCATCCTCGACCGTGCCGGTGTTCCGCACATCGGAACCCACGGTATCCGGCATCGGGCGGCAACCGATATCGCCAATTCCGGGGTGCCGGTAAAGGTCGGTATGGCACTGACCGCCCACAAGACGGTCACGATGTTCATGCGCTATGTGCATACGGAAGACGATCCGGTGCGTAACGCCGCCGATCTGGTTGCGGCCAGACGCAAAGGTTTGGTGGAGGAGGGGCGAACTGCCGCGACAGTGTCCGCACCGTCTTCCGGCGGTATTGAGGTTCAGGCAGCAGCAATTGGCGTTGGATCGAAAACGTCAGCGGGAGCCTATCGTCCGTTTCGCCATCGGCTCACTGGGGAGCGGGCAGTGCCGCCTGGGACGAAGCGCACAGAGGCCCAGGCCGGCACAGGGGGAGCTTGAAATGCTTTGCCCAATCACACAAGGTGCCTGGCAAGGCATCTACATTCGTGGGCGGACACATTCAGGTTGCCCGATCTATTCCCGAACGGGTATAATTTATGACTGAAAAGCGGCGACCATTGTTCTGGGAAGGCTCCTCGAAGAAGGATTTCAAAGAGTTCCCCATTCCAGCCCAGAAGGATATGGGTGTTGCGCTATTTGTGGTGCAGTTGGGTCGTATGCCGAATTCCTCAAAGCCCTGGAAAGGGCTGGGGTCAGGTGTGCATGAACTAGTTGAAGACCATCGGGGCGATACTTTTCGCGCGGTCTACACTGTGCGGGTAGGTGATGCGGTTCATGTTCTGCATGCGTTTCAGAAGAAGTCCAAATCCGGTATTGCGACGCCGCAGCCGGATGTGGATTTGGTTGAAAAACGGTTGAAGGCAGTTCTTGCCCGGTACGGGCTCAGTGGGAGATAACGATGCGAACCAAAGACAGCCACAAGGGCACGGATAACGTTTTAACGGATCTCGGGTTTGAGGACGCGGAGGAGTTGTCGGCGAAGGCCGTGCTTGCCGTGAAACTCAATGAAATCATCGAAAAACGGGGCTTGAGCCAGACCCAAGCGGCGGGCATCACCGGCATGACGCAGCCCAAGGTGTCACAAGTGCGTCAGTACAAACTCCAGAATATCTCGCTCGAACGCCTGATGCAGGCGCTCGTGTCGCTTGATCAGCAGGTGGAGATCGTCGTTCGTCCTGCTCGCCGCGCACACGGCGCAGGCATAACGGTGGCGGCTTGATGTTCAGGCGTAAACAAACGCCAGGCGTGGCGGTGCGATGAAGTTCGCTTACGAAGACTTGAGCGACGACCAGTTTGAGAAGCTGGTCGTGTTCTTGTGCCAGCGCCTGCTTGGCATCTCTGTGCAGGGGTTCGCCAAGGGGCCGGATGGCGGACGCGATGCTAAGTTCGTCGGCACGGCTGAACTCCATCCGAGCAAGGCGGCCCCCTGGGTTGGTACGATCATTGTTCAGGCCAAGCACACCAACGGCTACAACCGGAATTTTTCGGAGTCCGATTTCTTCAGTACTACGGCGCAGAACACGGTACTCGGCAAGGAAATTCCGCGCATCAAGAAGTTGCGTGAAGGCAAGCAGCTCGACCACTACATGTTGTTTGCCAACAGGCGCTTGGCTGGCAACGCCCAAAGCGAGATATGTGAGTACCTTGCAGCGCAGTGCGGCATTCCCTCGTCGTCGATCTACTTGTGTGGCCTGGAGCAGTTGGAAGTCTGGTTGAAGACCTTCCCCGATGTGGCGGGGAAGGCCGACCTCGATCCAGTCGATTCACCGTTGATTGTCAGTCCCGATGACCTTGCTGAAGTCGTGCAGGCGTTGGCGCGGCAGAAAGAAGGAGTGTCGGCACTGCTTGACGATCCGCCGACCACGCGGGTGACATATGAGCAGAAAAACCTGCTTAATAATATGAGCGCCGAGTATGCAAAGGCGCAGCGCAAAAAGTACCTGAAAGAGACGGCTCAGATTCGTGCATTTCTGTCCGCCCCGGAAAACCTTGAACTGCTGCACGTATACGAATCGGTAGTCGATGAGTTTGAACTCAAAATCATTGCTAAACGCAAGGACTATCAGACTTTTGACGAAGTGATGGAGTACCTGGTGGACCTGTTGTTCAACCGTGATCCCGTCTTGCGGCAGCATGCCCACAAGCGCCTGACACGCGCCGTGCTGTTTTACATGTACTGGAATTGCGATATCGGGGAGGTTGGTGATGCTGAGACCGACTAAGCACTCCCACCCGGACCGCACGGTCATCAATGTGTCGCTGCTGTTGCTGGCGCGCCTCAAGTCGCGCCGGCTGGACGACTACGACAGCTTGCGCAAATACGCCAAGAAGTCTGTAGGAGGCGGCGATGTGCTGTTCCTGCCGGCGCTGAATTTTCTTTATCTGATGGGATTGATCGACTATCGTCCCAAAACCGACGCCGTGGAATACGTGGGCCCAAATGAAGCTGTCTAGACTCTATACGAACAAGCCGGACCTGTTCGAGCCCGTGGATTTCGTGCAGGGGTTGAATGTCGTCATTGCTGAAATCCGGTTGCCAGAGAATCGCGACAAGGACACTCACAACCTGGGTAAGACCACGCTGGGGCGACTGCTCGACTTTGGCTTTCTCGCGGGCCGCGATCCGAAATTCTTTCTCTTCAAACATCTCGATCTCTTTAAGGACTTTGTCTTTTTCCTTGAGATCGAACTGCAGGATGCTTCTTTCGTGACGGTGCGCCGGGGCGTTGAAGAGGCAACCAAGATCAGTTTCAAAAAGCACCAGGCTGGGCATCAGGACTTGTCGGAGTTGCCGCTGCCGGAATGGGATCATCAAGAGGTTCCGTTTGATCGAGCGCGCGAACTGCTTGACGGTCTGTTTGATTGGCGTGCGCTCAAGCCTTGGTCATTCCGCAAGGGGTTGGGCTACCTGCTGCGCTCGCAGGACGATTTCCGCGAAGTGTTCCAACTGCGCAAATTCGCGAATGCACACGCCGATTGGAAGCCATTCCTTGCGCATGTACTGGGCTTTGATGCACAGCTAGTCGCGCAGCACTACGAAAAGGAAGAGGAGTTGTCTCAAAAACAGGCTACTGCTCAAACCATTAAGAACGAGCTGGGTGGCTCCATCGAGGACATCAGCAAGATCGAAGGCATTTTGTTGCTCAAGCAGAAGGAAGCTGAGAAAAAGCAAAAACTGCTTGATGCGTTCGATTTCCGCGCACAGGACAAAGGTCATACCAAGCAGTTGGTCGATGGCATTGACGAACGTATCGCAGCGCTCAATGCCGAGCGGTATTCGATGACCCAGAATAGGAAGAAGATCTTGGCGTCACTGGAAGACGACCAGATATTGTTCAGTCCGGATGAGGCCGAGCGTCTGTTCGATGAGGTTGGAGTTTTTTTCAAGGGTCAAATCAAAAAAGACTTCCAGCAACTCATTGCTTTTAACAGGGCGATCACTGACGAGCGTCGTGTTTATCTACAGGAGGAGCGTTCAGAAGTCGAAGTCGAGCTGAAGCGTGTCAACGCGGAGCTCAGTACTTTGGGTAAAAAACGCTCGGACATGCTGTCGTTTCTAAGCGGTACCGACGTATTCAGCAAGTACAAACAGGTCTCGGATGAGATGGTGACACTTCGTGCCGACATCACGTCGCTAGAGCGTCAGCGCGGCTTCCTGCATCGCCTTCAGGAACTGCGGACTGATATCCGGACGTTGATCGAAGAGCGTGGCCATTTGCAAACTCAGATTGAGGCCGATGTCGAAAAGCAGAACTCTGACAAAAACAGCCTGTTCTCGACTATCCGTGTGTTTTTCAGTGAGATTGTCGAAGAGGTTATTGACCGCAAGGCCTTACTTAGCGTATCCCCAAATCAGGCAGGGCATCTTGAGTTCAAGGCGGATATTCTGGACGAGTCGGGCAATACCACCAGTGCTGACAGAGGGCATACCTACCGCAAGCTGCTGTGCATTGCTTTCGATATGGCGATGTTACGAGCTCACATCGACGAGAAATTTCCGCGCTTTGTCTATCACGACGGTGTGTTCGAGTCGCTGGACGACCGAAAGAAAGAGAATCTGCTGGCTGTCATTCGGCGGTATGCTGACCTCGGACTGCAGCCAGTCATCACCCTGATCGATTCAGACCTGCCTGCCAGAGCGACCGATGAATTGGTGTTTGCTGAGGATGAAATTGTCTTGACCTTGCACGACGAGGGGGATCAGGGGCGTTTGTTCAAAATGCGGGCATGGTGATGGCCTCAGCCTACTGCGCTCTGCCGAGCGACGCGGTATCGCGCGGGCGATAGGTTACGGCGGGAGTGGCAAAGGAGAACAGGTGATGAAAGGTAGACCCCATGATGGCGCAATGGCCGAACTGTATCGTGGCGACCCAGCGGTCGCGCTAGAGGTCATCAACAGCATCCTCGAAGACGGCGACCAGGCCGAGTTGTTGATCGTGCTGCGCCAGATGGTGCAGACTTTTGGTGGGGTTCAGGCTGTGGCCGAGCAGGCCCATTTGAACCCGACCCAGCTCTATCGCACGCTTTCGCCGAAGGGCAATTTGGCGCTCAGCAGCTTGTCGGCCATCCTCAAGGCGATGGGATTGCGGCTGGCGGTGCAGCCGCTGGCTGCGTCGGCACCTGGTGCCTGAATGTCCTTTTGTGTCTGCAGACATATGTCTCGTCCGCCTGCAGCGGATCCGCGTTGAGGGGCACACCGACGAATCGAGCGCGAGGGTCAGATGACGGCAAGCGGCTTAATTCCACGACGACGCTTGCGATGGATTCCTGCGGAGCATCGGCTGGCGCACGAGTATTGCTACTTCTTGCATGACCAGTCAGCGCGATTGCTGGTCGAGTACGAGAAAGCCGAGGCGCATTTAGTCTCAATCGACTTCGCAAGCAAGGGGGAAGAGAAGCGCTTCAAAAAAGTCGCGAAGACAGACCCCATTGAAGCAATGCGCTCGATCGGCCAACATGATGCAGCTCGCCGAGTTATCCTCAATGCGATCACGATGGGGCTTGTTTCAGATTGCCTGCATCACGTCTATGAAGCACTACAGTGCATGGAGAAGCGCAAATCCATTGTTGCCTTCAATTTGCTCCGCAAGCCGCTGACTGACAATCTTCTCTATCTTTCGTGGATGTTCGGAGATGAGAATTCATTTTTCAGCAGCTTCATGGAAGGAGACCCGACACTTCTCACCCAAAAACAACTTGGCAATCGGCGGACAACGATCATTGCAGATGCACTTCGACAGACCGCTTTGTCTTCGATTCTGGATGCGGATTTTATTGTTGACTCGATCTTTGAAGCCAAGAACGCGCAGGGACTCTATGGCGCAATGCAACAGGCTGTTCATCTGATCACGGCGCAACGGGTCGAAGTACGCACGGATCCTCAAAATTTCAATTTCGTCTTTAAAAGCCATACAGACAATGACATATACGACGGCGTTTACGATCTCTTGCCGCCACTGCTTTTGTACCTCGCGCATGTTATGTTGGGGCTATTCGAGCGGATCAAGCCAATGGATGAAGGAGCGAAATCAGCCTTCGTGTTCCGTACCACTCATGGTCTTAGTCTGATTGGCGATGCCGATGATGTGCGTGCGATACGGGCGCTACTGACTGGCCTGCTGCAACCGCACTTCATTTGTGCCCACTGTAACGCCCCGTTGACGGTTACGACGCACAATGCTGCTCGTATCCTGTTAACGGACTCCTGTCGCTGTACATCGTGCAGACGAGCGATGGACTTACCTTTTTCCTGGCTCTTTTAAGCAACCGCTAAGTGGCTATGAAATCTCGATCGATGTTCACGATACCGAAGTTGCTGGGCTCTTGAACGGCTTCGTGGAAATTACATGCATCGAGCCATGGAAACGTCGATTCGAATGGCTTCATCGGGAGTCCAACGAGAACCACTTCATGGAGGATTGGCTGCGTGAGCGGTGCTTGATCGAGTGGACGATGAACGACATTCTTCGTAATCATTCCGACAGCATGCCGCTTTTCCTTCAGGTTCCGTCACTGCGCTTCCGCGCATAGCGGCACCGCCCCAGCGAGCTGCTGAAGCTGATTCCGACAGCGGAGAGCCTTAGTCCCGTGGAACGGGCGGTGCCTGACCGGCCGCTAGGTCATCCAGCAATGGCGATGCAACGGCTTCTTCCGCGATGGCCAATCCTTGGAGCTGCATGAGTGCGGTCAACGCTGGATCCCACGTCGCTTGGACGCAGGAATCACCGAGATCTCGCTCTGAGTGAGGTGCCTGTTCGATGGCTTGCATGTAGTCGTCGTGCGCGAAGCGCCAAGGGTGAGCTCCGCAAAGTCGCATCACATAGTTGGCGATATGGAGGCCTGCCCAATCAAAATCGCCGTGATAGAACAGCCTTGCACCTGCGCGCGCAAGCTGGGTCAGCAGTACTCGCTGTGCGGCCGAAGGCATGCCGTCGGTGCAGACAAGCGGGGCGCAGGCGCTGCCCAATCGGTCTGCCGCAATGGAAACGATATTTGGGTTTTCGCAGATATAAACGGTCTGATTAGCTACTGACCAATCGATTGAGGTTCGCAAAAGTTGGCGAAGCGAAAGATAGCCTGGTTCGCCAGGCGAGCCTAGTGGCGTTGACTCGAAGCGGACTGGCAGATTGAGAAATAGAGCGGGGCGGGCCAGCTCGTTGACAAGTATCCCGGCACGAGCCCAGATGTCCCGTGCCCGTTCAGCTGGCCGCCGTGTGTCACTTGTTCTTTCCACTGTATCCTCTGGGGCATCTTGCATTGGAGCAATGTCGTTCTCGCCATGCTGCAATGCGGCCAGTACTAGAGTGGCCGCTGGTTGGCCGTTATCGAGCGCATGAGCATTGCCAAATACATTGGCTGCTAGTTGCGCGCGCGTGAGGCCTTTAACGGGAAGACGTCGCAATACCGCACTCGCTCGCTCGAGCAGCCGATTCGCAGTGTCGGGATTTTGCCGCGCCAATCGTTTGAGCAGGCTGGTCGCAGGGGTCGTTTGTAGCCAGATGCTCAGCGCCGGGTGCAGATGTTCGGCGTTGACCACGCTGGACCAGCGCACGAGAAGGTCATTTTTTACCATTGTCCGGTTCACGATGGGACCATCGAGCAGTTCGAGCGCTTGCCGTAAAGACCCGGCGATTCCGGCGTTGCGCAGCGTGGCATCCAGCTGGTCGATATCGATCTTGACCGATTGGGTGGATCGGGTGGGGCGACCGGTGAGCAGGGCCAGTGCTTCGTGCTCGGTAGGCATGAGCTTTGTGAGCTGAAGCGTACCAATTTTCGAGTTGCTGTCCTGCCGCTCGAAGTGACGCCTCATTCTTAAGCGCAGGGCAGCGAGCGCTGGGCCGCCAAGCAAGCGCTCAAGCCGTGGATCCGCACTTTTGGGGTTTCTCGTTTTCGTCATGCGGGTGGGAATCGTCGATTGGGGTCGTCTTCGCGTCGCTTGGCGCGACCGTCCCAGGTCCAGCGGGATACGAATACTGCTTCCACCCCTTCGCGCCGCTGCAGCTGACAGATCGATACGCCGGGCAGTTCAGCGTAGCAGGCCCATTCGCGCTCGCTGGTAATAACGAAATCGAGATCGAATTCATGAATCAAGCCCATGCAGTGGGCGCGTGCTGCGTCGTCGATGCCGGCAAAGGCTTCGTCGAGCAGCATCAACCTGGGTGCGTGAGGGCTGCCACCACGGCCATAGAAGCTGGAGATGGCCGCGAACAAGGGGACAGTCAGGCCGAGTGCGCGTTCGCCGCTGGAGGCCGGCCCGGAAAGCTTTCGCCACTGACCGTCCTGCTGCCGCTGCACGCGGAACCGGTGCCAGCGGCGATAGTCCAGCGCACGAGCCAGCTGATCGATCAGACTGCTGCCGGAGGCTGTAGTGTCGGCATCTGCACGCGCGCGTTCCATGACGATTTGTTGCTGCAGCATGGCCCCGACCACGCGCCGGTCTTCCGCTGACCAGAGATCGGAACTGGTGTTGAGCAAGCGTTCGCGGGCGATATCGAGCCCTACCGGCGCTCCCTCTTCAAGGGTTAGCGGCTGCCATTGCAAACGGTAGCGCACGCCGGTGGAAGTTGGGCGCTTATGCAGCTCTTCATTGATGGCACCGACCTGCTTGTCTGCAGCACGCATCAATCGCTGGATTTCCGCAGCGATTTCGGCCTGCAGATGGTTTTCCAGAACTTCACGCTCCTTGGCGGACAGCAGCTCGCTGCGTTGCGCGATGTCGTCTGCGAGGCGGGCCGCCAATGTATCCGGTCGCTCGGGCCGGTTTTGGTAAATGATGTGAACAGAAAAGCCCCAGTCGTTGGGTTCGGAGGTAGCCTGGTGACCCAATGCGCTGAGTGAGCGTTGCAGTTCGGTCAAGTCTTCCGCTATTAGGCGTTGGATCCGAGCCCAGTTGATGTCGTCGTCTGGAATGTGAGTGAGGGCCTGCTCCACGCGGCGCGCGAGGTGCAACGCGGGATCGATAGTCCAGGGCGAACTGCTTTCTGGCAAAGCAAAGTCGGGCAATGCGGAGGCCAGAAGACTGCTGTCGGTAAAGCGTTGCAGTCGCTCGATAGCCAGGGCACGGGTTGCTGTGCGCTCGATTAATAGTTGCTCTGCACCGTCTGCTTGAGTGCTCGCAACGGCTCGCGTTTCGCCGGCCATCGTCAGTGCGTGCTGCTTGCCTTCGACATCATTTTCGACTTGGCGTACGTTATCGGCCGACGAAGTCAGTTGCAGGCGCAGCGTTTCCACTTTCACACCGACGGAGTCGTGCAAGACGATGTAGCGCGCCTGCGCCTTTTCGGCACGGTCATTGGCAGTGGAGAGATCCTCCGCGCGTTGCGCCAGGGCGCTGCGAGCCTCGTTCTCGCGTTCCTGCTGGCTGATGTGCTCTGGCCATGCGCTCTGCCATTCACGAACAGCTTGAAGCAATAGGTGGTGAGTCTCGGTGAATCGATCAACGGCGCTCGCGACGGGTGGCAAATCGCCGGGGGCGCTTGGCAACTGCAGATCGGCGGCATCGCTTTCCAGCGTCTCGCGTGCCGCCTGAAGCTCCGCTTCCGCAGTTCGACATTGAGCATCGGCCTGGTCGAGGCGTGTGCGAGCTTGCAGCACTTCACGCTCTGCGCTCGCGGCCGCCAAAACTGCCGCGCGGAGCGGATTATCGGACGGGGCGCCGTGCCATTCGCTTTCTGTCTGAGTCCGGTCAGCCGCCAGCTCGGAAAAACGTTGAGTGAGTGCGGCGTCTTCAACGTCGAGGACGTGAAGCCGCTGAGTGATTTCCTCCAGGCGGCGCTGCCGGGCTTGAGCCCGGGCCGAGTGCCCGATATAGACGGCTTCCGGCTTGTGCCAGGCACCTGCGAGTGCGCCCAGGCGGTAGCGGCCATCGGTTGCCACCCACGATTCAGCCACTTCTACATCATCCGGTCCGCAGGCCACGCCGGCGAGTAAAGCTTCCACCAGCGCCGGGGAAACTGTGCTGATGTCCGGTACCGCCGGCAGCAGCATGCTCATCAGGTTGTCACCGTGGACTCTGGGACGCCGCATCCATTGAACGTCCAGAAGCGGGGCGCCGTTGGCATCCGTAAGGCTGCCGTCGGGTGCAATCCAGGCGTCAAGCAGGCCACAGGCTTCGAGCGCTGCCTCCAGTCCAGCACGCTGGTTCGTTTCGACATGAGAGCGGAAATCGACGAGTTGCCATAGCGGCGCTCCCGCGCGACCTTCACGCACGCCTGCGGCGCGCGTAGCTGGTGGTGGCGGAACTGCATCGTGACCGGCGGCGAGTCGATCCCTCTCGCCGCCAAGCGTAGAGCGTTCCTGTTGCAAGCCCTTTTCCTGGATCTCGAGTTCCGATTGACGCCCTGCATGGCGCACCGATGCCCGTGAGTAGGCATCGGTCAACGCCATATGAATGGGGTTGAAATCCTCGGGGCGGGCAGTCCAGGCGGCGAGTTGCTCCAGCGGCTGGGCCTCGTCGAAAGTCAATTGCTTCAGACCGGCGCAGTGGGTGGTCCAAGCGTCGATCAAGTCATTGCCCGCGATTTCCGCATTCTGGTCCGCCGCAGCGCGCTGTTCGGCCGCGTCCTCCAGTTCCGTTTGACGGTCGCGCTGTGCTGCCTGCTGAGCCTTGAGTGTCAATTGCTTGTTAGTGACGGCCGCATGGCGTTGTTCGAGATGCCGGATATTGTCGCGGCGCTTGTTTGCGGCTTCGCGCAGTTCAGTCGCGGCGGATGCGAGCTTCGGTGCCGGGAGTTCCGCGAGTTGGTCAAGAGGGAGTGTGGCAAGCGGGTTGCCTGCAAGCGATGACGCTGTGCCCGCAACCTCGGCTGCTGACGCGCATTGTGTGCGCGCAGATGCCAGGTCGCGTTTCGACGCATCGGAGCGCTGATTTGATCGTCGGCTACGGTTTTCTTCACGCACCAGACTCTGGCGGGCTGCATCGTGCTGTTTTTCGGCAGATGTGGCTTCGTTCTGACGTTCCTTTGCATCCTTTTCGGCCTGACTCAGGCGGTTGGCGTCCTGATTGGCTGGATCGCTCTGCAGCGTTTCGAGGCGTTCGCGAGCTGCGACCAGAAGTCGTTTCGCTGTTTCGTGGAAGCTAGTAGCCTCAGCTTCGGTGGTTTGCGCCTGCTGCAATGCTGCCTGTGCCTTGTTGCGACTCTCACTGGCATTGTCAAAGTAGGTCTGAGCTTGGCGCAGTTCGCGAGCCTGCCGCCGCGTGACCGTGCCGGCATAGGTGCGATAGCGCTGCTCGAAATGTTTGACAGCCTGTTCCAGTAGATGCGTTTCATCCAACTGGATGCGGTCTTCTTCCAATTGGTTGAGTGCCTCCGCCACGTCGGCCAGCAGTTCCTGCGGCATGGGGGGCAGCGCCTCGGAGAGGGCGTGGGACAGACCCGCTTCGTCAGGCTTTTTCGACAGCTGCGGCTGGCGCAGCTGTATCAGCGTGTCCATCAGCGCGTCATAGCGCTTGGTGCCGAGTTGGAATAGTCGCTCGTCCACTGCTCTGCGGTAGCTGTGGGCATTCTCGAAGATCTTGCCTCGGCCTTGGCCTTCAACGGCCTCGCGCAATCGCTCGCGGGTGAGCACAACCCGCTGCTCGCTCGTTAACCACAGGTCCTCTCCGATACGAGGGTCTTTTTGCTCGGCGGAGCCTTCGAGTAGGAAGAACCAGCTGTCGACCTGTGTTTTTCCGGTAACGGCCGACAGACCGGCGCCCAGGGTTAGATAGCGAGTTGTGCCGTCCGCATTACGTCTGCCGAACTCGATCCAGGTGTAGCCTAGACGACGTTGATAGCCGTTCATCAGCAAGTTCCAGGCCATTCTCTTGCCATTGTCGCCATCGGGTTCGATCCGCGATGGTCGTAACTGCGCATCGAAAAGGAATGGCAAAGTCAGCGAGAGCACCTTGGATTTTCCGGTACCGTTGTTTCCCCGGAGCAGCAGATGTCCGTCGTTGAACCAGAATTCTTCGCTGTCGTAATGAAAGAGTTCGACGAGGCCGAGACGGAGAGGTTGCCAGCGTTCACGCCGAGGCTCTGGCAGCACAGGGCGTGACGGAGAGGGCGAATCGAAGAGGGTGTCGGTCATGCGTTAGAGCAGAGTTTTTTCTGTGGAAGCATTATTGGCGGCCTGTGTGGTTGAGGGGCGCAATTGGGTTTCGCCGAGAGCAAATCGGGCGATGGCTGGAAGAGGGCGAATCTGACCATCCTGGTGTGCGATGAGTTGGAGTCTGTAAAGCCGGTCCAGCGCGATGTCGGCAAGCTCTTTTTCGGCGCCGGGTTCGCGTGCTGATTTGCGCCAGTACCGACCGTACTGGTCTACGGCACCACGCAGGAATGCCGCAATCGCCTCGTCCGTGGTCACGACAGAATCTCGCACATCGCGCAGGCGTTGGGCCAGGTGTTCGGCGACCAGGAGCGTGGCGTGGGCTTCGGTTCCTTCCGCAGGCATGGATACATCGGTCAATTGCGCCGATTCGTCGGTGAGGGCAAGTCCTTCGGCACGCTGTTCGGCGGTGAGGCCGGTAGCGTCGCAAAGGCGACCGGCCATGGCGCCGCGCTGGTTGACGAAATATGCCTGCGCGTCCGGATCCAGTGAGGCCGTATAGATCACGGGATCGTCCAGTAGCCGACGCGCGAGGTGGTGGCGCAGCGCGTCGCGACGTCCCTGTTCGCTGTCGACGACATGTTCCGCCACCAGCGATTGCAGCCTGTCCTCAAAGGCAATCGGTGCGTCTTCTATGCGCCACGTCGAGGGGCCTCGTACCGCGGCGAGCATGCCGGCCAACATGCGCCGCTGTACATCGTAGAGTGCGTCGGATTGGGCCCAGCCATTTTCGTGAATAAAACTCTCCTCGTCACCTGCAACGCGTTGCAGTACACCTTGCTCAAGGAGAGTTTTGCAGACGGCTACAAGGTCACGTCGTTCCGCCGCGCTGCGCAGGGTGAACTCGACCCCTCGCGAGATCAGCATCGGCTCAGCTGCCAACTGCATCACGCGCTCGCCCAGCAGTTGCAGCGTGATCTGCGGATCGGCGCGTTCCAGCACTGCGCAGGCCAGGCAGAGCAGTACATAGCGACGACCGTCATATCCCGGCAATCCACGTGTGTCGTCGGCGAGATTTGCAGGCCGCTTAAATAGACGCGCGCCTTCGCGCTCGACGTGCAGGGGCCAGCCGGCTTCGCGCGCGAACCAATCGCGCAGGCGTTCGGCTTGGCGTCGTACCGCGGGAAAATCCTCATGCTCTGGCGTCATCAGCGGTCTCATTAGCAAGGCGCGTAGTCCCCTGCTGAATTCGTCCTGCTGCTGGGCCTTCTGCAGTTCACTGATGCGTTGGCTGTCCTGTCGCGGCAGTGGCCGGGCGCTCATATGGTCTCCTGCGTGAAGGAAATCGTGAGCAGGTGGTCGCGGCCTGCAAAAATACCGGCCGGCGTGGTGATGCGGGCCCGGCTGGCGGCGTCCAGTGGCTCTATCCGGATGTGAAGGAGTCCATCTCCGGTTTGACGCTCCACAGCATGGTCTGGATGTGTCTGTTCCGCCAGGGCCTCGCCGAGCAAGCTCAGGAACAGGCTAAAGGCATGAGTGTCCAAGTCACCCAGGTCCGAAAGTCGGATTGGGCGCCCAGTGGCAAAGCGCTGGCGGGCCGCGTCGACTTGGCGCGATTCTTCTGCAAGCTGTTCAGCCATGACTGCCCGTTCAGCGCTGCGGTCGCGTACCCGCGCCAAGGGACCACGTGGCGCGGCTTCGCCATATTCACGCAGACGGGGATTTATCTGTAGTGGCGGTGCATCTGCCCAAGGTGTACTGGCCGGAATGTCTTCTTCGGCCTGCGGGTTGAGGGAAAAATGCCGAGCGGGATGGAGTGCGAAGGCGGCACGAGCCAGTCGATGCGCCTCGCTCTGGCTTCCACAAGCTGCAAACCATTGCGCCAGCATACGGAAATCGGCCGAGCGGTCACTGCGTCCGCTACGGCGTTCGTTGAGGGTGGCAATCGCCCCGAGCAGTTGAGGGATGGCCGCTCGTGCTCGTGCCCGCAGCAACTCGGCTTGGGGTGGTTCCGTGCCCGTCGCGAGAAACCAACCCCGCAGACCCTTCCACCGTTCGCGCCAAGCCTGCCAGCGACGCATTTGTTCGTCTGTTCGGTCCTGCATGTCGCCAGGAGCTATATCCCGTGCTTCCCGCTCAGCAATCTGCAAGAACACCGTATCGATACGCGGCGATAGGTACTGGATCAACTGCGCGATCGCGTCGGAGCGGCGTACTAGATCGCCCATGAAGCGTTTAAGGTAATCGATCAATCGTCGCTTGTAAGCGATGACTGTATTGGCTTCTGCTTGTTGGAGTTCAAGGCTACGTGCGACGCCCGCCATGAAGGCCTGCGCATTTTCGGCAAGGCCCTCGAACACGCCCACCAGATCGCGCAGAATTTGATGCATCTTGGCGACATCAGACCCGTCTTCATCGACGATGCCCCTGTCGATAAGTTGCTTCAGTGCCTGTAAGCGGCTGGCAATATCTTCCAATGCGACAGTCTGCAATTCCGCGCGGCGTTGCAGAGTCTGGAGGAATGTGGCAAGACCCGCTTCCACGGCTTCGCCACCGTGAGAAAGTCGATAGAGAAAGCGTGCGCGATAGAAGTCACTCAGCGACGAGACGCGCGCTGTGTCGGGTTGGGACTCAAGGTTTCCCCATTCCGCCAATTGAGTCAGTGCCCCGTTCACTTCTTCAATGCGCGGAGGGCTTTCAGACCAAGTCGCTTCAGCCAGTACTTCATCTGGGCGCAATTGAAGCCGGTATTGCCGCTTTGCGGCAGCAAAGACATCCATGATGCAGCGATAGAACGCAGCTTTCTCGGCACTTAAATGTCGGAAAAGGTCGGCGTCCGAAGTTCTTATTTGCATAAGGCTGGTTCTTTCTCTTGCGCATACCAGCCACGCGCGATGGCCATCACTAATAGTGACTGCCATTGGTTCGAGGAAGGTGGTGGCAAAAGCGAACGCCTGTTGAATTTACTCATTGGCCTGAGAAGACTTCCTCGTGACATCTTGTAACACATCTCGCGCGAGGCCGCATCATCTAAATGGAGGAGAAAGCTTCACTGCGGCAAGGTCGGGCGCATCACGGCCTGGCCCTCCAAAAATAATGCCTTTTGGGCACCTGTTTGTTCGGGTAAATTTCAGCTCATCTCAAAATAAGAAGGAGGAAGAGGCATGGCCGCAAACGCGCAACTCGTAGCTGACACGAAAAAAATGTACTCATATTTTCTACGCCAGCTCAACGATACCCTCATATTTTTACGTCAGGCTCAGCCTCAGCTCGTTTTAACTCCAAAAGAACTAAAAGAAAGGGAAAAGAAATTCGCGAGCATTTTGTATTACGTACCGTCCGTAAACGAAGAAGAATCAACAGTTAAAAGAACCAATGCCCAACTGAAGCAGATCTACCAACGGTTTACTAGCAATGGACTATACGAAGCCTTTCTCATAACGGCGGTGGCACATTTTGAAGCGTATCTGGCTGATCTAATGGTGCTGTTTTTGATGCACAACCCCAAGAGATCAAATGAAAGCGTAAAGGATTTGCCGCCGTGTAAAACGATCAGTGTTTTTGAGTTAGTCGATAGCAAAGATAAAGACGCTCTTCTTCGTTCCGTCTTTGTAGATCATGCAAATTCTGTATTTCGCCTGTCCCCGAAGCTGTATCTTGAATACATGGTCAAGCTCATAAGTGCGGAAGCCTGCAAAAGTACCGCGAGCTTCTGCGAGGTGGCTGCAACCCGAGATCTAATCGTTCACAACCGACTAAAAATAAATGAAACCTACATGAAGAAGGCGGGAAAAAATTCTCGAGGAAAGATCGGCGATGACGTGAGTGTCGATGCGTTGTACTATGACGACGCGATGAAGCACATGAAGCGCGTAGCAAATCACCTGAGAACCCACATTGTTGAAAAATTTGGGGAAACAGGCGGCGAGTTGACTTAGTCGCTTCAGGGCCGTACTCGCACCGCTTAACTAAACTGGCGCAGCCGGTTCCTCGGCCGAGGTCACAGGCCTCGACGCAACATCAGGCGTTGGGTCAAGAGTGGTAAAGAACTCCGAGTACTAATACAGCGCGCACAATCAACTTGAATCCCGGTTCCATTTTCCCCACCGCAAGTATGTCTGCGGCGCCTAGCCCACCAATGGTTTCAAATTGACGGAGATGACTGAGAGGAGACGGAAGCTTCGGCCCAATTCGTTTGAATATGCTACTGCCGTCGCTCAGGTCCAGTGCCACATATGCCTCCAAATGCGTATCAAAATCCTCTGCCTTAAGCGTCGGTCCACCCAATGCAATTTGGCCTGGAAGTGCAAGAGGCACAGCACTTTGCTCTTTGATTCGGAACGCGCTGGTAATTTTTTTTAGCTGTCCTACGCCATCGACTTTCACGGCCTCTTGAGTAGCTTTTTCAACATTGGGGTATGTGTGAAATAGCATCCCCACTACTCTGTGCAACGCAACCTCCCCTTCAGGAAATAGCAATGTAGCGCGACTATTCCGCGGGTCAGGTGTTTCTGAGGCAAGCGCCACAAATGCCGAATCTGACGGACGAAGTAGGCGCCTCGCATAGATCGCATCTCCTCGTCGGGCAATAACTAGGTTTCGGTCTTCGACTACCGACGGCATGGCTTCCACGATTGCCGTACTTTGTACGGTCGAGGCAAACCCAAAGTTCTGGGTTCTCAAAAAATAAAAGGCTTTGCTTTCAAACCAACTTGAACTTAGTACCTCTAGATCCGTTTCTTGAGACTCACCAACCGTCGAGCCCATGACGAAGGCAGCTAGATTAGGGTGAATTTTTAGTTCGAATTTCGGAATGGAATCAAGTTCTAGTGCGGGAACGTCCAGTTCCGTAGGTTGAAGCTTGTCGCGGCGCAGATAAAGCCGAAAATCTTCATGCGCGCGCTCAACATCTTTACGCAAACGCTCTAAATCTCCCCGATAGGTCTTCACTTCCAAGGGTTGGATGGTGGCTTTGTGCTGGTGATGAGCCTTGTTAAGCAAGGCCAAAACCGCAGATCCGTCGGCCAAGCTCGGATCTTTGCTTAGTTTGTTGAGTATCGAACTCTTATACAACTCATTCGAGGGCGTTTTAACTGCGGCTCTAAGGCGATTGAGGTGATCGCCCAGGGTTGGTGCCGGGACTGTTGATGACGTAGCTGGGAAAGCGGCATCGTCAAAGAGGTCTCCAAGACGTGCCTCTATAAAGAGGCGACATTCGGAGGCGTACTCTTGAGCCAACTTGACATCGTCTTCGTCCTTCAATGTTTTTCGAAGCGCCTCTTCTATGGCCATAACGCTGGCGGTGGTCAAAAGCGTCGGACGGTTTAATGTTGGGGGGTGTACCGAGCGGTGATCCAATACGATCTTGGCTGCTTTCGTCGCTCGAATCATCAGACTGGCAAACTTTGAGTCGTGTGTGGTTACCAACAATTGAGCGCCTTGCGCACTCAGCTTTGTTAATGCCGACGACAAGCGCTCCCTGTTATCCCCGTCTAGCAACTCTTGAGGGTCATCCAGGAGAAGAAGATTGAGGCCGCCACGTTGTATAAGCAAGTGTTGCCAGTAGGCGATGAAAAAGCCCACCAAACTTGCTCTTAATGCCGACGCGTTGGCTACATACTGAGCTGGTGCCGATACACCATTGCTACCGATGCGAAAATCGAGTCGGCCGTCGCTTTCCATCTGCGTGCTTACGAGTTCGTGACTCGTCGCAGGATAAGCTCCTTGATAAATCTGAGTTCGCCAGGCGAGGGATGCCGCATGCAACTGAGTTTGCAACTGTTCAACCTGGCGGTCGGCAAGCTCACCGAGCTTTGCGCATTCGGTGAGTGCCGCTACCGCGAGCTTGTATTCCTCAATCCGCACCTCTGCACCGCGACGTTTTTTGAGGGCGACTGTGAGTCGGTTGCACAGTTTTAGTGCGTTGTTGATAGGCTCAACACCCTCAACAATTGATTGCAGAAGCTGCAAGCGGCCGAGAAGTGAGTTGGCAGCAGGTGGGTTGTCGACGGCAGCACGCCCTACCACTTCAGTTATAAACGCTACAACAGACTCTCCGTTAGTTTTGCGCCACTCAGCGAAACGAATCGCTTTATCCAGTCTAAGTACTGCCTGCTGCAGAGAGGGTAGTTGCGGCAATGATTCGGCAAGACCCTGCAATTCGGACGCGCCTAGCGCAGGAAATTCTGACCGCGCGTTTTCGCAAGCCTCATTAACTGGAGTTCGAAGCGACTTGAGCACGCCTTGGAATGGCTGCGACTGAAGCAGATCTACGAGTACGGCGTCGAACACAAGATCGCAAGGATGCTCTGGCAAGTCGCGCTTCAGTTCGACCTGTAAAGCTTCTGGCAGTTCTGTGGCAAGTGCGCCGAGTGCGGTCGCACCCCATCTAGTGAGTGTCTGCGCAAGAAGAGCCGCATCATCACCGGCTGCGTCATGGAGATGTCCAAGAACTGTCTTGCCTGTGACCGGATCCTTAGCTTCTTTAATGTCACCTCCACACACCACGCACGTCAAAGAACTCGAATCGACCACCGGATGTTGCTTCATCCAATCAGCAATCAGCGCATACAAACGAATGCGCGCCGCCAATGCGTCATCTGCAGCAAGATCTACTAGCGTTTTGGCTTCCGAAAGGATTCTTAAGATCTGATCCTTCGCTGCACTTAAATCCGCAGGCGAAATTTTGGCTAAGCCGGAAAGCCTTGAGGCCGATGCTGTTGTCTTCAGCGCTTCTAGGGCATATGCAGCGGGACCTATATTGCTCTCAAGGCTTTTCGATTGGCTTTCGTCGTTCGGGTCAAAGTCATCGCCCAAAACCTTCTTGGCATCGGCCAATCCCGTAGCCTTTAGCTGCTCGAAGTGATCAATTGTCTGTTTTATCGAGGCTTCGATCGTTGCCGCCGCGGATGGTGATGGAAGGATGTGTGTAAAAGAAATGGTGGGAGTTGCCGCGACTTGTGCGACTAGATCTTTGCGGGAAACCTCATAAGCTTCGTCTGCAGCAACAATGTCTCCTTCTCTCTCCTTGCTGAAGTCACCCGATATCTTTACTTTGGCTTTACTGGCGTGCTTAGCCAATTGAACCAGTGGTGCCAGACCCGTTAATTCTGCAACTGCTTTTCCGAGCTGCGAGGGCGCGCCGATCTGTATGAACGGAAGTAGTGCTGGCATTACTGTCCCGATCCTTGCCGAGACCGGATCAAGCCCGAGAGTTGAGAGTCCGCTTTCTATGTCTTTTGTTGCTCCGCGTGTCGCACGCTGTGCTGCTCGCTTTACTGGCGGAAGCAAATTCCCGGATTCGTCCTTAAACGTGAGCTCGACCCATGTGTCGGGCATGATGAAACTGCCCTTCGGGCGCTCCAGTGCTACTTGAGGAAGTGGAACGATAGAAACCGTTTTATGACTTGTGCTTGGCTGGCCAGCCTCGACGGCCTCTAGTTCGCAATCAAACTCCAAGAGAGCATTCTCCGGCGCTCGCTGGGGACGTAGCACTTCACCGGTCAATGCCCAAACAATCGCGTTAATGATCGATGTTTTACCGGAGCCATTCATTCCTTCAAAGAAGGTGAGTGGAGCCTTTAGCTCCAGCACAAAATCTTCCGGGGGGCTATTAAATAGACCGTATTGGTGCAAGCCTGCAAATCGATGCGCAACTACCTTCATCAACGTGAGACGTTTTACAGGGCCTGCTGTGGCGCTCGCAACAGGCGGTGCCTCAACGGGAGCTTCCTGCAGACTGTCCACGATAGCTTCAGCGTCAGACGACGCTAGATTTCCAGCCCATTTGCCGCGATTTCGCGAATACCACTGCAGCACAGATCTTGAATGCACAGTCGGGAGCCGGAACTCAACGTTCTGAGTCCCGATCCCGATTGCGCGCCCGCCGATTAGGTCGATGCACAGCGATTCCACCGTATGGAGGTGTAGCGCTCGAATTGCGGGCGAAGTATCCACAAAGCCTCCTTAAAGTACGTGGTCCGCCTGAGTGCCCGTTCCCTGCTGGCTATACGGCGAGTTTATTGCCGCACATTTTCATAATGAAACATCTGGCTCTAGGCTCCCAGTATGTAGGAGTTCAGGGAAAACGAAAGCGTTGTTTCCATGAACTACGGACTTGGCAATATTCACCTTTCTATTTGTTGACAAGGATGCATCCAATAGTTAGCAATTTTTAAACTGCAGCCGGGCTTGCAAATGCGCGCACCAATTCAAGTCGGGCCACTGAGGTCACCGAGCTTGGACTTCCCAATGCCGAGCGGGAGTCCCCTTGATCTTTTCAAGATGGAGGTGAGGGGCTGGCGTACTAATTTTTCGTCCCGGTTGTCACCGGCGGGCTCGCGGGCTGCGCCCCGCGCCTCGTGCCGAGTCGCGGCCATGCGGCTTTGATCCCTGACGCCTCCGGCCGTCTCTGCGTTCCCGGCCTGCGCGCTCCACTTGCCAATGGGGCAGGGGGTGGGGTGGCGGGCTGGCTTGC
>JAKFXR010000035.1 GCA_021731285.1 Polaromonas sp. | reverse complement strand
GTTGACCGCGGTTTCAGATTCATCTGAACTTGAAAAGGCTCCAGGAATCTCAGATTCCGGGGCCTTTTTGCTTTTCTGTGGCTTTGCCCTCATTCGCACGGTGTTTGCGTGGCCGACCCGCCAGCGCCCGGTCAAACCAGGCATTTGGCAACAGGCGCAGCAGCTTGGCCACCACACCCATCTGCCATGGAATGACCCGGTAACTGTCCCCGGCCTCAATGGCGGCCAAGGCCCGGTCGGCAAATGCAGCCGGCTGCATCAGGAAGGGCATCGCATAGCGGTTTTGCCGCGTCAGCGGCGTATCGATATAACCGGGACACAAGGTGACCACTTTCACCCCGCTTGACCGCAGCTCGCCCCGCAAGCTTTCGCAAAAACTGATCACTGCGGCCTTGCTGGCCGAGTAGGCGCCATGGCCAGGCAAGCCCCGAATGCCGGCAACACTGCCAATGCCCACCAGTGCACCTGCGCCGCGCTGCACCATCGCTTCAACAAAGGGGTGAAACGTCGCCGCAAGGCCGACGTTGTTGGTGGCAAAAGTCTGCGCCATCACTTCGATATCCGAGCGCACCGCCGTGTCCATGCCAATGCTGATGCCGGCATTGGCAACCACCACATCAGGCAAGCCCTGCGCCTCCAGACAAGCGGTTGCCGCAGCCACGATGCTGTCGGTGTCAGACACGTCGGCGCTGTAAATCCTGTAGCGCGCAGGGTTGATGTGATGCGCATCGGCCCATGACTGGATCTCGGCCGTGCGTCGCGCCACCAGGGCCAGCCCATAACCCGCCTCGTAAAAGCGCAAGGCCAGCGCCTGGCCAATACCGCTGGACGCACCGGTGATGAAAATGAGTTTCGGCATCGGTGATCTGCGCCTAAGGGACCTGGCCGCCGGCTTTTCGGGGAACCAGCAGGCTCTTGACGCGCCCCTTGAGGTCGGCTACCCGGTCCAGATTGTTATACGCAAAGGTATCGCCTTCAAATTCGTCGCTGCCGCGGTTGATGACCACGGGAAGATGCGATTTGACGCGCTCTTCGTTGACATAAACGTGCAGAAATTCGCCTCTGAATTCCAGACGCGGAACCTCCTGCCCAGCCGCGTCTCTGGATGCTTCACGCACGACCCGCGCGTTGCCAATCAATTGGACTTCGGAGCCGTCACCGTTGCTAAGTGCGCGGTCACCGGTCGAGGTTGTCAATCGTCCGTCGAGGGTATAGCTGCGAATCAGGGCCTGATCGATTTCGAGCGTGTCGGTGTCGGGATAGTGACGGACCTCTGTCCCGGTGACATCGCTTTTAAGCTGCCCGGCCTCGTCAAAGGTTTTGATGCCGAACTTGCGCATGTAGTAGTCGGGCTCGCCCGAGACCGTTTTGCGGCTCTCGGCCACCAGCGACGCCGGGGTATTGCGAACCAGCCAGTATGTGCCCAGGGCGAGCAGTCCCATCAGCAAAACCGGAATGTAAATCGCTGTGCGCTCCCAGACACGGGACGCATTGTCGAGCTTGCCGCGCCAGTGGGTGCGCCCCTGCGGCGAAAGCCACCAGCGCGCCACTTCTGCCTTCACCGGGCGGCCTCCTGCAGCAGCGCTGCATAGCGCCCACTGGCCACCAGCAGCAGGTCGCACAGCTCACGCACCGCGCCGTCCCCGCCCCGCGCCTGGGTGACATGGGCCGACAGTGCCCTGACTTCGATGTGCGCGTTGGCGGGCGCACAGCTCAAGGCAACCCGGCGCATCACCGGCAAATCGGGCCAGTCGTCGCCCATGAAGGAGGCGTCAGCCCATTGAAGTCCCAGCGTTTTCAAGGTGGACTCTGCAGCCGCAAGCTTGTCTTCCGTACCGAAATGGCAGTGCACGATGCCCAGGGCTTGCAGCCGCGCACGCAGGACCACGCTGTCACGCCCGGTGATCACGGCCGGCGTGATGCCGACCTTCTGCAAAAGTTTGAGGCCATGGCCATCAAGCGAGTTGAACCGCTTGAGCGTTTCGCCTGCGGCGGCGCTGGTCGTTGCACCGGCAGCAGCCTGCGCGTGCTCCCCAAAATACAGACCGCCATCGGTCAGCACGCCATCCACATCAAAAAAGGCCACTTTCACGCCCTGCGCGAGGAGCAGCAATTGAGGCGCAAAGTTGAGCGCGGGCGTCACAGTCATCATGGGCGATGTCTCGAAGGCCACATAAAAGCACAAAGGGGTAGCACTGATCCCTTCAAGCCGGGGCCGCGGAACTGGCTTCGCCAGGCCGCAGGCGCAGTGGCCCCCCCGGGGGGCAGCGCATTACGCGAAGCGAAAAGCGTGGGGGCCATACTCATCAGATGACTTTGGCGCGCAGCAGGTCGTTGCTGTTGAGCGCGCCACACAGCACGCCGGACTCGTCCACCACCAGAACGCTGGTAATGCTGTGCAGCTCCATCAGCGCCACCGCCTCCACAGCCAGCGCGTCCGACCGCAATGTGCGGGGCCCGCGATGCATCACATCCGAAGCCTTGCAGCTGCGCAGGTCTGCGCCCTTCTCAATCAGGCGGCGCAAGTCACCGTCAGTAAAAATTCCCAACACCCGCCGCTCAGCGTCAACCACCGCTGAAGCGCCCAGGCCTTTGCTGCTCATCTCGCGCATCAGGTCGGTAAAACCCGCCTGCAAATCGACAGCGGGAACCGCATCACCGCTGCGCATCACGTCGCTGACGTGGGTCAACAGCTTGCGCCCCAATGCCCCTCCCGGATGGGAGCGGGCGAAGTCTTCCTCCCGAAAGCCCCGCGCGTCCAGCAGCGCTACGGCCAGCGCATCGCCCATGGCCAGTTGCGCCGTCGTGCTGGCGGTGGGGGCCAGATTGAGAGGGCAGGCTTCTTCTGCCACGCTGCTGTCAAGACTCACGCCGGCGTGAACCGCCAGCGTCGATCCCGCACCGCCGGTGATGGCCACCAGCGGCACGCCCAGGCGGCTGAGAACCGGCAGCAGCGCGACCAGCTCCTGACTTTCGCCGCTGTTGGAAATCGCCAGAACGACGTCGGTCGCGGTGATCATGCCCAGGTCACCATGGCTGGCTTCCGCCGGATGCACAAACATGGCGGGCGTCCCCGTCGAGGCGAGGGTCGCTGCAATTTTGCGGCCGATGTGCCCGCTTTTGCCCATGCCCATCACCACCACACGACCCCTGCAGCCCAGAATCAACCGGACGGCCTGCGCAAATTCAGGGCCGACGCGCGTCTTCAGGCCGAGTACCGCAGCGGCTTCGATCTCAAAGGTCTTGTGGGCGTGCGCCAGGGCCTGTGCGGCGTCGAAATTCACGGGGTCAAAACTCATCCCAGCATTCTATAGAGCCGGGCTCGCCACATCAGCGCGCAAAAACCATCGGCTACTATCGACGCATGACCGCGCTGGAACTGACACTCCTGTATCTCCTGGCTGCCGTGCTGGGCGTGGTCGCCTGCCGCTCGCTGAAACTGCCCCCCATGCTGGGTTATCTGGTGGTCGGTGTCGTCATCGGGCCCAATGCCCTTGCGCTGGCCCAAAACTCCGAGGGCGTGCGCCACCTCGGCGAGTTTGGCGTGGTCTTCCTGATGTTCGTCATCGGCCTCGAGTTCAATCTGCCCAAACTGCGCTCCATGCGCAGGCATGTGTTCGGGCTGGGTCTGCTGCAGGTTGTCTCCACCATTGTTCTGGCCACTTTTGGTTCGTTATTCCTGGCCGCCCTGGCACCCTCGCTGTGGAAGATGTCCTGGCAGGCCGCGCTGGCGCTTTCCGGTGCCATTGCCATGAGCAGCACCGCCGTGGTGGTCAAGCTGCTGTCGGAGCGGCTGGAGCTCGAGTCTGAACACGGCAAGCGCGTGATGGGCGTGCTCCTGTTCCAGGATCTTGCCGTGGTGCCCTTGCTGGTTCTGATTCCGGCCCTGGGCTCCTCGCCAGACCAGCTGTTCATGGCACTTGCAATCGCCGCACTGAAGGCGGCGGTGCTGGTCGGCGTCCTGCTCGCCGGCGGTCAGCGCGTCATGCGCTGGTGGCTCACGCTGGTGGCCAGACGCAAGAGCGAAGAACTCTTTGTGCTCAATCTGCTGCTGGTGACCCTGGCCCTGGCCTGGCTGACCGAACTGGCAGGCTTGAGCCTGGCGCTGGGCGCTTTCATTGCAGGCATGCTGATCTCGGAGACCGAATACAAGCACCAGGTGGAAACCGACATCCGCCCGTTTCACGACGTGCTGCTGGGTCTGTTTTTCATCAGCATCGGGATGATGCTGGACTGGCGCCTGGTGCTGGAGCGCTGGCCGCTGGTGCTGGTGTTGCTCACCCTGCCTGTGCTCTTCAAGCTGGTGCTGGTGACCGTGCTGGCCCGGGCTCTGGGCGGCACCGCTGGCGTATCGCTGCGCACGGGCCTGTACCTGGCGCAGGCCGGCGAGTTCGGTTTTGTGCTGCTCACCCTGGCCCAGAAAAACAGCCTGGTCCCGCCGGACTTGCTCAACCCGATTCTGGCCAGCATGGTGCTGTCGATGGTGGCCACGCCTTTTATCATCATGTACAGCAACCGCATCGTGATGCGGTTTGTCAGCAGCGAATGGTTGCAACAGTCCCTGCAGATGACCTCCATTGCGCGCAAGTCCATCAACGTCAGCAAGCACGTCATTGTGTGCGGTTATGGCCGTTGCGGGCAGAACCTTGGCCGCATGCTCGACGGTGAAGGCATCCCCTACATGGCGCTGGACCTGGATCCCGACCGGGTCAGGCAAGCGGCTGCCGCTGGCGACTCGGTGGTGTTTGGCGACGCGGTGCGGTTGCAGGCACTGATGGCCGCGGGCCTTTCCCGCGCCAGTGCGGTGGTGGTGACCTATCTGGACACAGCCAGCGCGCTGAAGGTGCTGGCCAACATCCGTGCCCACGCGCCAACCGTTCCGGTGATCGTGCGCACAGTGGACGACCACGACCTCGAAAAGCTGCAGGCGGCCGGAGCGACCGAGGTCGTTCCTGAAGCCATCGAAGCCAGCCTGATGCTGGCCAGCCATGCACTCGCACTGGTTGGCGTGCCCATGCGCCGCGTGATCCGCGTGGTGCAGGATCAGCGCGACGCCCGCTACAGCCTGTTGCGCGGCTATTTTCACGGCGCCGACGACAACACCATCCACGAGCTGGACCAGGAAAGGCTGTCCACCGTCTCCCTGCCGCTGGGCAGCCGGTCTGCCGGCCAGACGCTTGGCGCCATGGGCCTGGCTGGCCTCGGCGTGCGGGTTGTCAGCTTGCGGCGCAGCAATGGCAAAACGCTGCCCGCCGACGACGAGACGGTGCTGGAAGGGGGCGATACCCTGGTGTTATCCGGCAAGCCCGAAGCGCTGGCCGTCGCGGAGGGCAAGCTGCTGCGCGAACGGGCGCTTTGAAATAACCCCGCCCGCCATCACGGCATGTGATGAGAGCGCTGCCCGGCTGGCCGTTTCGTTCATCATGAACGGTTTCCCGGACTTCCCGGGACATTTTCAGGAAAAGCCCATGAAGCGTCGCGTTCTTTTTGCGGCTGCCGGAGCCGCGCTCTGGTCCGCCTCACAGGCCCGGGGCCAGGCGTTGCCGAATGTGGCCGCTCTGTTGAGAGCCGGCAGCTGCGTGGTGATGCTCAGGCATGCCCAGACCGAGGCAGGTATTGGCGATCCGCCCAATTTCCGGCTCGACCAGTGCGCCACGCAGCGCAACCTGAGCAAGGAGGGCCGCGAGCAGGCGCGGCAGATCGGCCAATGGTTCAAAGCCAACCGTCTGGCGCCACGGTCTGTGCAGTCCAGCATCTGGTGCCGTTGCAAAGACACGGCCGAACTGGCTTTCGGCGCCCACAGCGTACTGCCGGCGCTGAACTCCACATTCAATGAAAGGGGCGGCCAGGGCAAGCAGACGCAGACCCTGCGAGCCTTGCTCAAGGCCGTGCCCAAAGGGCAGTTCGATGTGTGGGTCACGCATCAAGTGAACATTTCGGCGTTGACAGCGGAGGGGCCGGCCATGGGCGAAGCTTTTATCCTGGGCGTCAACGGGGAAATACTTGCACGCACCCGTTTCGCCTAGACGCATGCAGGCCGTCGCGGGATGCTCCTGCGGAGCAGGGCGCTATTGAGTTGATAGCAAAGAATGCCCGCCAACAAAGGGCGAACTGCCGATTTAGTTCAGATCGCCGTACTGCGTCGGGCTCAGCGCCGGTGTCGCTGCGGGCGAGTCCGGCATTTCGGTGTCTTCGAACCCGGTCAGCAGGGTGTAGGAACGGGGACCGCTGCGGGTAGCGGGGCGCTTCTCGGGTGGGGTCGCTGAACGCGTGGCGGCGGCAGCAACCGCCTGTTTGAACGCGGCAACCTCATCGGCGTGGATAGGCTCGTGACGCGGCGGAGCGGGTTTTCGCATCAGCGCAACCTCGTGCTCCGCCACCGTGCTCTGCGCCTCCTGCACGGTGTGCGCAGACTCGGGAACGGACGGAACAAAGACCTGAGCGCTGGCCGACATGGGCGGCGCTGCTTGAGTGACCGAAACCATTTCGTTCATGCGCCAGTAAACCGCCGTGACCCGGATGTTGTAGCGTGACTTGGCCGTTTGCGCAATCATGATTTCAATTTCTGTCAGGCGCTCCATCTGGTCGCCAAACTCCTGGGCCAGATCCATCATCACCATGAATTGCTCGCCGCGCGGATCGAGGGAAAGAACCTTGAATTTATAGCTCGCCGACAAAACGCCGGCGCGAATCATGGCTTCGCGCACCGCGTTGTAAAGCAGCTCCCGCCTGGCGTGGCGATGGGTCTTCCGATCGCTGCTGCGCTCCATCGCACCGCCACCAGACGTCGGTGGCAGAGACGGTTTGCTCCTGCCGCCCCCCGTGGGCCGCGTGCGGTCTTCCTGAATGACCCCTGAGCTGTCGGCATCGGGCTGCAACTTGCCAGGCACGCTCTTGCTTGCGTTGGGTGGTCCGGAAAACCAGTTGAAGATGGACATGACTCAGGCCTGAAAAGGGGACCGCGGGGTTGCCGCCATCCGGGTTGAGTGCGATCTGACTGACTGCGAGCAAAGAGTTTACTGATTCGCCCTGATGTTTAACTGACAGCAGGGGCCACGCCTGCATTAAGTCACAGATTTGGGCTTTAAATGCCAGCTGCAGGGCCGTCGCCTGAATTCGACAGCGCACCCCGCGCGCTCAGGTCACCGCAACGCGCTTGGGCCGGTTGTAAAACCTCTTGGCCAGGACGCCGCCCACCGCCAAACTCAGTTCAAGCGCTATCGGACTGTGCCGGTTGGCAAGCTCCTTGAACCGCAAGGCGGTCAGGCACCAGACCTTGCAGGTGTTGGTTGCCTGCACGGACGCGCTGCGCGGTAGCCGCGAGAAAAAGGCTCCCTCGCCAATCACCGAGCCCGGTCCCACCATGGCGAGGCGGATCCGGCCCTTGTCATCTTCGTAGTGAACACTCAAGGTTCCGCTTTCAATGAAGTACAGCGTCTGGTCCGCCGCGCCCTGCTCAATCAGGGACTGGCCCAGTTGCATGGAAAAGGGCTGCAGATAACCCGCCAGCACTTCCCACTGGTGGGGACTGAAATGACAGCGCAGCGCGTCGCTGGCCACGCTGTGGGCAATGGCGTCGCTGAGGCCCTGGATGTCAAAGCGCAGAGGAGAAAGTAGCGGTGCATTCATGGTCAGCGGAAGATACCCCCCGCCCACCCTTGTCCGCAAGAGACGTTAACGCACGCTTACACCTGATACACCCACCGGATAGCCTGCCGCTGCTCGCATTTTGCGAATCACACGCAGACAAGCGTTCCTATTTGCCGATGCAGAACTTCGAGAAAATTTCGCCCAGCAAATCGTCCGGGGTGAACTCGCCGGTGATGCCACTCAGGGCATTCTGGGCCTGACGCAGGTCCTCGGCCAACAGGTCCAGCGCAGGCGCCTGGGTACCCAGTTGCGCGGCCGCCTTCTCCAGCCGTCCCCGCACCTGCTGCAGGGCGTGCACATGTCGCTCGCGTGCCATGAACACGCCCTCAGGCGCGGCCTGCCAGCCCACCACCTGCAGCAAATGCTGGCGCAGTTGCTGCAAGCCGGCGCCGGTTTTGGCGGAGATCACGATCCCGCCCTGGATGCCCGCCAGCACCTCGGGTGCGGCCTGGTCTGATTTGTTCCAGACATCGATGACGGCCGTGTTCACAGGCAGCTTCGCGGCAATGGCCGCCGCGATGTCTGCATCGGCCGCCAGGTAATTGAGGGCAATGCGAAGGTCGCCGGGCGTTTGCTGGCGTGTCAGGTCGTGCAGGAAAAGCACCGCATCTGCACTGTGAATCTCGGACCACGCCCGCGCGATGCCTATTTTTTCCACCTCGTCCACTTCGGGCAGCCCGCTGTCGCGCAAGCCCGCGGTGTCCACCACGTGCAGCGGCACACCGTCGATCTGTATGAGCTGGGTGACCTTGTCACGCGTGGTGCCGGCCACGGGTGTCACGATGGCCAGCTCGGCACCCGCCAGCGCATTGAGGAGCGAGCTTTTCCCCGCATTGGGCTGCCCCGCAATGACCACCTTGATGCCCTCGCGCAGGATGGCGCCCTGGCCCGCGCGCTGCAGGACGGTCGCCAGCGTCTGCTGCAAGCCGCTCAACTGGCCCTGCGCGTCGGCCTTCTTGAGAAAGTCGATGTCTTCCTCGGGGAAGTCCAGCGTGGCTTCCACCAGCATGCGCAAATGCACCAGCTTGTCGAGCAGCGCATGCACTTCTTTTGAAAACTCCCCGGACAGCGAGCGGGCCGCAGAACGCGCGGCAGTTTCGGTGCTTGCATCAATCAGGTCCGCAATGGCCTCGGCCTGAGCCAGATCGATCTTGTCATTCAGGAAGGCCCGCTCGGTAAATTCGCCCGGCTGCGCCAGCCGCAGACCCGCCAGGCGGGGCTGGCCGGTGGCGGCATCCCATTGCGCTGCCGCCTCCAGGCAGGCCGTCACCAGCAGCTGCAACACCACCGGCCCGCCATGCGCCTGCAACTCGAGCACGTCTTCGCCGGTATACGAATGCGGCGCCGGAAAATAAATCGCCAGCCCCTGATCGATGGTCTGGCCAGCGGCATCACAAAAGGGCAGGTAGGTGGCTTGCCGGGCCGCGAGCATGCGCCCGCAGAGGGCAGTCACCAGTGGCCCCAGGCTCTTGCCCGACACCCGCACAATGCCGACTGCGCCGCGCCCGGGGGCGGTGGCAATGGCGGCGATGGGGTCGTGGTGTCGCGCGAGCATAAGGGGCATTATCCAGAGACACCGCGGAACCGGTTTTGCCGGGCCGCAGGTGTCGCCCCCTGGGGGGCTGAGGGGCCGCGGCTCCAAACCTGCCCGCGCAGGTTTGGACGGTCCCGAAGAGCCATTGACTCTGGCAATGGCACCTCGTCGAAGACGCTTCGGGGGGTTACTTAAATTTAGGCAGATTGAACTGCGGCGGTACACCCATGCGGGTGTTGATCACCCATTGCTGTGCAATCGACAAAATGTTGTTGGTGATCCAGTACAGCACCAGGCCGGCCGGGAAGAAGAAGAACATCACGCTGAAGATCAGCGGCATGAACCACATCAGCTTGGCTTGCATCGGGTCCGGCGGCGTCGGGTTCAGTGCGGTCTGCAGCATGGTGGTCAGCGTCATCACGATGGGCAGGATGAAGTAAGGGTCAGGCGCCGACAGATCCTTGATCCAGAGAATCCAGGGAGCGTTGCGCATTTCCACCGAGCTCAGCAGCACCCAGTACAGCGCGATGAACACCGGAATCTGGACCATGATGGGGAAGCACCCGCCCATGGGGTTGACCTTCTCGTCCTTGTACATCTTCATCATGGCCTGCTGCATTTCCTGCGGCTTGTCCTTGAGCCGTTCGCGCATTTCCATGATCTTGGGGTTGACGGCCTTCATCTTGGCCATGCTGGCATAGGCCTTGGCATTGAGCCAGTAGAAAGCGATTTTGAGCAGTACCACCAGCGCCACGATGGCCCAGCCCCAGTTGTGGATAAAGCTGTGCAGCTTGTCCAGCAGCCAGTACAGCGGTTTGGCCAGAATGGTCAGCCAGCCATAGTCCTTGACCAGCTCGAGCCCGGGCGCAATGGCCTCCAGCTGGTTTTCTTCCTGCGGACCCACAAAAAGCCTGGCGTCCACAGTTTTGGTGCTACCCGGCGCAATGCTGCCCAGCGCCGTGATCATGCCCACGGAATAAAGATTGGTGTCCACCTTGCGCAGGAAAATGTCGCGCTGAATGCCGTCCGCCAGAATCCAGGCCGTTGCAAAGTAATGCTGGACCATGGCGATGTAGCCGTTGGTGGCCTGCTTTTCAACATCGACCTTGTTTTTCTCGATGTCCTTGAACTCGACCTTCTGGTATTTCTGCGCCTCGGTGTAGATGGCCGGGCCGGTGAAGGTGGAATAAAACGAGGACTCGCCCGGAGGCGGGTTGCCGTCACGCACCAGTTGCATGTAAAGCTGGGGCACCACAGGCGCTGCGCCGGTGTTGACCACGTCATGGCGCACGGCGATGTCGTAAGCGCCGCGTTTGATCGTGTAGGTCTTGACCAGCTTGACGCCGCCTACATCGGCAGATTCAAACTTGACCTCCATGCTGTCCTGGCCGTCCTTGAGGGTGCGCTCGCCCGGCACAGCCGTCATCGGCGTTTTGTGGGTGGGGAAGCTCCCGCCAGCGCCGCCAGCAATCAGGCCGGACTGCGCCACGTACACACGGGCTGCGCTCTGGTCGAGCAGCACAAAGCCGGGGCCTTTGTCGGCCGCCTCTTTGTATTGGGTAAAAGCCGAGCCCATCAGGGTGCCGCCTTCGGTGTCAAAGGTCAGCACCAGCACGTCGGTGGTAACCACCAGACGCTCCTGGGTGGCCGATGGCGTGCTGGCGGGCAAAGCGCCCGGCGCAACCGCGGCAGCGCCGGGTGTCGCCATGGGCGCAGGGACCGCGCTGGCGCCGGCCGGGGTTGCCACCGGCACGCCAGACGGGCTGGCGGGCGCGGCACTGCTGGCCACTGGCTTGACCGGCACCGGGAAGAAGGTGGCCTTGTTGCCGTTGAAGATCTGCCACTGGTCCCACAGCAGCACCATGGAAAAACCAAAAATCACCCACAAGATGGTGCGACGGATGTCGTTCATGACAGTTTCTTTTTAGAAGAGATCGAAGCCACGGGCGTGACCAGACGGGTGAAAAGGGAAAAACGATCGGCCACCGGCTGCCAGGCCGATGACGGCACCGGGTCATACCCGCCGTGGCACCAGGGGTGGCAGCGGCCCAGGCGGTACAGGGTCAGGTAGCTGCCCTTGACGGCGCCATGCTGTTGCAGGGCCTGAAGTGAATACGCAGAACAGGTCGGCTCAAACCGGCAGGACGAGCCCAGCCACGGACTGAGGAGGAGTCGGTAGCCCTTGACCAGCGTGACCAGCGTTTTCTGCGGAAGGCGAAGGGCGGCGCGCGCGAGGCGGCGCAAGTGGGGGATCAGGCTCATGGGGTTTTGGCTCCGGCTTGCATCAGCGCAGTCACTTCCATGCGCACGGCCTGCGTCAACGCGTCCGAGCTGGCGCTGACAAACTCTGTGCGTGAAAAATCCCGGCGCAGCCGGACCACCCAGGCGGCCGGAGGCAAATGATGCAGGAAGTCAGCGCTCACGGTATAGATCTGCCTTTTGATGGCGTTGCGCGTCACGGCCCGTTTGGCCCAGCGCTTGGGCACCATGGCGCCCATCCAGGTGTCCTGGACAGGAAACAAGGCCGGCGTCTGATGGGTTTTGGCGGGCACGGTTTGCGCGTTCATGGCATCGAGCGCATTGCAGTGCAATGCGAAATGCGTTGTTCTGGCAACAATGGCGCCGGCAAGGACGGCCTGGAACTGGGGCCGGGTTTTAAGCCTTTGCACTGGCGCCAGGCGTCTGCTCACAAGCCACAGGCCCGCAGAAACAGGCTTGTCAGACCGCCAGGCGCTTGCGGCCTTTGGCGCGGCGTGCAGCAATGACGGCGCGGCCGCCACGCGTTTTCATGCGTGACAAAAAGCCGTGCGTACGTGCGCGCTTGACTTTGGAAGGTTGGTATGTGCGTTTCATGATGGGTCCTACAGGCTTGGAAAGCTCCCCGCTACGTCTTCATGGCATGCCACCCACCGGAATACATTCTGTACGCCTGCTGTGCCCGCTGTGAATTCCGCTATGAATCAGGGAAACCCACGATTATCGCAGATTTATGAGCCCTGGCAACAAGTTAGCCGGTTCATCGGCGGTAAATGCTCAGACTCAGGGGGCGGATTGTCGCTGTTTTTATAGGTTAAAACCCGAACAAAATTTTTGTGGATAACTAGCTCCGACGCCTACAATACCGGGTGCCAAAAATTAAAAATATCCACAAGCAAGCGCATGCCGGCCAAGGCCTCCCAACCCAGCCCACCGCCCATGACTGAGGCCGCGGTTTACAGCTCCGGCGACGATTTGTGGCAAAGCTGCGTCGACCATCTGGCGCAGGAATTGCCCGAGCAGCAGTTCAATACCTGGATCCGTCCGCTGGTCGCCGAGGTCGCCGCCGACCTGTCCAAAGTCACCATCCAGGTGGCCAACCGCTTCAAGCTGGACTGGGTCCGGGCGCAATATGCCGGCCGCATCTCGGCCCTGCTGGAAAAAATCTCCGGCCACAACATTCACCTGGAGTTAGCGCTCGCTCAGCGAGAAACTCCCGTTAGATCGACGCCTCTTACGCGCAGCTTTGAAGGCAATGGCGTTGCCGAGCCTGCCGGCCTGGGCGCCGCAGAAGAAGCTGCGGGGGCGCCGTTTAAAAACCGGCTCAACACCGCCCTGACTTTTGAGACCCTGATCGAAGGCACGGCCAACCGCATGGGCCGCGCCGCGGCCATGCATGTGTCCAGCAGCCTGGGCCAGCTTTACAATCCGCTGTTCATTTATGGCGGTGTGGGTCTGGGCAAGACCCACCTGGTCCATGCCATCGGCAACAAGCTGCTGGCCGACAACCCCGCCGCCAAAGTTCTCTACATCCATGCCGAGCAATTTGTCTCGGATGTGGTTAAGGCCTACCAGCGCAAGACTTTTGACGAGTTCAAGGAGCGCTACCACTCGCTGGACCTGCTGCTGATCGACGACGTCCAGTTCTTTGCCAACAAGGACCGCACGCAGGAAGAGTTTTTCAACGCCTTTGAAGCGCTGCTGACCAAAAAGTCGCACATCGTGCTGACCAGCGACACCTATCCCAAGGGCCTGGCCGACATCCATGAGCGCCTGGTTTCGCGTTTTGACTCCGGCCTGACCGTCGCCATCGAGCCGCCCGAGCTGGAGATGCGGGTGGCAATCTTGATCCGCAAGGCCGAGGCCGAAGGCACGGTCATGCCTGAAGAGGTAGCCTTTTTTGTCGCCAAAAACGTGCGCTCCAATGTGCGCGAGCTGGAAGGCGCGCTGCGCAAAATCCTGGCTTATTCACGTTTCAACCTCAAGGAAATCTCCATCCAGCTGGCCCGGGAAGCGCTGCGCGACCTGCTGTCCATCCAGAACCGGCAGATCTCCGTCGAGAACATCCAGAAGACCGTGGCCGACTATTACAAGATCAAAGTCGCTGACATGTATTCCAAAAAGCGGCCCGCCAGCATTGCCCGGCCGCGCCAGATTGCCATGTACCTGGCCAAGGAGCTGACCCAGAAGAGCCTGCCAGAGATTGGCGAGCTGTTTGGTGGCCGTGACCACACCACCGTGCTGCATGCCGTGCGCAAAATGTCTGCCGAGCGTCAGCAGATGACCGAGCTCAACCAGCAACTGCATGTGCTGGAACAAACCCTGAAAGGCTGAAATGAATCTTCATTCAGCCTCTTTTCCCCAATTTCAGATGCGTCTGACAACATTGGGGACAACTTTTGAACAACCCATGGCTTATCCACAGGGGAGGTGGATTCCCGGAAGTTGTTCATATATGACAGCAGGGTTGGGGGGGTGTCTGACCACATGGTTAAACAAGCGCCAAGTAGTTGATCAAAAAGAAGAAAATAGGGCTGTCCACAGAAACGTGCTTCCCTTATCTACTACTACTAATTTGAATTAAAGAAATAAGAGGTTAAGACAGTGATTGTTCTCAAAGCCACTCAGGATAAAGTTTTGTCGGTATTGCAGTCGGTTGCAGGCATCGTGGAGCGCAGGCACACCCTGCCGATTCTGGCCAACGTGCTGATCCGCAAAACGGGCTCGCAATTGCAGCTGACCACCAGCGACCTCGAAATCCAGATCCGCACCACCGCCGAGCTCGATGGCGATAGCGGCAACTTCACCACCACCGTGGGCGCCCGCAAGCTCATCGACATCCTGCGTTCCATGCCCAGCGACCAGACGGTGTCGCTGGAGTCGGCGCAGAACAAGCTGATTTTGAAAGGCGGCAAAAGCCGCTTCACGCTGCAGACCTTGCCGGCAGAAGACTTTCCGCTGGTGCAGGAAGCCGCCAACTTTGGGCCCAGCTTTTCGGTGCCGCAAAAGGTGCTCAAAGAGCTGCTCAACCAGGTGTCGTTTGCAATGGCGGTGCACGACATCCGCTACTACCTCAACGGCATTTTGTTTGTGGCTGAAGGCAAGCAGCTGAGCCTGGTGGCCACCGACGGGCACAGGCTGGCGTTTTCATCAGCCACGCTGGACGTCGAAGTGCCGCGCCAGGAAGTGATCCTGCCGCGCAAGACCGTGCTCGAAATGCAGCGCCTGCTCAGCGACAAAGAAGGCGCGATCGAGATGCAGTTTGCCGGCAACCAGGCCAAGTTCAGTTTTGAAGGCATGGAGTTTGTCACCAAGCTGGTTGAGGGCAAGTTTCCCGACTACAACCGCGTCATTCCCAAAAACCACAAAAACATCATCACCCTGGGCCGTGTGCCGCTGCTGGCGTCGCTGCAGCGCACGGCCATTCTCACCAGCGAAAAGTTCAAGGGTGTGCGTTTGAACATCGAGCCCGGCACCCTGCGTGTGGCATCCAACAATGCCGAGCAGGAAGAAGCGGTCGACGAGCTTGACATCGACTACGGCGGTGACGCCATCGAGATTGGCTTCAACGTGACTTACCTCATCGACGCGTTGTCCAACATGGAGCAGGACATGGTGAAGATCGAGCTGGCCGACTCCAACAGTTCGGCACTGCTGACCATTCCCGACGATGCGGCCTTTAAATACGTTGTGATGCCGATGCGGATTTGATGAGGAGGATGTCATGGCGGGCTTGACCCGCAATCCATGCAACGCAGGCCAGAGTGGTCTATGTGACATGGATCCCGGATCAGGTCCGGGATGACAAGTGAAGACAGAACCCGCTTGTGAAAGCGGGTTTGGTCATTCAAGAGATCGAGAAAACGAAGTTTCACCGAAGGTAAAAGCGATTTATGACCGAAGAAAACAAAGCCAACGAAGCCACTCCAGATGAAGCTGGCCGCGGAAATGAGGGTGTCAACTCCGGTGAAGGCGGTGAGGGAAGCTCCAATTTTCAGCCCAAGATAGACACCAACCAGGCCGGCGCGTCTGAAGGTTATGGTGAAGGCTCAATCCAGATTCTGGAAGGCTTGGAGGCCGTGCGCAAGCGTCCTGGCATGTACATCGGCGACACGTCCGACGGCACCGGTTTGCACCACCTGGTGTTTGAGGTGGTTGACAACTCGATTGACGAATCCCTGGCCGGCCATTGCGACGACATCATGGTCACCATCCACCTGGACAACTCCATCAGCGTGGTGGACAACGGCCGCGGCATCCCGACCGGCATCAAGATGGACGACAAGCACGAGCCCAAACGCTCTGCGGCCGAGATTGCGCTGACCGAGCTGCATGCCGGCGGCAAGTTCAACCAGAACAGCTACAAGGTGTCGGGTGGCCTGCACGGCGTGGGCGTGAGCTGCGTGAACGCGCTGTCCAAAATGCTGCGCCTGACGATACGCCGCGAAGGCAAAGTCCATGTGATGGAGTTTTCCAAAGGCTTTGTGCAAAACCGCATCATCGAAACCGTGGGCGGTGTGGAGGTGTCACCGATGCAGGTGATGGGCGACACCGAGAAGCGCGGCACCGAGGTGCACTTTCTGCCGGACACCGACATCTTTCAGCAGAACAACGACTTTCACTACGACATCCTGAGCAAGCGCCTGCGCGAGCTCAGTTTCTTGAACAACGGCGTGAAGATCCGCCTGCTGGACGAGCGCAGTGGCAAGGAAGACGACTTTGCCGGCGCCGGCGGCGTGACAGGCTTTGTCAACTTCATCAACAAGGGCAAGACGGTCTTGCACCCCAACGTCTTCCACGCCATGGGCGACAGGCAGAGCGACCAGAACACCAACATTGGTGTTGAGGTGGCCATGCAGTGGAACAGCGGCTACAACGAGCAGGTGCTGTGCTTTACCAACAACATCCCGCAGCGTGACGGCGGCACCCACCTGACCGGCCTGCGCGCCGCGATGACGCGGGTCATCAACAAATACATCGACGACAGCGAACTGGCCAAAAAAGCCAAGGTCGAGGTGACCGGTGACGACATGCGCGAGGGCCTGACCTGCGTACTGAGCGTGAAGGTGCCCGAGCCCAAGTTCTCCAGCCAGACCAAAGACAAGCTGGTGAGCAGCGAAGTGCGTGGCCCGGTGGAAGACATTGTGAGCAAGCTGCTGACCGACTACCTGCAGGAGCGGCCCAACGACGCCAAGATCATCGTTGGCAAAATCATTGAAGCCGCGCGTGCGCGTGAAGCGGCCCGCAAGGCGCGCGACATGACGCGCCGCAAGGGCGTGCTGGACGGCATGGGCCTGCCCGGCAAGCTGGCCGACTGCCAGGAGAAAGACCCGGCACTGTGCGAGATCTACATCGTCGAGGGTGACTCCGCCGGCGGCTCTGCCAAACAGGGCCGCGACCGCAAGTTTCAGGCGATCCTGCCGCTGCGCGGCAAGATTCTCAACGTTGAGAAAGCGCGTTATGAAAAGCTGTTGACCAGCAACGAAATTTTGACGCTGATCACCGCTTTGGGCACCGGCATCGGCAAGGCCGGCGGCACCACCGGCAATGACGACTTCAACGTGGCCAAGCTGCGCTACCACCGCATCATCATCATGACCGACGCCGACGTGGACGGGGCCCACATCCGCACCCTGCTGCTGACCTTCTTTTACCGCCAGATGCCAGAGCTGGTGGAGCGCGGCCACATCTACATTGCGCAGCCACCGCTGTACAAGGTCAAGTCGGGCAAGGAAGAGCAGTACCTCAAGGACAGCGCCGCGCTCGACAGCTTTTTGCTGAAGATCGCACTCAAAGACGCGTCGGTGCAAACCGGCGCCGACCCCGCTGCGGGCAAGGGCACGCTGCTGACCGGCGACACCCTGGCCGAGCTGGCGCGCAAGCACCAGCTGGCCGAGTCGGTGATTGGCCGCCTGCGTGGCTACATGGACGCAGAAGCGCTGAAAGCCATTGCCGACGGTGTGTCACTCAACCTGGACACGGTGGAAGACGCAGAGCGCTCCGCCGCCACGCTGCAAGCCCAACTGCCCACGGCTGAAGTGGCCGGCGAGTTTGACACCCGCAGCGACAAACCGATTCTGCGCATCAGCCGCCGCCACCACGGCAACGTGAAAAGCAGTGTGCTGACACAAGACTTTGTGCACGGCGCCGATTACGCAGCGCTGGCCGAAGCGGCATCCACCTTCAAGGGCCTGATGAGCGAAGGCTCCAGAGTCATACGCGGCGAAGGCGAGCGCCAGAAGGAAGAAAAAGTAGACACCTTCCGCGACGCCATGGCCTGGTTGATCACCCAGGCCGAAGGCGCCACCGCACGCCAGCGCTACAAAGGCCTGGGCGAGATGAACCCTGCCCAGCTGTGGGAAACAACGATGGACCCCACAGTGCGCCGCCTGCTGCGCGTACAGATCGACGACGCCATCGAAGCCGATCACGTGTTCACCATGCTGATGGGGGACGAGGTGGAGCCGCGGCGCGAGTTCATCGAGACGAATGCGCTGCGGGCTGCGAATATTGACGTTTAGAGGCACGGTTTCCGGCCTGGCGGCGGGAGGGGCCGACGAAGAGTGGGTGAAAGTACCATGAAAATCCACCACCAGATGTTGGAATTTCATGGTGTTTTTGATATCATGGGCGCATGATTGAACGCCGTGTTCTCAAATCCCGCCTGAATCACCTGCTGGGCTCGTTCCGGGCTGTTGAGCTGGTAGGCCCGCGTCAGGTAGGCAAAACCACGCTGGCGCGTGAGTTCATTTCGACCGACTCTCCGAACTACTTTGACCTGGAAGACGAGGCGTCCCGCCGGCGCCTGGCTTATCCCATGGAGGCGCTCTCAGACCTGCAGGGGCTGGTGGTTATTGATGAAGTTCAGCACCAGCCGCAGTTGTTCGAAGCGCTTCGGGTGCTGATTGACCGCCCGACGCACATCCACCGTAACGGGCAATACCTTTTGCTGGGCAGTGCTTCGCCAATGATCACGCACAGAAAAGAGTCCTTGCTGGGCCGCGCAGTCAGTCTGGAGGTGGCGGGCTTTGACCTCAGTGAGGTGGGCGCCGGCCGGGGCGAGGTCAATCAATTGTGGTTGCGCGGTGGTTTTCCGGGGGCCTACCTTCCGCAGCAGGACGAGGTCAGCGCCACCTGGCGCATGGACGCCATCAACCGCTACTTGTACAGCGACCTGCCGCAGCTGGGCATGAACGTGGCTGCCCCGTTGATGATGCGCTTCTGGCAGATGGTGGCGCACTACCATGGGCAAATCTGGAATGCCGCTGAGCCTGCACGGTCCCTGGGCATTGGTGAAACCACGGTGCGCAGGTATCTGGACTACCTGACCCAGACCTTCATGGTCCGTCAGCTACAACCCTGGCACGAGAACCTGGGCAAACGCCAGGTCAAGGCACCAAAGATCTATTTTCGCGACACAGGCCTGCTGCATGCGCTGATGGGTGTGAAGACCCTCCCGGACTTGCTGGCGCATCCCCAGAGCGGGGCCAGCTGGGAAGGTTTTGCGCTGGAGCAGGTACTGCGCATTGCGCAACCGGATCAGGCCTATTTCTGGGCCACCCATCAGGGTGCTGAACTTGACCTGCTGATGTTCAAAGGCGCTCAGCGCGTGGGTGTTGAATTCAAACGAGCCGATGCACCGCGAGTGACCCCCAGCATGCGGATTGCCATGCATGACCTGAAGCTGGACGCGTTGTATGTGGTGTACCCGGGGCTGCATCGGTACAAGCTGGCGGACGGCATGGAGGCCGTGCCGCTTTGGGCCATGCTCCCGGGCGACCTGGCATGACCCTGGTCGCTGTCATCGACTTTGAAACCACCGGCCTGTCGCCCGCCATGGGCGACCGCGCCACCGAGGTGGCCATTGTGCTGGTCGAAAACGGCTGCGTGGTCGACCGCTTCCAGAGCCTGATGAACGCGGGCATACACATTCCGGCCTTCATCACCAGCCTGACCGGCATCAGCAACGCCATGGTGGCCAGCGCGCCCGATGCCGCCACCGTCATGCTGGCTGCCAGCCGTTTTGTCGGCAACGCGCCCATGGTGGCGCACAACGCTTCTTTTGACCGCAGGTTCTGGCAGGCTGAGCTGGCACGTGCCGGTGCCGCGGCGGCCCAGCCCTTTGCCTGCACCATGCTTGTTTCCAGAAGGCTGTACCCCCAGGCATCCAGCCACAAGCTGGGCGTGCTGGTGGACTATCACCACCTGCCCCGCGCCGGCCGGGCCCACCGGGCGCTGGCGGATGCGGAAATGGCGGCTTCGCTGCTGGGCCAGATCCAGCACGACCTGCGCACTCGCCACCGCGTGGGGAGGCCCGACCACGCCTTGTTGATGAACCTGCAGCGCTGCGCAAAACCGGCTGTTCCTGCGTTGATGGCGAAGTACGCCTGTATTTGAGGGCCCCCAGCCCGCTATGAATTTGGTAGCTGCTTGCGCGCGTCCATCAAGGGCTGGAGCGCTGAAACACTCATAACCTGCAGCATGATGGGCCCAGTCGTGGAAAATCACCATGGACTCAACCGCGTGGTCGGCTGCTGCGCGTGCAGATCGACGACGCGATCGAAGCCGATCACGTGTTCACCATGCTGATGGGGGATGAGGTTGAGCCGCGGCGCGAGTTTATTGAGACGAATGCGTTGCGGGCGGCGAATATTGACGTTTGAAGGCAGACGCAGCAACGCAGAAGATCACATAAATCCGAACGCACGGGCATGAAACTCTAGAAACTCAGGAGCTGGCCGGAATTTTTCAGGCAGAGAAATTGGTTTTCCGTCGAAACGCAGCAGTGCGTCAATGATGAATCGGTCATCTGTTTGAGCGTTGAGTTTCGTTGAAATACGAACCGTGTAATCAGGCATCACAGTAATCAGACCTTGGTCATATGCCCGGTCATGCAGCGCGGAGAGGCAAAGCCCATTTTGCGGGTTGAGTCGATTTTTGGTGTCTATGCTCCACGGCACGATATGGCTCGCAATTACGAGTTTTTCGTGTTGGAGTCCGCTAATGCAGCAGGTCGCGTTATAGCTGGCCAACACAGATTTTCGAAATCTTGCTTGATTGACGCGGACCTCGACGCTGGCCGTGCGGGTTTTTCCCTCAGAAAAATCGGGTGCCTCTTCCACAATATCTGCATCGGGTATCACGCCATGTCCCGTCGCTAATTTTTCGTAGTCTGCTGCAGCCTCCAATGCGACGGGATCCCAGTTGGTTTGCAGTTCTTGCCAGATGGCCTTGTCTAGATTTGAGGCGTTACCCATGCCGCGTAGTCCACGAGCGATGATTTGTGGGTCTTGGCTTGCAAAATTGACGAGCTTAAGCGCGACGGAACTCGGGGTGCGGCCAATCCAGCTAGCAAGCTGTTTGATCTTGGGTTGATTGCGATGCAACTGGCCAAACGGCAGCTGAAAATAAACGTGAAGAGCGGCCAACGTTTCTGGCCGCGTCCAGTTGATTGATGCTGCTGGCATGTATGCCCTCTTTGTGTTGAGGCATCTAGTATGCCCGCGGGACTCAATTTATGCGCGCTTGGCCTTTGAGGGAATGCAGAATTCGGATGCTATGTAGCAGACGTCCCAATCGCCGTAACACTTGCTGTCGTAGACCAAGGTGCCTTCAATCACATCCAGTTCTCCGGTGGCAGAAGTAGCTTCGCGAAAGAATTTTGCGGCATCGCGTTTGTTGACGAAACGAAGAACGATGCGCTGGGCGTAGTGGGTCTGCACATATAGAAGCGGACCAATCTTTGGGCCCGGAAACCCTCGCTGCTTGACCGCTTGTTGAGGGAACTCTCGGCCATGCGAAAGCGACAAGTACAAGCCTGGTCGGGCAGGCATTTTTCCCCAGTCGGAGAGTTCTTTGACGGCGTTGCTCATGTTGTGTGCGATGAAGTTGTTGCACGGCAGAGAGTAGCTATCGGAAACGGATTTGTGACCCAGGGCTTTTCCTGGGGGACTTACGCGTGGGGCAACAAGATGATTGATGGCTTTATCGACATGGAATTCTTGCCTGGCGATCCCGCGCGTTTTTCCGTTGCTCGCGGACCCAGTCCTGTGTTGGGATGTTTTGTGGCTGACGCGCCATTGCGTCGAAGTGTTTGATGCGCTCCTCCAGTGCGTTGCACTCAGCCTTCATCGCGGCCCGATCAATCCCCGCATCGTTTTGAGTGGCTACCGATAGCGACTGAGCCGGTGCCTCCTTTTCTGCGGGAGCCGGTACGCGCACTGCCGCCATGAGGTTGTGATTTTCTTTGGTGACCACCTGGGTCACTTTCGCCCCCGCCGCGCAGCCTGTGTCCCCGTAACTGGTTTTGCCGTTAACGATGCATTTGGTGACGGTGCGCGAGCCCTCCGTTGATTCGGAGGCCCTTGAGTCGCTTGGTGCTTGTGGGAGCGGCGGGGCCGCCGATTCTGGTCGGGGGGAAACCGGCCCAGCTGATGCGGGCGGTGTACTGACTGGCTTGGGCGCACGCTGACTCAGCTTCCAGTCTGCAACCTTGTAAATCAGGAAGATCACTACCGCGAAGATGACGATCTTTGTTGTCGTGCCAAATCGCTCAGGCGGAGGGCTGAAAGGACTTTGACGGGTCTCTTCGTGCATATGTTCGCGGTCTATCTGTCCCATCCTGGCCTCCCTTGACTTATGTTTATGGCTTGACGATACCGCAATGCCCTTTTTCTAGGTAAATGGCGTTCTGTCGCTAAACTTTTCGCTTATGTTCATCGAGGACCGCCATGCCTGATTCATCGACCCTTCCCCCCAGCGTCATCTCCCACATCTCCCTGGGCACTAACGACTTCCCGCGTGCCAGGGCGTTCTACACCGCCGTGCTGGCTACGCTGCAGATCAACCCGATCATGGAGCATGGTGAGTCTGCGGCTTTTGGACGCAGCTTTCCGGAGTTCTGGATTGGGCGGCCACATGACGGTGGTGTTGCTGCGCCTGGCAATGGGACGCACATCAGTTTTTTGGCCAACTCACCTGCGGAGGTGGATGCCTTTCACGCCAAGGCCTTGAGCATGGGTGCGCGTTGTGATGGGCCGCCGGGTTTGCGGCCGCAGTACACGCCGACGTATTACGCGGCTTTTGTGCTGGACCTGGATGGGCACAAGATTGAGGCGATGTGTTTTGCTGAGGCGGGCTGAGCTGGGAATGCGGGGGCATGGATCCCGGGTCAAGCCCGGGATGACAGAGCGGGGCGGGGATGGATCCCCCCGGATCGAAGTCCGGGGCAGGCGCCTCAAGTCCGGATGACAGAGGGCAGCCGGGATGAGAGAAACCGGCCCGCGCCAGAACTTGTGAACCAAATCGGCACTCTGCCCTTTAGTGACGCTAATAGTTTGCTATCAACAATATAGCGTTATTGCACGCGCGGTGTGGCGTCTATGTTGCGGGCGGTGCCCAGCAGGGTGGCGCACAGCAGCTCTTCACCCTTCTCATTGACGGCGCAGACTTCTGCGCGTACACCGTCAGCAGTTTGCTGGCACTGATGAAGTCGCACTCAAAGTCGCAAAATCTCCCGCAATAATTGCAAAAAAGCCTTGCGTGACATAGACTTAAGAATGTCCACCAAGTCGCAAAAATTCGCGCTATACGACCATCCCTCGCAGATGGAGCCCCTGTTGCCGGGCGAGCAGCATCTTCAGCCGCTGCTGGAGCGGGCGCACGATCTGCAGCGAGCGGCGCAAAGCCTGGCGGGGGTGGGCGCGCCGGTTGAGTTGCGGCAACTGCTGCGGGCGATGAACTCCTACTACAGCAACAAGATTGAAGGGCAGCACACGCTGCCATTTGAGATTGAGGCCGCGCTGCGCAGCGACTATTCGCAGGACCGGGACAAGGCGCGGCGTCAGCGGCTGGCGCTGGCGCATATGCAGACCGAGCGCGCGGTAGAGGCCGGCTGGAAGGGTTGGGCCAGCGGGCAGGTGTGGTCGGCGCAGATGGTGCGCGATATTCACCAGGACTTGTTTGCGCGCTTGCCGGCTGCAGACCGGGTGTTGCCCGAGGGCGATGTGCTGCGGCCGGGCGCGTTGCGTGACCGCGGGGTCAGCGTGGGTGTGCATGCGGCGCCGCTGCACACCGCTATTGGTGCCATGCTGGACCGCTGGGGTGCTTTTTATGGCGGTGTGCGGCGTGGTGAGCTGCAAATTCTGGCTGTTGCCGCCTCGCACCACAGACTGGCGTGGATTCACCCTTTTCGTGACGGCAATGGCCGCGTGGCACGCCTGCACACACACCTTGCGCTGGGCTCGCTGGGGCTGACCAATGGTTTGTGGTCGCCGCTGCGCGGTTTTGCCCGCAGCCACGAGGCCTACTACGCGCACCTGGCCGCCGCCGATGAGCCGCGGGCCGGTGACCTGGACGGGCGCGGCAACCTGTCGGAGCGCGCGTTGATCGCGTGGATCGACTATGTGCTGGCCCTGTGCATTGACCAGGTGCGCTTTATGGCCGGTCTGCTCGACATGGCCGGCATGAAGGATCGCATCGCGGCCTGCCTGGCCTTTGAGGAAGGCGTGGTCAAGCGCGGCGTGCGCCGCGAGTCGCTGCGGGCGCTGCACTATCTGCTGCTGACGCAGTCGGAGCTGGAGCGAAGCGAGTTCAAGGCGCTGCTGGGGCTGGGTGAGCGGCTTGCGACGGCGCAGGTGACGGCGCTGCTCAAGCGCGGTTTGCTGGCCACCGACTCTCCGCACGGCAAGTTGCGCTTTGGTGTGCCGCAACATGCACTGCGGTTTTATTTTCCCAAGCTGTGGCCCGAGGCAGAAGCGGATGCCGGGCCCGATGCAATGCGCTGATTTGCTTTTGCATCAAATCGGCGATTTGCCCTTTGATGACGTCAATAGTTTGCTATTAATACAGTAGCGTTATTTTGCGCGCGGCGTCATGTCGATGTTGCGGGCGGTGCCCAGCAGGGTGGCGCACAGCGTTTCTTCACCGCTGCTGCTCACAGCGTAAACCTCAGCGGCGCACACGGTCAGCAGCTTGCTGGCGCTGACCACGCGGCCGCGTGCGCGCAGCAGGGCGCCTGTGGCGGGCGCGACGATTTTCAGGTTGGCGTCTATCGTGGCGTTGATCCAGCCTGGCGGCAGCAGCGTGCCGGCGGCTGACACCGCAGCAAAGTCGGCAATCGCAAAGATCGCCGTGGCCTGCAACTGGCCCGGTCGGAAGCTGAAGGCGTCCAGCACCGGCATCTCCAGCGTTGTCTCGCCGGGCGCCATGTGTTTGAACACCAGCCCCAGCGTGCGTGCCATGGGCATGGCGAGGACGGCAGCCTGCAAGTTTTGAAAGTGATCGGCGGGGGGTGCAACGGTGGTGTTCATGGTGTGGCTTTCTGCGCAGTGATTGGCATGCGGCCAAGCTTGCCTTGCCAGGGTGTTGCAGCGCTGTCGCAGGGGTGTCAAACCCACCGCACGGCTGTCGTCGGCGGGACAGGTCCTACGGCGATGCACGCTGCCAGCCGATGCGCAAACCGCGCCACACAGCGCACAGTGAAGTTGTGGCCCCACGTGTGGCCGCGGTCACGCGCATTGCGTGCAAGGAGACTTTATGAACAAGGTATTTCCTGCCCAGTCAGGGCTGATGGTGGCGCTGGCCCTGGTGTCCTCGCTGGCTGCCGCGCAGTCGGCGTCTGTGCCTACGCCCGGGCCAACACCCGCAGAGCGTGGTGTGCTGGCAGACCCGGGCAATGGCCCGTTTGTGCAGCCCGACATGAAGCCGCGCCCCAGGCCGCAACTCAAGCCGCGCATGAACTCGGACGAACTCAAGCTGGAGAGCCGGCCCGAGCTGCGGCCGGAGATGAGCCCCGGCATGCAACCCAACAGCCAGAAGCCGCTGCGCCCGCGCAACCCTGCAGTGCGTGACAACCTGTCGTCGCAGGCGCCGCTTGCCCCGCCTGTGGACCCGCGCGACTCGACCTCGCGGCCGGCGTCATTGCCGAATATGGATCCCCAGCGTGATGTGTCTGTGCCCGGGACTGCTGCGCCTGGGGCTCCCGCATCTGCGCCTGCGGGCACGGCCAGTGCGCCGGTTGCACGCTGAAGGTATTGAAGAGCTAAAACAGCAGTTTGCCCACAAGTGGCGGGCAAAGTCTGCTATTAAATAAGGAGCACCATGCCGGCTGCGTCAGGGGCTGTGATTTTGCTTTTGCGCGGCTTGCCGCTCGTGCCCAGGGTCTTGGGCTGCTTTCTCCAGTAGCGGCGTGGCATGTCGCGTGACATCGCCTGCAGCCTGAGCTGCGCCGACTTGAAGATGTGCTGGTAGCAGCCCAGCCACAGTTGCTCGCCGGCTTCCAGTGGGGGCGCGTCGTCTTTGCGGGCGCCGGGGCCAAAACGCAGCTGGGCACCGTCCCACTCCACGCTGCGCTCGGGCGTGAGGATGGCCCAGCGCATCTGGCTGAAGCGCCGCTCGAAGAAGGTGGCGATGGCCTCCACGATGTGATGCTCGGGCTCAAACCAGGCCACGCGCAGGGGGCCGCCTTCGGGGTGGTTGCGAAAGATATCGTCCTGCACGGTGCGAAAGCGCACAGAGGCTTTCATGCTGTGCATGTCGCGCTGCACCGCCTGTGCCATCTCCTGGGCCTGCAGCATGTCTGCGTCCAGCGGGTCATGCCGCAGGGCGGGCTCGTGCACCAGGCGCCACAGGATGCGGTAGAGCAAGGCAAAGCGCTGCGGGTCTTTGTGCAGGATGACGGTCTCAGCCAGCGCCAGAAACTCTGGCGGCACGCTGACCGGTGGCGCGTCGCTGTAGATGATGTTGGGTATGACGACGAGCGTATTGGCCTCGCTGGTCGATGCGTCTTGCGCTGGTGTGTCAACGGTGTGCCAGCTTACCTGCCCGGGCAGCATCTGCTGCGCCAGCAGTGCGCGCGCAGCACGGCGAAAGCCTTCCAGATCCGTCGGGCCCTGCAGCGTGATGGGCAACAGGGCTTGCGGGAAGAGGTCGTTCGTCAACAGGTCGTTCATCACACCCATGCGTCGCTCCTTTCTTCTCTACATGCACTTGATGGTGCGGCCGGCAGGGGTGTGCAGCATGTAGGCAGATGTGCCGACTCCCCGGACGCCGCTGGCGCGCCAGCCCGACAGAAAAAGCGCAGCGCGGCCGCGGCGCTGGCGATGCCAGCGGGGCGGGTAGAGGACGTGGACGGCTTAAACACTGTATCAATATACAGTGTTTTGGTGATTTAGGGTAGTTGTCGGTGTTATCCGGCTGTCGTCATTGCGGGCTTGACCCGCAATCCATGGCCGTTGACCCGGGGGCTTGTGGTGTGCCGGCATGGATCCCGGGTCAAGCCCGGGATGACAGAAGGCGAGGGAAGAGGGGGTGGATGACTGATGAGGGACGCCGACGGCTCTCAGGCCTTGCTTGTCTGCGCTATTTTCTTTGCCCGTGCCTCTGTCACCAGATAAAGCGCAGTCGCCGCCGCCAGTGGCGCCAGGTAATAAATGACCCGGTAGGCCACCAGCGCGGCCAGCAGCTCGTGCTGGGGCATCACATGCGACAGCAGGGCGACAAACACCGCTTCCAGCACACCCAGGCCGGCGGGCACGTGGGTGAGCACACCCGCCACCGCCGCCAGCAGCAACACGCTGACCACGGCTGAAAACTCCACCCGCTGTTGCAGCAGGATGTAAATGATGCAGGACATCACCAGCCAGTTGGTCGCGCCCATCAGCAGTTGCAGGCTGGCAAGGCGCAGCGAGGGCAGCTCGATCTCGTGGCCGCGCAGCATCAGGGTGCGCTTGGGGGAGAAGCCGCAGAAGGCCAGATAGGCTGCCGCCATCCCCACCAGCACAAAGCCGATGTAGCGCAGGTGTTCGGTCGCAATCTTCCAGCCCTCGGGCAGGGTGGGCGGCTGCAGGCTGAAGATGAGCCCGGCCAGCAGCAGGTAGCCCATCCAGTTGGTCAGCATGCTCAGCGAGATGATGCGTGTGATGGTGCCTGTTCTCAAGCCCAGCCGGGAGTACAGCCGGTAGCGAAAGGCCACGCCGCCAACCAGTGAGCCGAGGTTGAGGTTGAACGCGTAGGTGATGAAGGTGACGGCCATCACCGTGGGTGTGCCCAGCGTGTGACCGGTGTAGTGGCGGCCCAGCAGGTCAAAGGAGCTGTAAAGCGTGAAGCTCACCACCGCCAGCAGCACCGCAGCCCAGGCCAGGCCCACCGGGTAGTTCTGGAGGGAGGTCAACACCTCCTGCCAGTCGATGTTGCGCGCCTGGGTAAACAGCAGATACGCCACCAGCATGAAAAAGGCGGCGGTGGCGCCGCGCTTGAGCCAGGGCCACCAGGGTGCGCTGGTCAACTTGTTGCCCGAAGCTGCCGGCTTGGCCAGGGCGGCCGGGGGTTTGAGTGCGCGGCTGTTGGCCATGCGTGTCAGCCCGCGTCGGCCCGCGAGACCTTGTCGGCGTCGCTGGACAGGGTGGCGCCGGTCGCGTCGGACCTGAAGGCCGGGGTGATGCGTGGCATGTGCACCGGCAGCCAGCCGCCCCAGGCCGGGTAGCGGCGCAGCAGATGAAACAGGAAGAAGTTGCGTATGCTGCGCCAGCGCCCGGACTCGACCACGTCTTCAATGCGTATCAGTTTGCAGTTGGTGGCCACCAGGTGGTCCAGTCGCTGGCCCAGGTGCTGGTTGAAGGCGCGGTCCTTGATGATCACGTTGGCCTCCAGGTTGAGCGCCAGGCTCAGCGGGTCCAGGTTGCTGGAGCCGACGGTGGCCAGCTCGTCGTCAAACACCGCGACCTTGCCGTGCAAGGGCCGCTCGTTGTATTCGAAAATGCGCACGCCCGCGCTGAGCAGGTGGTGATAGAGCAGGCTGGCGGCGGTTTTGACAATCGGCATGTCGGGCTCGCCCTGCAGGATGAGCCGCACCTCGACGCCACGCCGCGCGGCCCTGCGCATTTCCTTGAGCAGGCGATAGCCCGGAAAAAAATAGGCGTTGGCAATCACCACGCGCTTTTGTGCGGAGCGTATGGCAATGCGGTAGTGGCGCTCGATGTCGTTGGTGTGTTTGCGGTTGTCGCGGGTGACAAAGATGGCCGAGCCGCCCCGCTCAGCCTCGGCGGCCCCGCCGGTCCTGTCACTGCGCCAGCGTTCGGCCAGCGTGTGTGCGTGGGCCGAGAAGCGGTCGCGAATGCGCTGTGTCAGGGTCACGCCGGCGTTGCGCTGCCCGGCCTCCAGCGCCTTGTGCACAAACGCCAGGATGACGGCGACGATGGGGCCCTCCATCTCGACCGCGTAGTCCTGCTTGCCCTGGGGCCCGAAATCGGCCAGGTGGTCGGCCGAGTAATTGATGCCGCCGACAAAGGCGCGCTGGCCGTCCACCACCACAATCTTGCGGTGCATGCGGCGAAACAGGTTGGTGCGCCAGCCCCACAGCTTGGGCCCGGGGTCAAACGCATGCAGGCGCACCCCGGCGCTGGTGAGGGTGGAGATGAACTCGTGTGACAGGTCGGGCGAGCCAAAGTCGTCAATCGTCACGTCCACCTGCGCGCCACGTTGGGCGGCCTTGATCAGCGCCGCATGCAACTCCTTGCCAACCTTGTCTTCAAACAGGATGAAGGTCTCGACCACCACCTCGTGCGTGGCATTGGCAATGGTGTCGAACACGCGTGGAAAAAACTCCTCGCCGTTTTCAAGCAGGCGAAAGGTGTTGCCACTGATCCATCTGCTCATGATGTTTACAACTCTATTTCTGCAGCCAGAGGTGCGTGGTCCGACAGGTGCGACCAGGGCTTGAGGGGCAGCACAACCGGCGCGTGGCCAATCGCGTTGCGCACATAAATGCGGTCCAGTTGCAGCAGCGGAAAACGCGCCGGAAATGTGCGCGCTGATTTGCCGTTGGCCTGCACAAACACCTCGTGCATGCCGGCGCCGTCCAGCAGCACCTTGTGCGCGCGGCGGCGCCAGTCGTTGAAGTCACCGGCGGCAATGACTGGTGCGCTGGGTGGGATGTCCTTGTGCACCATGTCGCAGAGCATGTTGAGCTGTTTGAGGCGGTGCGATTCAGCCAGGCCCAGATGGACGCAGATCGCATGCACGTGGGTGTCCCGCCCCGGCACCTGCAACACGCAGTGCAGCAGGCCGCGCCTTTCGGGGCCGCTGATGGAGACGTCACGGTTTTCAAAACTGACGATGGGAAACTTGGACAGCACTGCATTGCCGTGGTGGCCGTTGGTGTACACGGCGTTGCGGCCATAGGCAAACTGCGGCCAGATGGTGTCGGCCAGAAATTCGTAGTGCGGTGTCACCGGGTAGTTGGCCACCCTGTTTTCATGCTTGGCGTGGGTGCCGGTGACTTCTTGCAGAAACACCACGTCGGCGCCCACCGTGCGCACGGCCTCGCGCAACTCATGCAGGATGAACTTGCGGTTGAAGAAGGTGAAGCCCTTGTGGATGTTGACCGTCATCACCTTGATGGAAAAACTCAGTGCCGCCGTTGCAATGGCCTGCTGCGTGGCCGCCAGGGCTTCGGCTTCTTCAGCGGAGCGGGGCTCCAGGGTGACGGCATCAGGAAGTTTGACGGGGGGTGCGGAAGAGGGCATGAATGGGGCAGACGGGAGGGGCAAAAACACATTGTCACGCGAGGGCTTGCCCGGCCCCTGTAGGACAGCAAGCTCATTTATACCCGCGTGGTCTTTCAGGGGAGCATGCGCATTTGTCAAGGTTTTGTAAAGGCTTGTGTCCTACGCCAGGGGTCGCGGCTCTCCGATAGGTTGAGCGTGCTGGCGGGCCTAAATTCATATCACCCAGACCCGAAATGGTTTTGGCTTTGCAGGCGTCCCGGTTTCCCCGGGGCTTTTTGTAAATGTGCAGTTCGTTCTGCGGGGTCACGATGCGCTCTGTCCTGCTGGAACTTTTAAAGGAGTTAGAAATGAACAAATTCACAATGCGTGCCCTTCCCGCCGCTGTGGCCCTGACCGCCGCCCTGGCTTTTTCTGCGCATGCGCAGATCGGCGTTGGTGCTGGTGTCAATACCGGTGTGGGTGTCTCCACCTCCGGCGTGGGCGTGAACACCGGTGTTCGCACCGGCGTCAATGCCAATATCAGCGGTGACGTGCGCGCCAATGCCAATTCAAGCGGTGCTGCAGAAGCCGGTTTGCAAAACGGCACCATGGGCAATGCCTCGGTGATCAACAACACCAATGTGAACACACGCGCCAACGTGGACAACTCCAACGGCGTGCGTGGCGCGGTTTCCCGCACCGGTGACCGCATTGAAAACGGTGTTGACCGCGCTGCCAACGCCACGGCCCGCACCGCAAGGCGTGCCAGCAATGCAGTGGGCAACACCGCTGCACGTGCTGACCGCAGCATCCAGCGCAACCTGCCCCGCGCCAATGGTGGTGTGTCGGTGCAAGGCTCCGGCGCTGTATCTGGCCAGGCTCAATAAGCTGAGCTGACCCCACAAGCCGGCCGCACACCGTGCTGCCGGCTTTTATTCTTTTGCGTTCGGCCACGTTGCTTTTGACTACACGTCCTCAGCTTGAGCGCCGACGCTCCCGCCCCGACCATCAATCTAGAGTGACATCGTGGGGCTTTCAGGGGCCTCTCAGGTTCTCTCGTCTTTCAACCAAGGAAATTTCATGAACAAGTCAAGCATCTCCCTCATTCTGGCCACGCTGATGGCCACGTCCGGTTTTGCCGCCGCCCAGACAACCGACGTCAAGTCCGGCACGCAGGGCGGCGCAGGCCCGGCCATCAGCTCCGGCTCGGCCACTGGCACATCCGGCTCGACAGCCGGCGCTACGGCTGGCACCCGTGCTGACGTGAAATCGCAAATTGATCCCAGCGCTGCCAAGTCCGGAACGCAGGGCGGTGCTGGCACCATGCCCGGCATCACCAGCGAGTTGCTGCTGGTGATGCCGGGCATGGTGCCAGCAC
>JAKFXR010000015.1 GCA_021731285.1 Polaromonas sp. | reverse complement strand
GCCCGGTGCGCGCCAGGCCATGCCAGGCGATGACGGTCTCGCTGTGCGCTGCGCCCCACTCGGTGTAGTGGATCTCGCGGCCGGCGCAGTTGATGTAGTTGGATGTGAAGCTCATGTGTGGGCCTGCGATGTTTTGGCGCGCAAACGCCCCACGACGCCGGTGGGAAAGTAATACACGGACAACACAAACAGCACACCCAGCCACAGCAGCCAGCGGTCTGGCGACAGCAGGGCCGCCAGCCAGGGCCACCCGGCTGCCGCCTGGCTGCCCAGCGCCAGCAGGTCCTGCAAATAACTTTGCGCCACCAGAAACAGCGCCGCGCCAATGGCCGAGCCGTAAATCGTGCCCATGCCGCCAATCACGACGATCAACAGCACATCGATCATGATTTCAAACGAGAGCGAGGTGTCGGGGCCGTTGTAACGCAGCCAGAGCGCCAGCATGGCGCCGGCCACGGTGGCAAACAACGCCGACAAAATGCTGGAGGTGGTGCGGTACACCACCACGCGGTAGCCAATCGCCTCGGCGCGGAATTCGTTTTCGCGAATCGCCTGCAGAACGCGGCCAAATGGCGAGTTGACAATGCGCAGCAGGCTCAACAACAGCACCAGCGCCACCGCAAACAGCAGGTAGTAACAAATCAGGCGGCCGTCCATGGCCGTGCCCAGCACCGGCTGCATGAACTCAAAGCTGGGCGACAGCACCTCAGGAACCTTGAAGGTCAGGCCGTCTTCACCGCCCGTCACTTCGGACATCTGCGAGGCCAGCGTCTGGAAGGCCGAGGCCACGGCCAGCGTGATCATGGCAAAAAAGATGGCTTTGACCCGCAGCGAAAACAAACCCACCGCCAGCGACAGCACAAAAGACAGCCCCAGCGCCGACAGCAGGCCGACGGCGAGAGCGCCCCAGGTCGGACCCATGTGGGTGGTGGCCACCGCAATGCCATAGGCGCCTATGCCAAAAAACATGGTGTGCGCAAAACTGACGATGCCGGTGTAGCCCAGCAACAAGTCAAAGCTGGCGACCAGCACGATGAAGATCAGCACCTTGGCGGCCACGTTGAGCGCCTTGACGCCCGGGAAGATGAAAGGCGCAAATGCCAGGGCCAGCAGCAGCCCCACCAGGATGATGGCGAGCACGCGGTTGCGCGGGAAGTCAGCAGAGACCAGACGTGTGAGAAGTTTGTTCATGGCTGGCTTCCTCTCAGCGACTGGTCACGGGGTAGACGCCCTGCGGACGCCACAGCAGCACGGCCGCCATCAGCGCGATGTTGGAAAACAGCGCCACCTTGGGGGCCAGGAAACCGGTGTAGTTGGCCATCAGGCCCACGAGCAAGGCGCCTATCAGGGCGCCGCCGGTTGAGCCCAGCCCGCCAATGATGATGACGATGAAGATCAGCACATTGACCTGCGCGCCCATTTGCGGCACCACGTTTTGCTGGTACAGGCCCCACATCACGCCGCCCAGGCCGGCCAGCGCACTGCCGACCACAAACACACCAACAAACAGCCGGCGTATGCGGTAGCCCAGCGACTCGACCATCTCGCGGTCCTGCACACCGGCGCGGATGAGCAGCCCAATCTTGGTGCGGCTCAATGTCCAGACCAGCAGGGCAAACACACACAGGCCCACTGCAACTGCGATCAGGCGGTATTTTTCAATCGCCGCGTCACCAATCAGAAGCGAGCCGCGCATGGCTTCGGGCAGCGGCAGCGCAATCTGCGCCGGGCCCCAGATGACCTTGATCAGTTCTTCACCAATGATCATGCCGCCCATGGTGATCAGGATCTGCTTCAGGTGCTGGCCGTACACCGGCCGCACGATGAAGCGCTCAAACGCCAGGCCCACCGCGCCCGCGACCAGCATGGCCACGACCATGGCCGGCAACACCGCCACCAGATTGCGCCAGAGTTCCTGCGAGCCGGTCCAGTCGCTCATGGTGCCCAGCACGGTGGTGGCCACAAAGGCGCCCAGCGCAATGAACACACCATGGCCGAAATTGAGCACATCCATCAGGCCGAAGACCAGCGTCAGGCCCGAAGCAATGATGAAAATGATCATGCCCATGGCCAGGCCGGCCACCGTGAGCGTGAGCCAGGTGGAGCCGGAGCCGATGAAGGGGAAGACGAGCACGGCCAGCAAAGGCACGAGCGCAAGAGGCTTCCAGTCAAAGTCTTTCATAAAGCCAACCCCAGAAGTGATTGCTGCAAGGCAGCGTCTTGCGCCAGCTCGGCCATGGAGCCGGCGTGAACGACCACGCCGTTGTCCATCACCGCCACGGTGTCGCCCAGGCGTTTGGCAAAGTTGATGTTTTGCTCCACCAGCAAAATCGTCACGCCGCTGGCCTTGAGCTGCGCAAACGCGTCGATCATGTTGTTGATGATGGCCGGCGCCAGGCCCTTGCTGGGCTCGTCAACGATCAGCAACTCGCGCGGCTCCACAATCGCGCGGGCAACGGCCAGCATCTGCTTTTGCCCACCCGACAATTTGCCGGCCGGGTGGTTCCAGAATTTCTCGACCGCGGGAAACAGCGAGAAGATCCACTTCAGCCGCGTCTCGTCCATCTGGCTCGCGCGCTTGGCACCGCGCGCGGCCAGCAGCATGTTTTCCTTCACCGTGAGGTCAGAAAAAATGCCCATGCTTTCAGGCACGTAGGCAATGTTCAGTTCGGCAATTTGCGGCGTGCTCAGCGTGGTGATGTCACGCCCGCCAAAAGTGACGCGGCCTTTGGAGGCCTGCCACAAACCCATGATGGTTCGCAGCGTGGTGGTTTTGCCTGCGCCGTTACGGCCCAGCAGCATGGTGAGCTGGCCGCGCGGAATCTGCAGATCAACACCGTGCAGGATGTGGTACGCGCCTATGTGGGTGTGCACACCACGAAGGACAAGCCCCCCCGCGCCGCCTTCGGCGTCACCCCCCCAGGGGGGCGCCACCTGCGGCCCGGCAAAGCCGGTTCCGCGCTGGCCCTGGTCTGTCATGTCGACTCCTCTACGCTGGGGTTGATGCCGAGGTAAGCCTGTTGCACGATGGGTGAGGCAATCACTTCGGCCGGTTCGCCATCCGCCACCAGCGAGCCGTTGTGCAACACGATGATGCGGTCGGCGAGTTCACGCACCACATCCATCTTGTGCTCCACCAGCAAAATGGTTTTGGTCTTGTCCTGCTTGAGCTGGCGGATCAAATTCAGGATGACGGGCGCTTCGTCGGTGCTCATGCCGGCGGTCGGTTCATCGAACATGAACACCAGCGACTCGAGTGCCATCAGCAAGGCCACCTCCAGCTTGCGCTGGTCGCCGTGCGGCAGGCTGGCCACCGGCATCTGGGCTTTGGCCTCCATGGCCACGGCCTCCAGAATTTCCTCGGCCCTGTGCATCAGCGCCTTGTGGTCGCTCCAGATGCTCCACAGGTTCAGGCCGCGGCGGTGCGGGCCGTGGCGCGTGGCCTGCACCGCCAGGCGCACGTTTTCCAGCACGGTGAGGTTGGGAAACAAATTGGTCAGCTGAAAGGCCCGGCCCAGGCCGGCATGGGTACGCGCCGAGGCGCTCATGCCCGACAGCTCCTGGCCATTGAGCGAGACCGTGCCGCTGCTGGCCTTGAGCTGGCCGGAGATCAAATTGAAATACGTCGTTTTGCCCGCGCCATTGGGGCCAACAATGGCCGTCAGGCTGCCAGGCGCAAAGCTGCAACTGACGGCATTGACCGCCACGTGCCCGCCGAAGCGGACCGTGAGTTCTTTGGTTTGGAGCATGTGTGTCCCGTTTGAATGGGGGAACGGCGTAGCGGGAGGTGTCGCGCCCGACACCCTTGTCTGTCATCCCCGACTTGATCGGGGATCCACTCCACGCTTACCCGATCAACTGCGGTATGCAGATATGGATCCCGGATCAGGTCCGGGATGACAAAGCGGGGAAATTAACGCTTATTCCTGATCGGAACGGCCATCTCTTCAGCCTTGATCTCGCGCACCAGCTCAGGCACGCCCCAGGCAAACGCCGGGTCGACCTTGATCTTGAAGTGGTACATGCTTTGCATGGCCTGGTGGTCTTCCTTGCGGAAGGTCATCTTGCCCTTGGGTGTGTCAAAGCTCATGCCTTCCATGGTCTTGATCAGCGTCTCGGCGCCGGTCTCGCCCTTGCTGTTTTTCAGCGCGGTGACCACGGCCATGGCAGCAGAGAAACCGCCGGCGGTGAAGAAGTCAGGCGGCGCCTTGAACTGGCTGTAGTGGCGCGACACCATGGCTTCGTTGACCGCGTTTTTCGGCATGCCGAAGTAGTAATACGCAGCGCCTTCCATGCCGGGGAACTGCTTGAAGGCGACCATGGCCGGCAGGATGTTGCCGCCGGTGGCGATCTCGATGCCGTGGCGCTTCAAGTCCATGTCGGCAATCTTGAACGGGTTGCCGCCGGCCCAGAGGATGAAGATGACCTTGCGGCCAGGCAGACCCTTGAGCTTGTCGATCAGGCGCTGGCCACCGGCGGTGAAGTCGGTGGTCGCTGGCGGCAGGTACTCCTCGTGCACCAGCTTGCCCTTCTTGATGGACTCCTTGAAGGCCTTGACGCCATCACGCCCGAAGGCCGAGTCCTGCGCCATGGTGGCGATGGTCACGCCTTCCTTGTCCAGCGCCACGGCGTTGGAGATCGCGTCCTGCGAGCTGTTGCGGCCGGTGCGGAAAATGTATTTGTTCCACTTGTCGCCGGTGATGGAGTCGGCCACAGCGGGCTCGACCAGCAAGATCTTTTTGTATTCTTCAGCCACTGGCAGCATGGCCAGCGCAACCGGCGAGGCGGTGGGGCCCACAGCCAGGTCCACCTTGTCATCGCCATAAGCAGCGGCCAGCAGCGACTTACCCTGGTCCGGCTTGCCCTGGTCGTCTTTTTCAATGACCACAATCTTTTTGCCGGCAACCATCATGGTGCCGCCGGTGGCGTAGTCCAGGCCCATCATGAAACCAACAGCCGTCTGCTTGCCGTAGGCTTCCAGCGGGCCGGTCTTGCTGTAGATGTGGGCGATCTTGATTTCTTTGGACTGGCCGAATGCCAGTGGAGAAACCAGGGCAGTGGCGACGGCGGCAAGCGCGATCAGATGGCGACGATGCATGAAATGTCTCCTGTTGTTGGGCGGTGCACCACGTTTGCACATCCCGTGCCACTTAAAGAGTGTTGATTTAAAACAGGTTTTTTCTTATATAAATCAAAATGTCTTTTTTAAATACATAAATATTGTATTTATTTAAGACAATTGGATTATTTTTGTACAGGGTTATCCAGAGCCCCGTAGAGCTTGGTACGCGAGATGCCAAGCAGGCGTGATGCCGCGAGTTTGTTGCCACCGGTGGCCTGCATCGCGGCGGCGATCGCCCTGCGTTCCACCGCGGCCAGTTGCTCTGCCAGCGGGCGCAGCGGGTCAGAGGCGTCTGCAGCCAGGGGCATGGATTCAGGCGCAATGCGCTCAATGCCGGCGTCTTTCAGGACTTCCTCAAACTGCGCGCGCCCGATGTTGAGCGAATCGCTGCGCATGACAGCCTGCTCCAGCACATTGCGCAACTCGCGTATGTTGCCGCGCCAGGTCTGGGCCGACAGCAAGGCCAGCGCGTCGGGGGCGAGTTCGGGCTGGCGGTCTCCGCTGCGCAAGGCCATCTCTTCACCCAGCACCTCCAGCAGCGCAGGAATGTCCGAGCGCCTCTCGCGCAGCGGCGGCACGCGGATCGGCAGCACATTGAGGCGGTAAAACAGGTCTTCGCGAAACCTGCCTTCGCGCACCAGCACGGCCAGGTCGCGCGAGGTGGCGGCAATCACACGCGCATCAAAAGGAATCAGCTTGTTGGAGCCCAGCGGCTCGATCTCGCCCTCCTGCAAGGCGCGCAGCAGCTTGGCCTGCAGGGCCTGTGGCATGTCGCCTATCTCGTCGAGAAACAGCGTGCCGCCATCAGCGAGCTTGAACTTGCCGTCACGTCCCTTGCGGTCAGCGCCGGTGTAGGCGCCGGGTGCCACGCCAAAAAACTCGGCCTCCAGCAAGGTGTCGGGCACGGCGGCAATGTTGACGCTGATAAAAGGGCCGCGCGCCCGGCTGGATGAGGCATGGATGGCATGCGCCAGCAACTCCTTGCCGGTACCCGTCTCGCCCAGCAGCAGCACGGGGCTGGAGGTTTGCGCCGCACGGCGCGCCTGGCGCTTGACCTCCACCGCGGCCTGGCTGGTGCCTACAAAACTCGCAAAGGTGTACTTGGACTGGCGCTGCCCCGTCGGTTGCATGCGCTGGCTGGCCAGCTCACGGCGTGCGTCGTCCAGGTCGCGGTGCAGCAGCGCAAACTTGCTGATCAGCGGCTGCAGCGTGGTCTCGGGGTGGTCAAACAGCACGATGCCGATGGCGCCAATCACGTCGCCGCCGCTTTCGTCGCGCAGCGGAATGCGGCTGACCACAAAGGTGCCGGCCTGGTTGGTCAGCAGGTCAATCAGAAAGGCCTCGCCAGTTTCCAGCACGCGGCGCATCTGGGTGTTGGGAATCACCTCTTCGACCATGTGGCCGACAAACTGGTCTTCCGACGAAAAGCCCAGGGCCGGCAGGAAGCGTTTGTAGCCTTCGTTGAGCCAGACAATGCGGCCGGTGCGGTCCACCAGAAACATGCCCTGACTGATGCTGGAAAACAGATGAAACATGGACCGCGCCGCCAGCGCCAGGATGCTCTGGGCATCAAGCGGCAGGCCGTGCGTCGTGGTGTCAAGCTGTTCCATGCGCCGATGGTAACGCGCCGCCGCCTGCGCCCAGCCCCTCTAAGGCGGAGGCGGGCTTCTGAATCCGCGAAAAAAACACCGCGTAGTGACGGTGTTTGAAATTCAGGTAGCTGCGTGCACAACTACTCAATGGAATCAATACTCATCCTGAAACCGCCACTTAGGAGGCCGTTGTGAAACGTACGATTTTCCTCAAGGACGATCTCATTCAACTCAGGAGAGAAGAGAAACTTCAAATACTTGGCACCAGACCCGCCGCACCGACTTGCATACCACGTACCTTCACGAATGATCTGAATCGTTTTCACAACAGTGGGCAGACCTTTAACCTTCACTGTCATTTCGGGCCCGTGAGCGACAACGACGTCGTAATCATTTTTTGTTCGTCCGCAACGATTGCTATTGAAGTACACCGTTTCTTTCCAATTTTGCGCAAGAGAAAGGTCTGCTGGCAAAATATTGCCAACTTCATCGGCAGCAAAAACATACTTGTTCCTTTGCAGGATGCCGAAGAATTTGTTTTTACGCCAGACAACGCCCTCTACAGCTCTGGTGTAAGTGCGTTCACCGGTGGCGGAATCAATCTGCATAATGGCAGAGTCAAATGACTCTGCACCATCGGTAAAAGTTTGGCCCACGGAAACGAGTGAGATGATTTTGAACTTCAACACATCCCCACTCTTGATTGGCTCAATTGCCTGAGCGAAGCCAACAGAAAGCAACAGGAAGAGGATGCAGGTGATTTTGGAAACCAGTTTCATGATGAAATTCCAAGCTCACTCAAGAGCATAAATTGCGTCAGGCGGCAGCGGATTTTCTGAAGACGCGGAACAAGCGCGGCAACACCAGCACGGCAATCACCACCACAAGCAGTGCCAGCGACATCGGCCGCTGCACAAACACCATGGCGCTTCCCTCCCCAATGGACATGGCATTGCGCATCTGCGCTTCAGCCAGCGGGCCCAGAATCATGCCGACGATCACCGGCGCAGTCGGAAAATCAAAGCGCCGCATCACCACACCCAGCACGCCAATGCCGTAGAGCAAAAACAGATCAAACGCGCTCTGGCGCATGCCGTACACACCCACGGTCGCAAAGATCAGGATGCCGGCGTAGAGGTAAGGCCTGGGAATTTTCAGCAGCTTGACCCACAGGCCGACGAGCGGCAGGTTCAGCACCAGCAGCATCACATTGCCGATGTAGAGCGAGGCGATCAGCGCCCACACCAGTACCGACGAGGTGGTGAACAATTGCGGCCCAGGCTGGATGCCGTAGTTCTGAAACGCGCCCAGCAAGACTGCGGTGGTGTTGGAGGTCGGGATGCCCAGTGTCAACAGCGGAATCATGGCCGCGGTCACCGAAGCGTTGTTGGCGGCCTCGGGGCCGGCCACGCCTTCAATCGCGCCCTGGGCGCCAAAGTCGGTGCTGTCTTTGGCGAGTTTTTTCTCGGTGGCGTAACTCAGGAAAGTCGGTATCTCGGTGCCGCCAGCCGGGATGCAGCCAAAGGGCGCGCCTATGGCCGTGCCACGCAGCCAGGCGGGCCAGGAACGGCGCCAGTCCTTGGCCGTCATGTGGACCCGGGTGAGCCTGTTTTGCGAAGCGTCCACCCTGCCCTCGTACAGCACCGCGTACATGGCCTCGGCCACCGCAAACAGGCCGACGGCCACCAGCACGATTTCCACGCCGTCGAGCAGCTCGGGCGTGCCGCCGGTGTAACGCGCCTGGCCGGTGATCTGGTCCATCCCGACCAGCCCGGCGGCCAGGCCGACAAACAATGCGGTGAGGCCACGCACGGTGCTTTTGCCAAGCACCGCGCTGACCGTGGTGAAGGCCAGCACCATCAGCATGAAGTATTCAGGCGGCCCCAGCTTGACCGCAAACTCCGCCACCACCGGCGCAAACAGCGTCACCAGCACGGTGGCGATGGTGCCCGCGACAAACGAGCCTATGGCGGCCGTGGCGAGCGCCGCGCCGGCGCGCCCGCTTTTGGCCATCTTGTTGCCTTCCATGGCGGTCACCATGGTGGCGGTTTCGCCCGGCGTGTTGAGCAGGATGGAGGTGGTGGAGCCGCCGTACATCGCGCCGTAATAAATGCCGGCAAAAAAGATCATGGAGGCGGTGGCCTCGACCTTGACGGTGATCGGCAGCAGCATGGCCACGGCAACGGCCGGGCCAATGCCGGGCAACACGCCGACTGCGGTGCCGAGGGCGCAGCCTACGAAACACCAGAGCAGGTTGATGGGTGTGGCCGCGGTTGCGAAGCCTTGCAGGAGTTGCTGAAAAATATCCATTCAAAGCCACCCGCTTGTGGTGAGGCCTGGCAGGTTGATGCCCAGAAACTGGGTGAAGGCCCAGTACACCGGCGCAGAAATCGCAAAGCCGATCAGCGCGTTTTTGATCCACCTCGCGGGGTCCACACCGGTGTGACCTTCGGCGCCGCGCAAGCCCTGCACCGCCAGCACAAAACACAGGGTACAGGCCAGAATAAAACCGATGCTGGTGATCAGCGCCGCGTTGGCCAGCAGGCCGGCAGAAACCCAGGCAAAACCGGCCCAGTGCGCAGGTGCTGCAGCGTCCGGCGCATCGGCATGGCGAAACCCGCCAGTGCGCGCCTCCCACACCAGACAGCCACCACAAACACACAAGGCGAGTGCCACCACCCAGGGCAGAAAATTCGGGCCGACGCCCGCATACCCTGCTGCCGACGGGATGCTGATGGCCCCGAAGGCAAGGCCCGCACCCAGCAGGACCACGCCGGCGCCGACCAGGGTTTGCAGGCGGGTTTGTGTTGTGGATGGAGATGTTGGTGTCATTGTTTCCTCCTTCGATCAAGTTCTGTCACCCCGGAGCTCCGCTTGTCATCCCGGACTGGATCCGGAATCCATGGTGGTTTGACTACCAGCCTGGATTTAAGCGACATGGATTGCGGGTCGGGCCTGCCCCGGACTTGATCCGGGGCCCGCAATGACAAAACCCTAAACCATGCCCGACTTGACCATGGTCGCGCGCAGGCTGGCGAAATCGTCGTCAACAAATTTCTCGAACTCGGCGCCGGTCAGCACCGCGGGCGTCCAGTTGTTTTTCTCCAGCGCCTCGGTCCAGGCTTTGGTCTTGAGGGCCTTGACCACCATCTCGGTCAGGTCCTTGCGCTGCGCCGCGCTGATGCCAGGCGCGCCGTACACGCCGCGCCAGTTGCCCAGCGTCACGTTGATGCCCTGCTCTTTGAGCGTGGGCACGTTGACCCCCTTGAGGCGGGCCTCCGAAGTGACGGCGAGCGCACGCATTTTTCCGCTGGCGATGTGCTCGGCAAATTCGCTGTAGCCGCTGCCCCCCACGGTGACATTGCCGCCCAGAATGGCGGCGATGGCCTCGCCGCCACCGCGGAAAGCCACGTAGTTGATCTTCGCGGGGTCCACGCCGACCTCACGCGCAATCATGGCCGCCGCAATGTGCTCGGTGGAGCCACGCGAACCGCCGCCCCACTTGACGCTGCCGGGGTCCTTCTTGAGTTGCTCAACCACGTCTTTCATGGTCTTGAGCGGCGAGTTGGCGGGCAGCACAAAGACGTTGTACTCACTGGTCAGTCGCGCAACCGGTGTGGCCTGGCTCAGGTTGACCGGTGGCTTGCCGGTGATGATGCCGCCCAGCATGACCGCGCCCATCACCATGAGGGCGTTGGGATCGTTCTTGCTGCCATTGACGAACTGGGCCAGGCCCAGGGCACCGGCTGCGCCGCCCTTGTTGTCATAGGTGACAGCAGACGCCGCACCGGACTCCTGCAGGGCTCTACCCAAAGCGCGTCCGGTGGTGTCCCAGCCGCCGCCCGGGTTGGCGGGGATCATCATCCTGATGTTGGCTGCGGCCAGGACGGGCGGCAAGGCACTTGCGGCGGCCAAAGCTGCCAGGGTTTTGAGAAAAACATCGCGACGCATCAAAGTCTCCTTGTTCATGTGACCAGACCGCCATCATGCACCTCAGGAGATGGGCAATAGCTGTCTGCTGCATAGGGGAAATGCTTATGCTGGCCAGGGGTGCCACAATGGCCATGGATGGAAAAAATGCGCATCGACAAGTGGCTCTGGGCCGCGCGGTTTTACAAGACGCGCTCGCTGGCCACCGAGGACATTGGCAAAGGCCGGGTGCAGGTCAACGGCCAGGAGGCCAAGCCTGCGCGCGAGGTCAAAACCGGCGACACCGTGGACCTGCGCCAGGGGCCGGTGCTGCGCCGTGTGGTCGTGCGCGGACTGAGCCAGCAGCGCGGCGCGGCCCCCGTGGCGCAACAGCTTTACGAGGAAACCCCGGACAGCATCCGCCAACGCGAACTCGCCGCCGAGCAGCGCCGGCTGAACACCGAGCCTGCTGGCAGCCTGGAGCATGGCCGCCCGACCAAACGCAACCGGCGTGACATGGACAAGGCCTGGGGCGACCGCTGGAGTGCGTCTGTCGACTCCTGAAGTGCTATTGAACTCATAGCAAGGTAGACGCACGGTACAAGGGCAGAACGCCACTTTGACTCGATAAAAAATCCGACTAGCCGCAGCGCGCCCGGGCAATCAGGCCTGCACCGTCGAGATCCAGATTCAAACGCTGGGCGTTGAACTCCATGGTGACCGCCTGCCCCGGGCGCAGCACGCGCGCCATCCAGGCACCCGAGCGCTGCCGCGCCTCCTCAACAACGCTGGCGCCGGGCACCTTGCCAATCACATACTGAAGACCTTGCGCGTTGCACACACCGCTGGTGGGCGTTGCGGGCGCGGGACCGGCACCCGGAGAAGGTGCGCGCGTACCGCAACCGAGCAGCAGTGCAGCGACCGACAGGCCTGTGGCGGCAAGTTTGAGTGACATGGGTTCTCCTCAACAAAAAGTCAGACGATAGCGCCGGACCATGCCTTCACGCCAGCACTCTTACGCCTGGTTGCGAGCCTCGCCAATGATTGCGGCCGTCGCCAGGTAAGTACCCCGGGATGTCACAACACGTCGCGCAGGCGCATGGCCGGCAAGCCACCGTTTTTCCAGAAATTCCCCATGGCGCCTTCCGGGTTCAGCAACAGCAGCCGCATCAGCGGGTCCATGGCCGTCGCATCAGGATCGACCAGCAGCAGGTAGCGCGCTTCGTGGGCGTCGTCGGTATCACTCAACTGGCCAATCCAGTCCAGCGCGGTCAGTGTCTCAAGCACGGGTTCGAGTTGCAGCACGTCGACCTGCAGACTGCGGGCCAGTTGGGAGGCCTCCATGCCCATGCGTGGCGTGCTGCGCGCCTGATGCAATTGCTGCAACAGCTCCACCGCGAGCTGAAACTGCCATCCGTGCACGCTGCCCCGCCGCTTCACGCCGGCCATCAGGCTGGGGAGGTAGGCCGCAATCACCGCACCCAGCAAGACGATCACCCAGGCGAGGTAAATCCAGACCAGCAGAATGGGCAGCGTTGCGAAGGCGCCGTAGACCAGTGAATAGGTGGGCACGCTGCTCAGGTACAACGTCAGTGCTTTTTTGGCCAGCTCAATGCCGGACGCCACAAACAGCCCACCCACCCAAGCGTGGGCCCAGCGCACAAAGGTGTTGGGCACATAGCGGTACAAGGCGGCCACACCGCCGGCCAGCAGAAAAAACTGCAGCAGATCCAGCAGCACACGCAAGGCCCCGGGCATGGTGCCGACCAGGCCACGCGACGCAGAAAGTACATACGAGGTCACGGCCAGGCTGGCGCCCAGCACCAGCGGGCCCAGGGTGATGGCGGCCCAGTAAATCAGCACCCGCTGTGCCAGCGGCCTGGGCCGCTTGACGCGCCAGATGCCGTTGAGCGTGCGGTCAATGGTCAGGATCAGCGCGATCGCGGTGCCCAGCAGCACCCCCAGGCCCACCACGCCCAGCTTGTTGGCCTGTTTGGCAAACTGCGTGAGGTAGCCCAGCACCTGGCGGGAGATGTTGTCGGGAATCAGGCTGTTGACCAGCCACACCTGCAGCGCGCCCTGCAGCTTGGAGAACATGGGAAAAGCGGTGAAGATGGCCAGCGCCACCGTGAAAAACGGCACCAGGGCAATGCTGGTGGTAAAGGTCAGGCTGCTGGCCGTCAGGCCCATGTGGTCTTCCCGGAAGCGCTGGCGCAGCGTGATGGCCGTGTCGCGCCACGGAAAATGGGACAAATCCTCCCATAACTGCTGCAGTGACTGCTGAAATTTCATCCCCGGTATCATGCCATCGACACACTTATGAACAAAACCTCGCAGATAGACGCCACCCGGTGGCTGGCCGTTGCCAGCTTGTCCGCCCTGATCATTCTGGGCCTGGCCTGGGAGATGTGGCTGGCACCTTTGCGCCCCGGCGGCTCACTGCTGGCCCTGAAGGTGCTTCCGTTGTGCCTGCCGCTGGCGGGCCTTCTTAAAAACCGCATGTACACCTACCGCTGGCTGAGCCTGATGGTCTGGCTGTACTTCACCGAGGGCGTGGTGCGCGCCTGGAGCGACAAGCCGCCGGGCAACTACCTCGCCATGCTGGAGGTGGCGCTGTGCCTGCTGCTGTTCACAGCCTGCGCCATGCACGTGCGTGTCCGCCTTAAACAACCACCCACCGCGGCGTGATGTCCATGCAGGCCTTTCTTGATTCCCTGCGCCAGATCGTCGGCACGACGTATGTGCTGTCAGAAGGCGACCTGTCGGCCTGGGAGCTTGACTGGCGCAAACGCTCGCGCGGCAAGGCGCTGGCGGTGGTGCGCCCTGCCAGCACAGACGAGGTAGCGCGCGTCGTCCAGGCCTGTTCAGCGGCCGGCGTGAGCCTGGTGCCGCAGGGCGGCAACACCGGCTTGGTGGGAGGCTCCACCCCCGACGACTCGGGACGACAGGTGGTGCTCAGCCTGCAGCGCATGAACAAGGTGCGGGCCATGGACGCGGCCAACCTGACCATGACAGTGGAGGCCGGCTGCATTTTGCAAACTCTGCAGGAGACGGCCGAGAAGGCTGGCTTCCTTTTTCCGCTGAGCCTGGCCGCTGAAGGCAGTTGCACGATTGGCGGCAACCTGGGCAGCAATGCCGGCGGCACGCAGGTGGTGCGTTATGGCAATGCGCGTGATCTGTGCCTGGGCCTCGAAGTGGTGACCGCCGCCGGTGAGGTCTGGGAGGGCCTGTCCGGCCTGCGCAAGGACAACACCGGTTACGACTTGCGCGACCTGTTTATCGGCAGCGAAGGCACCCTGGGCATCATCACCGCAGCCACCATGAAGCTCTACCCCATGCCTGCGGCGCAGTTGACCGCCTGGGCTGCGGTGCCGTCCATGGACGATGCCGTCACCTTGCTGGGGCTGGCGCACCGTCATCTGGGTGCAGGCCTGACGGGCTTTGAAGTCATGGGGCAATTTGCGCTGGGTCTGGTCGCCAAGCATTTCCCGCAGCAACGGGTGCCGCTGTATCAGGACACCCCTTATTGCGTGTTGCTCGAGAACTCCGACCATGAATCAGAAAGCCACGCGCGCGAGCAGTTTGAGCGCCTGCTTGAAACCGCCATGGAAGATGGCTGCGTGACCGATGCGGTGGTGGCAGAAAACCTGCAACAAGCCCACCAGCTGTGGCACATCCGCGAGAGCATTCCACTGGCGCAGGCCGAGGAAGGCCTGAATATCAAGCACGATATCTCGGTACCGGTGTCCCTGATTCCGGAGTTTGTGCGGGTCACCGACAAACTGTTGGGTGAAGCGATCCCCGGCGTGCGCCTGGTCAACTTCGGCCACCTGGGCGACGGCAACCTGCACTACAACGTGCAGGCGCCCGTGGCTGGCGATGCGGCCGATTTTCTGCGCGAGCAGGAAGAGCGTGTCAATGGCCTGGTCTACGACTCGGTGCAACGATTCGGCGGATCCATCTCGGCGGAGCATGGCGTGGGTGGACTGAAAGTCGACAAGCTGGAGAAGCATAAATCGCCTGTGGCCGTGGGCATGATGCGCGCCATCAAACAGGCGCTGGACCCGCACAACCGGATGAACCCGGGGCGGGTGCTGCGGGCATAATTAAAACCTTCCCGGCGGCATGCCGCATCTGTGTTTAGCTGACTTTCAAGCCGACTGGTTTCCAATGACCCGCCCCATCCGCTCCCAGTACGAAGATTTCATGCGCCACGTCGACACGCAGGGCGCTTTCAAGGCCGACCGTACCGGCACCGGTACCAAAAGTGTGTTTGGCTACCAGATGCGTTTTGACCTCAACGAAGGCTTTCCACTGGTCACCACCAAGAAGGTTCACCTCAAGTCCATCGTGCATGAGTTGCTCTGGTTTCTGCAGGGCTCCAGCGACAACAACTGGCTCAAGGAGCGTGGCGTCACCATCTGGGACGAATGGGCACGCGAAGATGGCGACCTCGGGCCCGTCTACGGTGTGCAGTGGCGCAGTTGGCCCACGCCGGATGGCGGACACATCGACCAGATCAGCGATGTCATCAAGACCCTGAAAACCAACCCCGACTCGCGCCGCATCATCGTCAGCGCCTGGAACGTGGCCGACCTGTCAAAAATGGCCTTGATGCCCTGCCACGCCTTCTTCCAGTTTTATGTCGCCCCCGCCACGGTGCCGGGTGGCAAAGGCAAGCTCAGTTGCCAGCTCTACCAGCGCAGCGCCGACATTTTTCTCGGCGTGCCCTTCAACATCGCCAGCTACGCGCTGCTGACGCACATGGTGGCGCAGCAATGCGACCTGGACGTCGGCGACTTCATCTGGACCGGGGGCGACTGCCACATCTACAGCAATCACGCCGAACAGGTGGCGCTGCAACTGAGCCGTGCGCCCTTCCCTTACCCGACCCTGAAAATCAAGCGCAAGCCAGCGTCGATCTTCGACTACGAATTCGAGGATTTCGAGTTTGTGGACTATCAGCATCACGCCGGTATAAAAGCCCCCGTGGCTGTTTGAGGTTTTCGTGGCGCGCATCAATCTCATCTACGCCCGTGCCAACAACGGCGTGATTGGCAAGGACGGCGTCATGCCCTGGCATTTGCCGGAAGATCTGGCGCACTTCAAACAACTCACACACGGTTGCCCGGTCATCATGGGGCGCAAGACCTGGGACTCGCTGCCGCCAAAGTTCCGTCCCCTGCCCGGCCGGACCAACATCGTCATCACGCGTCAGGACAACTGGCAGGCTGAGGGTGCGCTGCGCGTCGCCAGCCTGGACGAAGCGCTGCAGTCCGCCGCCGGGGCGGCCGAGATCTGGGTGATAGGCGGCGCGCAGATTTATGCGCAGACCGAGCGGCTGGCCACCCGCGCCGAAGTCACCGAGATCGACGCTGATTTTGAGGGTGACGCCTACGCCCCCACACTGGGACCGGACTGGCGCGAGACGGCACGCAGTGCGCATGTGTCGGCCAAGGGCCAGGCCTTCAGTTTTGTCTCTCTGGAGCGCCCATGAAAATTGCGACCTGGAACGTCAACTCGCTGGCGGTGCGGCTGCCGCAGGTGCTGGACTGGCTGGCCGCCAATCCGGTGGATGTGCTGTGCCTGCAGGAGCTGAAACTCTCCGACGACAAGTTTCCACTCGATGCGCTGACGGCCGCCGGCTACCAGAGCGCCGTCTTCGGACAGAAAACCTACAACGGCGTCGCCATTTTGAGCCGCGCACCGGCGCGCAACATCGTCAGGAACATCGTTGGCTTCACCGACGAGCAGTCACGCGTGATTGCCGCCACGCTGGACACACCGCAGGGCGAGTTGCGTGTGGTCAATGGTTACTTCGTCAACGGCCATGCGCCCGGCACCGACAAGTTTGAGTACAAGATGCGGTGGCTCGAGGGACTGCGCAACTGGCTGCGCGATGAGCTGTCCGCCCATCCCCGGCTGGTGCTGGTCGGTGACTTCAACATCACCTGTGATGACCGCGACACCTATGACGCCGAAGGCCTGCGCGAAACCATCCATCACACCACCGAGGAGCGGCAGCACCTGCAGGCGCTGCTGGCCCTCGGGCTGCACGACGCGTTTCGCCTGTTCGAGCAGCCGGAAAAAAGCTACTCCTGGTGGGACTACCGCGAGATGGCGTTTCGCCGCAACCGCGGCCTGCGCATTGACTACATCCTGGTCAGCGATGCGCTCAAGCCGCGCGTCAGTGCCTGCGTGATCGACAAGCTGCCACGCAAGAACGAGCGGCCCAGCGACCATGTGCCGGTTGTGGCGCACCTCAATTTGCTATAAATAACAGAGCAAACTTGTCCCGCCGTTAAAGGGCAGGACTGCTATTTTGCTCTTCAACTTCGCGTACCCTGGCGTGACGCCGGTTGTTGCACAGCGCATGGCTGATCGCCAGGTTCTCGGCGTGACTGTTGCCCCCTTCAGACAGCGGCTGGATATGCTCGAGCGTGGCTGCCTCGTGCGGCACATGTTCACCACAGACCCAGCAAGGCACCCTGCCATGCAATTGCCTGAAAACAGTTTTGTAGATTTTGTCGCGGGTCAGGGATAGGCGGCTCATGCACCAACTTTAAATGATGGAATCGCAGCTGCGGAGCCTCCCCTTCAAGCCGGGGCCGCGGAACCGGCTTTGCCGGGCCGCAGGCGCAGCGCCCCTCGGGGCTGATGCCTGCGGCTCCGAACCTGCTTGAGCAGGTTGGGACAGAAATCAGAAGCGAAGCCTCTGGCTAGCGGCGGCCTGCAAGGTGCAGCGCAGTACGCGAAGCGACAAGCGTGGGGGCCCTTATTCCAGATGGAGCTCCTGAATCTTGCGCGTGATCGTGTTGCGGCCAATTCCAAGTTTTTGAGCTGCCTCTATACGGCGGCCACGGGTGTTGAGCAGCGCGGTTTGAATCAGTTTGGACTCAAAGCGCCGGGTCAGCACATCCCAGACGTCGCTGCGACCGGTGGCCAGCAAGGCCAGCGCTTCAGCTTCCAGGCCCGTCTCCCACGAACTGCCGAGGATGGGCAAGTCATGCTCGGCGGGCGCGGGCACCGCCGCCCTTTCGGAAGGTGGGTGCTCGGCTGCCTGGGCCGGCATCTCGGCCAACGCATGGGGTCTGGACACCACACCGCCCTCCACCAGCACCGGCACCTTGCCCGGCGGTGGCGCAGCGCCCAGGACTTCGGGCGGCAAATCCTTGGCTTCAATGACCTGCGCCGGTGCCATCACGGTCAGCCAGTGACAGATGTTTTCGAGCTGGCGCACGTTGCCAGGAAAGCTGAATGTGCTCAGTTGCTGCAGGGCAGCGTCGGAAATGCGTTTGGGCTCGACACCCAGTTGCTTGGCGCTTTGCTGGAGGAAGTGGCGGGTCAGCATGAAGACGTCCTCGCGTCGCTCGCGCAGCGCAGGCAGGCGCAGGCGAATCACGTTGAGGCGGTGAAACAGATCCTCGCGGAAGCTGCCTTCCTTGACGCGCTGCTCCAGGTCCTGATGGGTGGCGGCGATCACGCGCACATTGGTCTTGACGGCGTTGTGGCCGCCCACGCGGTAAAAATGGCCGTCGCTGAGGACGCGCAGCAGGCGCGTCTGCAAATCAAAAGGCATGTCGCCGATTTCGTCCAGAAACAGTGTGCCGCCATCGGCCTGCTCAAAGCGGCCGCGGCGCATGGTCTGCGCGCCGGTAAAAGCCCCGCGCTCATGGCCAAACAGCTCGGACTCCAGCAGGTCCTTGGGAATGGCGGCGGTGTTGATGGCGATGAAAGGGCCGTTGTTGCCGGCGTCGCCGCGTGGTGAATGTTTGTGCAGGGCTCTGGCCACCAGTTCCTTGCCGGAGCCGGACTCGCCGGTGATCATGACGGTGACGTTGCTCTGGCTCAAGCGGCCAATGGCCCGGAAGACGTCCTGCATGGCAGGCGCCTGGCCCAGCATCTCTGGCGTGGCGGCCATGCGCTCTTCGGCGACTTCCTCGCGCTGGCTTTCCTCGACCGCGCGGCGAATCAGCTCGACCGCCTTGGTCAGGTCAAAGGGCTTGGGCAAATATTCGAAGGCGCCGCCCTGAAAGGCCGAGACCGCGCTGTCCAGGTCGGAAAACGCCGTCATGATGATCACCGGCAGGCCGGGATGCTTTTCCTTGACCTTGGCCAGCAGGTCCAGCCCCGAGCCGCCGGGCATGCGGATGTCGCTGACCAGCACTTGAGGGCCATCTTCGTCGGTTGCGCTGTCCAGCGCTGTCAGCACTTCGCGCGGATTGGTAAAACTGCGGGTCGGCAGGCCTTCCCGCAGCAGGGCCTTCTCCAGCACAAACCGTATGGACTGGTCATCGTCAACAATCCAGATCGGTTTCATTTTTCTTGTCCCTTTGGTACTACCAGTTGTCTGCCAATGAAAGCCCCGGATCTCAAGGCAGCGGTATCAGCATCTTGAAATCCGTGCGGCCGGGGACGCTTTCGCACTCGATCAGGCCATGGTGCTGCTGAACAAAGGTTTGCGCCAACGTCAGCCCCAGCCCAGACCCGCCTTCCCGCCCCGAAATCAGGGGATAGAAGATACGGTCCTTGATAGAGTCCGGAACACCCGGTCCATTGTCAATGACATGCAATTCCAGTGCCAAGCGATAACGCTGCTTGCCGAAAGTGATTTGCCGGGCAATACGGCTCCTGAAACTGATTTGCGCATCACCCGCCGCAATCCGCTCTGCAAGGGCCTGAGCGGCATTGTGGGCAATGTTGAGCACCGCCTGAATCAGTTGCTCGCGGTCACCCCGGAAGTCGGGAATCGAGGTGTCGTAGTCCCTCAGCACCTTCAGACCCTTGGGAAACTCGGCCAGGATCAGCGAGCGCACGCGCTCGCAGACTTCATGGATGTTTACGTCGCCGACCAGGTGCGGCCGGCGATGCGGGGCCAGCAGCCGGTCCACCAGGGTCTGCAGGCGGTCGGCCTCGTGGATGATGACCTGGGTGTATTCGGTCAGCTCCTTGGACTCGATCTCCATCTGCAGCAACTGCGCAGCCCCGCGAATCCCGCCCAGCGGATTCTTGATCTCATGCGCCAGGTTGCGGATCAGCTCCTTGTTGGCCTGGGCCTGGTCCATCAAACGCTCTTCGCGGTCCTGCTTGGCTTGCTGCTCCAGCGGAAGAAGCTCGACAATGGCCTCGCCCGCCCTGTCGGTCTGCGCAACGACCACGTGCACAGGCAGGGCCTCGCGGTTCAGGGGCTTGAGCCAGGCGTCGTAGCGCAGGGCGGCAAATTCGTTGCTGCCCGCCCCTTCGAGGGCGTTGTGCAGGATCTGCGGTTCGGTGAAGCAGTCGGGAAGGCGGGAGCCTTCAATGGTGCGGCGAGAGGTCCCCAGCGCGTCTTCCAGTGCTGCGTTGGCAAACACCACCACACCATTGGTTTTAACCACCGCCACAAGGGTGGCGAGCAGGTCAAAGGACTGGAAGCGGGAGGCAGCCAGCTCGCTGGCATCGGCAGAATGATCGGTCTTTTTCAAGACACCTATTCTGACGCAGAAAGCCCCGGCAACTTAATTGCGGGAGACGCTTCCCGGAAGGCGGGCAATTTCCCGCTTCAGGCCGGCGATATCGCTCTCGTTGCGGGCGATGGCTTCCTTGAGCTCGGCGACGCGATCGAGATAACGCTGGTAGTTGCGCCCCTCAATGCCCTGCTTTTCAGGTTCACCGTTGTTGTATTCCTTTTGCTGCTCAGCCAGTTTGAGTTCTGCCTTGCGGAGCTCGGCCTCAAGAATGGCGCGCGAGTCGCTGTCGCGGGCGCGCTGCTCTCCATTGTCAGAGACCTGGCGCGGAGCCGCCTGGGTGGCGGACGCCACACGCACGGCGGCCCGATTGACCGGGGCGCTGCTTTGTACCACCGTCACATTGCCGCCCTCGATCAGCTTGCAACCGCGCGCTTGCGCATCTCTGGCGTTGTTGATGTACTCAGGCGTCGAGCCGACTTTGGCCGCGCAACGGTAGATGCGCTCCTGCGCAAAAGCAGCAGACAGGCTGCCGGCCATCAGAACGGTAGAGATTGAAAGAAGTACAGTAGGTTTCATGCGTAACCCCAAGCGCCTGTTAGGGCAAGGACGGTCTAGCAGTATCTCGCAAAGGTGTGGAAATGCAAAATTTGTGCACCATAACCCCATGAGTCCATAAAAAAAGGACGGCCAATGCCGTCCTTTTTGAGTCACACTGTAAAAAATTACAGTGAGTAATACATGTCGAACTCGATCGGATGCGTCGCCTGGCGCAGGCGGGTGACCTCAGCCATTTTCAGTTCGATGTAGGCATCGAGCATGCTGTCGGTGAACACGCCACCCTTGGTCAGGAAACCGCGGTCGGCGTCCAGGCAATCCAGCGCCTGGTCCAGGCTGTGGCAAACCGTTGGCACTTTCGCGTCTTCTTCCGGGGGCAGATGGTACAGATCCTTGGTGGCGGCTTCGCCCGGATGGATTTTGTTTTCAACGCCATCCAGACCCGCCATCAGCAGGGCCGAGAAGCCGAGGTAAGGGTTCATCAGTGGATCGGGGAAACGTGCCTCGATACGGCGACCTTTGGGGTTGGCCACGTAAGGAATACGGATGGAGGCCGAGCGATTGCGTGACGAGTAAGCCAGCTTGACCGGTGCCTCGTAGCCAGGGACCAGGCGCTTGTAGCTGTTGGTGCCCGGGTTGGTGATGGCGTTGAGGGCTCTGGCATGTTTGATGATGCCACCGATGTAGTACAGGGCGAAGTCCGACAGGCCTGCATAACCGTCGCCGGCAAACAGGTTTTTGCCGTCTTTCCAGACCGACTGGTGCACGTGCATGCCGGAACCGTTGTCGCCAACGATGGGCTTGGGCATGAAGGTGGCGGTTTTGCCATAGGCATTGGCCACGTTTTGCACAACGTACTTCAGGACCTGGGTCCAGTCTGCGCGCTGGACCAGCGTGCTGAACTTGGTACCGATTTCGTTCTGGCCAGGGCCGGCAACTTCGTGGTGGAACACTTCAACAGGGATGCCCAGCGATTCGAGAATCAGGGACATCTCGGCGCGCATGTCCTGGGTGCTGTCCACCGGAGGCACGGGGAAGTAACCACCCTTGACGGTTGGACGGTGGCCGCGGTTGCCGCCTTCGAGCTTGGCGCCCGAGTTCCAGGGCGCTTCGTATTCCTCGATCTTGAAGAAGGTACCCGACATGTCGGTGTTCCAGCGCACGTCATCAAAAATGAAGAATTCAGGCTCGGGACCAAAGTAAGCGGTGTCGCCCAGGCCGGAGGCCTTGAGGTAAGCCTCTGCACGCTGCGCGATGGAGCGCGGGTCGCGGTCGTAGGCCTTGCCGTCGCTGGGCTCGAGCACGTCGCAGCTCATGAACAGCGTTGTTTCTTCAAAGAATGGATCGATGTTGGCCGTCTTGGGGTCGGGCATCAGTTGCATGTCCGAAGCTTCGATGCCTTTCCAGCCGGCGATGGAAGAGCCGTCAAACGCGTGGCCCGAAGTGAATTTGTCTTCGTCAAAGTGGGAGACCGGCACGGTCACGTGCTGCTCTTTGCCCTTGGTGTCGGTGAAGCGGAAGTCAACAAACTTGACTTCGTTTTCCTTGACCATTTTCATGACGTCTGCGACGGTCTTTGCCATCAGAATCTCCTGTTGCTGGATGGTTGTTAAAAATATTTCAGGTTGCTTGAATGCACTTTTTATGCCAAAACCTGATGGCGCTAATTTCCTGCCAAGCCCTCGATTGTGCCGTCAACTCCCCGCTATTTCCTTACCGGCGCAGTTTGGGCAGCGAAAAAGTGACTCGACTCAATTGCACCAATATGGTGCAATTGCTAAAGCACATTATTGGTGCCCTCTTAGCGCACCAATTCGGGGCCGAGTTTGGCATTCACCGCATACAAGCCAGCGAGCAAGGCGGGATAGGCAGCATTGACCGCCGGGGGCGCACCTTTGACCCCCAGTTCGATGTGTCGTCCGTAGTCGGGATGATCCACGCTGGGGAGGCTGAACACCTTGACCCCGGCGTGTTTCGCCTCAATTTCGAGCATCAGCGGTGTCAGGGCGGCCTCCATGGAGCCCATCACAATCACGGATTTCTCCACATAAGCTTGGCTTTGCCGCAAATCGGCATAGTGGGTGTCGAGCACCCACTCGACCATCGGCCAGGCCATGACAGGGAAACCCGGCACGAAGTGGACTGCCCCCGGTCCGGCCCGACAGCTAAAGCCGGGGATCTTGTTGTACGGATTCGGAATGATTTCGGCGCCTGCCGGAAACACACCCATGTTCAGGCGGTGGATGTTGTCGTCCCGGTCGGGCTCATAGGCCACGCCCTGCTCTCTGGCCACGTCCTGCATGCGCTCACGGATAAGACGCTCGGCCTGGGGATGCAGCGCAAGATCGACACCCAGGGCTTTGGCTGCGCACTGCCGGGTGTGATCGTCCGGTGTAGCGCCAATGCCGCCGCATGAGAACACCACGTCACCATTTTCACGAGCGGCGTTAAAAGCGCGCGCCAGCGTCGCCGTGATACGGGCTGGATCGTCGCCGACGTAGTCAGCGTAGGCCAGTTGCAGGCCACGGGCCGCCAGCAATTCAATGACTTTGGGCAGATGCTTGTCGGCGCGTTTTCCGGACAGGATTTCGTCACCGATGATGATGAGGCCGAAGGTCGTGCTCATGGGAAAAGTCCTGGGGTTTAAAGGGGTAGCTCTCGCCCTGGCGCACCAGCCTGCACAGACGTACCGTCGGCGATGCAAGCCATTGGGGCCTGGGGATCAGGCGGCAGGATACTGCTGTGCCTGCGGTGCTGGTCCAGCGCTGCCAGAAGGTAATGGGAAAACCAGAGCGAGGAAAAGGCAAACACCAGGGTGTACATCCAGATCGCCACCGGCACCAGCACCGGGGCCATGGCCACAAACATGGCGCCTGAGGCCCAGATCAGGCTGGGCGCCGCGCCCAGGTAACCGCAAATCACGCCAATGCCCAGCAAGGCGCTGCGGTGCTGGCGGAAAATCTGCCGCCGCTCTTCGGCGCTGGCATGCTCCACCAGCGCGTCATAGGACATCACGCGGTAGGTCAACCAGCCCCAGATCAGGGGTGGAAACACCAGTATCAGCGGTGGGATCAGCCACAGCGGAATGGACACGACAAGTGCAAGCATGGCCAGCAGGGTTGAGCCCAGTGACCACACAATGCTGGCCAGCAGCGAGCCGCCTTTTTTTCGCTCGAGCAGTGGAAAACGCCGCTCGGCCACCAGCGAAACCATCGCAGGCGTCATGAGAACCGCCACAAACAGCAGCGTGGCAACCACGATCACCGGGATCGCCAGGAAAAGCAGGATGGCCGGCGCCAGCACAACTCGCAAATCACCCAGGCCCAGCCCCTCCAGCCAGCGCGCCATGCTGTCCAGAAGTTCGTAGCCTTGCAGACCTGCACGCACGGAGGTCAGCGCGCCCTCCCAGAAAAAATAGGCGAGGCCCAGCGACAACATCACCATGATGACAAGCGGCAAAAGCGACAGCGCAATCACCCGCGGGTGCAGGCAGTACATGGCGGCGCGCCAGAATGAGTCGAGGAGCTTGTTCATGGATTCAGTGTCACTGCGGGTAGCTGGCCATCCAGGCTCGACATGCTTCAAAAAAAGTCGGTCCCCAGGCTTCCAGGCGGTAGGCATTCCCAAGTTTTTCCCAGGGCGTGTCCCCAATTTCCTTGAAGAGCCGGCGCGCGGTCGCGAGGTCCCCGGCTGCACACGCATACCTTGCGTACCCGTGCTTGTTCCAGTCATCGGGATAGCGGACCAAAAGATCTTCAAAACCCATTTTCATCTTGGGCCAGATGCTCTTGTGCCTGAACATCCCGGTGGCTCCACTCTGATAGAGGGCCCAAAAGATGTGCGCGTACATGCTCTTGCCTTCCGTGGATTCAGTGCGAAGAACTGCAGAATCGGCAAACGCTTCCACTTGTTCATAACTTCCGCCCCACAGTGGAGACAGGTAGTTGCCGACGCCCATGTAAACCGGATAAAACAGCGGGTCCTTGCCCGAACCCTCATCAAAAATGGCGCGGACCAATTTCGGGTCCCATCCCTGGATTTTTGCGATTGCAAGCATCTGTGAATACCAGTGAGGATCGATGCTGCTGACGTTCTTGTTTTTTTCAAGCGTATCGAGCGAAAGGGCAACATGCCGGGCAAACTGCTCCCGCCCCTTGGGCGTCACGGTGCTGGCCATGCCCGTCCCCCTGAAAGACCAGCCGTGCTGCAGCAAGGCCATGCTGTGCGCGATGGGCGCCACCGGAGAAGCGGGAAAGCGGGCGATCCATGTATTGGTCCTGGTTTCGACCGCAGCCCAGTGCACCTCCAGCTCCTCGGCAGCGGGTTTTGCACCCTGCACGGGCTTGTAGGCCATCGCCTGCTCCAGGCCCAAATACAGCGCAGAAAGATCCCTGAAACCGCTGGGGCTGCGGCTTTTCGTATTCCTGAATTGATCGGCAAGCGTATCGATGGCAGCAAAATTGTCGGCACGAAATGCCTCGCCAACCGTCGCGCGAACCTTGTTCAGTCTGGCAATCTCCGACGCGCCAACCGGCACACTTGCCACAAGAGACAACATCCACAGCCAAAAAGCAATATGCAGTTTTTTCATCGCCGCCCTCTTTCCTTGTTGTTTTGTCGCCTGCATTGTCGCGTGCGCCGGTTCACACCAGATCCACACGCCAACCAGGCTCAGGCGCGCCCTGCCAGGCGCTTGAGCCCCTGCCACTGCTGCGACCAGAAGCCGCGGCCATAGTCCCTGTTCTGTTCCACCTGATCGCGCACCCCCGTGGGGTCATAGCGTTGCTCGAAGTTGGCCGTACGAAACAGCATGTCCCACCAGGGCAGCAACACCCCGAAGTTGTGTCCCCCCACGGTGTTCCGTCCGGCCGACTCATGCCCAATCCCAATGCTGTGGTGCAAACGGTGAAAGCGCGGGCTGACCCACAGCCGCTCGCCGATCTGCCCGAACCAGAGACGCACATTGGCGTGCTGGAAACTTTCGCTGAGCTGGGTCACGGCGACGATGGCGATGAACTGGCCAGGGGCCACGCCTATCAATTGCGCTGCAACGACCATCAGGCTGTCGACGAGGATGTCGTCCAGCAGGTGATTGCGGTTGTCGCTCCACATCGTCATCTGGCGCTGGGCATGGTGCAGTGAGTGGAGGCGCCACCAGACGTCCCACTGGTGCTGTCCGCGGTGAATCCAGTAGCCAATGAAATCAAATGCCACGAGGTAAATCAGGAAACTGATGACCGCTGTGTCGGTCACGCCCGGCCAGAGCTGGTCGAGGTGGAAAGTACCGTAGCCCGCCGTGCGCAGTGCCCCAAAGGCCTCGTCAAACCAGGGGTCCAGCATGAAAAAGAGCGCAATCCGAAACACACCCAGGCGGTGAATGACGGTGTACAGCATGTCCGTACGGATGGTGGCCCGGTCCGTCACCGGTTCGACCGGTCGCCAACGCTGCAAGGGGCCAATGACCGCCAGCAGGATGCCGATCTGGATCAACCCGACCATGAACCAGGCCGTGGCCGCATAGGCATCTTCCAGCAGGTTGCCCAGCCCGAGGGCGAACATGGCCGGCTGCACCGCCGTCTCAAACAGCCACTGCTGCACCACCGAAAACACATTCTCCAGCCAGTCCATGGTGCTTATTTTTCCCGTTTGCCCGGTGCAAAACCAGCCGGTGCGTCAATCCAGGCTTTGTAAGCGGGATGCTCGCGCAGGGTCTGAAAACAAAAGCCGCGGGACTTCAGTCCGGTCAGCAGCGGCTCCAGCACGGCGGGGGCCCACGCGTCCTTGCGTGACCAGATACCCAGATGCGCCAGCAGGATGTCGCCGGAGCGGATATCGCGCAAGGCTTTTTGCAACAACAGGTCGTTGGGGTAGGCGTCACTGGGCAGCTCGTCACCGAGAAAACCCGCCGGCGCCCAGCCCACGTGGGCATAGCCGCACGATTTGGCTGCGGCCAGCAGGCGGGGTGAGGTCTTTCCACCCGGCGCGCGGAAAAGCGGCAGCGGCTTTTTGCCCGTAATTTCCTGCAGCCGTACGCTGGCCTGGTCCAGCGCCTGGCAATACTGCCCGCCCGTCCAGGTGAAGTCTTTTCCTTCGGCTGGCCCTGCAGAGGGCCGAATCCGGAATTGCCCCGGCTTGCCGGAAGCAGAAGGAATGTCGCCGCGCCAGTAACTGTGGTCCCAGGTGTGCGAGGCGAACTCGTGCCCTTCTGCAGCGCGCGCCTTCCACCACGGTGCCCAGTGCGCGCCCAGGCTGCCGTCGCCGGTTTTGGTCCGCTCATTGGCCGCGAAAAAGGTCGCCTTGACCTGATGCTTGTTGAGAACGTCCGCGATCAGCGGCGCCACCTCCATGTGGCCGGTGTCCAGTGTCAGGTAAACCGGTTTGCAGGAGCCCGCCCCCGCCGCTGCTTTGGCATCAGATTCGCCTTTCGCCCACGAATAGCAAGGAAACATTGCTATCACAACCATAGCAACGAATGCCCGGCCCCCAGTCAAGCCGGGGCCGCGGAACCGGCTTAGCCGGGCCGCAGGCGCAGCGGCCCCCCCGGGGGGCAGCTGGTTTTTGGGGTCAGAGCCCAAATTCGCCAAGCCTCTGGCTTGCCCGAAGGGCTCGGTGCTCCGCACCGCTGCGAAATTGGTGTCTGACCCCAATAACCAGCGTGGGGGCTCACTACCGTTTGGCGTGATCAAGCGTCCAGACGCCATGCGGGCTCTTTCCAACCTTGACCTGACGCACGACTTTGCGGCTGGCCACGTCAATCACAGTGAGTTTGCGGGCCCAGCGCGAGGTCACATAAATCAGTTTGCCGTCGCGCGAAACCTCAATGCAGTCCGGCCCGCCCGGGGCGGAAAAACTGTCCACCACAGCCAGGGTTTGCAGATCAATTTTGCTGATGCTGTTGGCCACGCGGTTGCTCACCAGCACATGCCGGCCGTCGCCCATCGCGCGGAAGGCGTGGGCACCCGCGGCGGTTTTGATGACCTGGCTGCGCCTGGCCTCCTTGCCGCTCACGTCAAAAACTTCCACAGAATCGCCGCCGGTCAGTGCCACCAGGATCTGCTTGTCATCGGCAGTGCCGAAAAGATCGGCGGGTGTTGCGCCAGTCTTGATCCGCCACTTGATGGTCTGCGTCGCCAGGTCGAGCGCAATCAACTCGTCACTGTCCTGCATCGTCGAGTAAATCGTCGTGCTCTTGCTGTCCATCCACAGATGGCTGGGCGTCTTGCCCGTGGCCACGCGTTTGACAAGTGTGATGTTGGTGCCATCCCAACGGTAGATGTCAATGTGGTTCAGACGATTGGCCGCGGTCACAAACCATTTCATGTCGGGCGAAAAGCGCAAATGATAGGGGTCGACGATGTCGCGAACGACACGCTGCACCTCTGCAGTCCTGGGGTCAATGAAAGTCAGGGTGTCGGACAGCGCATTGGCCACAATGATCGATTTCTCATCAGGCGTGAGGTACAGATGGTGCGGCTCTTTGCCGGTGGCGATGCGTTTGGTTTCCGTCCAGGTCACCGGGCTGATCACGCTGACGCTGGCGTCCAGCGAATTAAGCACAAACAGCGGCGAGGTCTGGGCCAGGACTGGCACGGCGCCCGCTGCCAGACAGAAACTCAAGGTGGCGGCAAGCAAACGAAGGGGCAAATTCACGAAACTACTTTCTTGGCGTCTAGGCAACCCTGAAGTGTAGCGGGCAGCACACCCTGTTCAACGCGCCAGAAGGGAGCGGCGCTTACATCCTTTACGATGCAGCGATGAATTTTGCAGATATCGGTGGGGTGCGGCTCGAGGTGCAGCGAATCTCTGGCGCGCCGGGGCGTGCACCCCTTGTGTTTCTTCACGAAGGCCTGGGCTCCGTCAGCATGTGGACGCATCGCGGCCAGAGCTGGCCGCAGCTTGTTTGCCAGGCCACGGGCAGGGGCGGCCTGGTCTATTCGCGACGGGGTTATGGCCAGTCCGAACCGGTTGTTGACGTGCGCGGCACGGGCCGGCTGGCCGCTGACTACATGCACCGCGAGGCCTGGGAGGTCCTGCCTTCCCTGCTGGCCAGTGAAGGGATGGACAGCCCGGTGCTGCTTGGCCATTCCGACGGGGCCAGCATCGCCCTTTTGCATGCCAGCCGCTACCCGGTCAGCGCCGTGATTGCCATGGCGCCACACGTGACAGTGGAAGAGATGGCGATTGAAGCTATTTCTGAAGCCGCCAGGCAGTTTGAATCAGGCGATTTGCGCAGCCGGCTTGCACGCCACCACCAGGATGTGGACGGTGCGTTCTGGCAATGGAACGAGGTCTGGCGCTCCCGCGAATTCCGCAACTTTGACATCCGCGCTGAATGCGGGCAAATCACCGCGCGCCTCCTGTTGATTCAGGGGCTGGACGACGAATACGGCACCATGCGCCAGCTCGATGACATCGCGCTGGCGGCACCTCATGCCCGGCAACTGAGGCTGCCTGCCTGCGGGCATTCCCCGCAGCGCGATCAGCCGGAAAAGACCGTCGAAGCGATCGCTGATTTTCTGGGAAACCGTTCTTGATGCTATATTTTCAGTAGCAAAGTATTCCCGTCATCAAAGGGCAAACCGGCTGTTTTATTCACCAGCTCCGGCCTGCAGCGTCTCTAGCCCTCTTTCACATCAATATGGTAGCTGGCCCACGGGCAGGCGGCAAAACGCGCCGGCAGTGGCTTGACCACTACGTCCGGGAATCTGTCCGCGTCATACACCACCCACAGTGGCCCCAGACCTCCAAGCCCCATCGGTTGGCCGTCCAGATGCGTGGCAACGATGAAACGGTAGCTGGCCGCATCTGCGGCAGACACCTGTGCGGCATAACCGTCGACTGCGCGGACAAAAAGCATGGTGGTGCCGGTCGGCTTGACACCGCAGACCTTGAGCACATCCAGCAGCAAAGGTCCCTTGAGGGTGTGCGGTTTTGCGTCGTACTCCAGCGTCGGCTTGATGGTCATGGCCGGGAGCGCCGTGAGGGCAGCAAAGTCGAAAGCGTGCGCCCTGTCAAAGCTGATTTTCTGCTTGACCATCATCTGATCACGCACGGGGTCCAGCGGACCCCGGTTGCCACGTCCGATCAGACCGCTGACGGTCAGCAGCGCGGGGCCACGCAATGCATGAGGCGACGCCAGCGCCAGAGAAGAAGTGGCCACTGCACCCAGAGCAGCGGCGCCCAGAAATTGACGGCGTTGGTTCATGAATTTCCCTCCTCGGATGTATCTTGCCAAAGTATCAGCGCAGTCAGCCCCTGGCCGCAATGCTGGCCAGGTCTGCAGCGGTGAGCCAGCGCCACTGCCCGGGTTTGAGGTCGTCAGGCAATGACAGGGAACCGATGCGCGCACGGTGCAAGCCCCCCACGTCTTCCACCCGGTTGCCCACTGCAGCGATCATGCGTTTGACCTGGTGGTATTTGCCTTCGGTCAGGGTCAGGCTCAAATCATTTTCCCCGCTCTTTTCGCAGGCTGCTGCGCGCACCGGCCTGGGGTCGTCGTCCAGCACCACCCCGGCCAGCAGTTTGCGGATCTGAGCGTCGTCGACGGGGTGCTTGGCCCTGACCTCATAGACCTTGGGGACGTGGTGCTTGGGCGAACTCATGCGGTGAATGAACTTGCCGTCGTCCGACAGCAGCAGCAGACCGGTCGTGTCCTGGTCCAGCCGCCCCACTGCCTGCACGCCCGCCGCTGCGCCGCCGCCACGCTGGCGAATCGGCGCGGGCAGCAGCGTATAGATACTGGGGTAGGTGCTTGGCTTTTGCGAGCATTCGTAGCCAGCCGGTTTGTGCAGCATCAGGTAGGCCTTCTCGTGGTATTCCCAGTCCACCCCCTGAACACTGAAGCGCAGTCCTTCCGCTATGAATTCCATAGCTGGATCATCACAGGTGACGCCGGCCACGGCCACCAAACCCTGCTGAACCAGTCCCGCGCAGACACGCCGCGTGCCAAAGCCCTGGGAAAAAAGAATGTCCTGAAGTTGCATCGTTGCCATGGTGCATTGTCGCCGCACAGGTCAAGCCGATGGACTACCGCCAGGCAGCTTGTGGTCTTTCAGCCCAACCGGTCCGGCGTCCCTAAATTTTGAGGCACCTCCCGATGTAGCGAACAAGATGATGAAAAAACACCGTTTTGGAATGATGATCGCCCTGACCTTCTTGTTGACGCTGGCTGCCGTCCTGCTGGTCATCAACTTCACCACCGGAGAGAAAAACGTCACGCGTGAACTGCCACGTCTTTATTCCACCGCCGATCCGCAGTTTCGCCGCGCCATGGGTTCATTGCTGGGGCCCGGCATTGTGGGTGGCAACCGGGTCCAGGAGTTGATCAACGGCGACCAGATTTTCCCGGCCATGCTGGCCGCCATACGCAGCGCAAAAAAGACGGTCACGTTTGAGACCTACATCTACTGGTCGGGCGACATCGGCCGCGAATTTGCCACCGCGCTGGCGGAGCGGGCCAAAGCCGGCGTGAAAGTGCATGTGCTGCTCGACTGGGTCGGCAGCGCCAGGATCGACGACTCCTTTTTGCAGGAAATGCAGATGGCGGGCGTGGAAATACGCAAATTCCACAAACCCCACTGGTACAACCTCGCCCGCATGAACAACCGGACCCACCGCAAGCTGCTGGTTGTCGACGGCAAGACCGGTTTTACCGGCGGCGTCGGCATCGCCCCCAAGTGGACGGGCAGCGGCCAGGACGCTGACCACTGGCGCGATTCGCATTTCCGCATGGAAGGGCCTGCGGTGGCCCAGATGCAGGCGGTTTTCATGGACAACTGGCTCAAGGTCACCGGCCAGGTGATGCATGGAGAGGCCTATTTTCCGCCGTTGCAGCCTGTGGGCCAAAGCGAGGCGCAGGTGTTTTCCAGTTCGCCCTCCGGAGGGAGCGAAAGCATGCAGCTGATGTACCAGTTGTCGATCACCGCGGCAGAGCGCAGCATCGACCTGTCCAGCGCCTACTTTGTACCTGACGAGTTGACCACCAAGGCCCTGACAGACGCCCTCAAACGCGGCGTCAAGCTGCGCATCATCACCCCCGGCGAAATCATCGACACCGAAACCGTTCGCGCTGCCTCACGCGGACGCTGGGGACCTCTTCTTCAGGCCGGCGCCGAAATCCATGAGTTCCAGCCGACCATGTACCACGTGAAAGCGATGGTCGTTGACGGCCTCCTGGTCTCGGTGGGGTCCACCAACTTTGACAACCGGTCCTTCCGTCTGAACGACGAGGCCAATCTCAACGTGTTGGATGCCGCGTTTGCGGAGCGTCAGACCAAAGTCTTTGAAGACGATCTGCGCAAGGCGCGACGGATCACCTACGAGGAATGGGCCAACCGGCCACTGAAGGAAAAGCTCACCGAACGCCTGGCGTCCCTGCTTGGCTCACAACTGTGAGCGCACGCTCACTGCAGGCAGAAAAAAGCCCGGCCGAAAGGGCCGGGCTGGGGGTAAATGGTGGAGCTGGGGGGATTTGAACCCCCGTCCGCAAGCCTTGTTCGGGCAGATCTACATGTTTAGCGGTCTGATTTAAGTCTCGCCACCTGTGTCGCGCAGTCGCACGCTACACAGGACGCCAGCACCCTATTGTCTTGCCCCGGGTTAAGGTACCCAGCCCGGAGCCAGCCGATGAAATTATCTTTACAGCCGGGAGCGTTTAACTTGCGCTAAACACCCCTTGCCCAGCCCATCGGCCTGCTGTTGTAAAGCTCACTGGCAATTAAGCAGCGAGTGCGAAACGTTCGTCGTTTGCAGTTAGTTTGTTTGAATCAGTTTTACGAGCACACTCAGCTCG
>JAKFXR010000069.1 GCA_021731285.1 Polaromonas sp. | reverse complement strand
TTGACGGCGTGCTCGACTTTCTGCGCGAGGCGGTCAATGACCCGCAGGTGCTGGCCATCAAGCAGACGATTTACCGCACCGGGTCTGACTCTGAGCTGATGGTGCTGCTGCGCGAAGCCGTGCGCCGCGGCAAGGAAGTCATGGTGGTGCTGGAGCTCAAGGCCCGCTTTGACGAAGAAGCCAACATCAACTGGGCCGAGATGCTCGAGTCCATAGGCGCGCAGGTCGTCTATGGGGTGGTGGGCCTGAAAACCCACGCCAAGATGCTGCTGGTGACGCGGCGCGAAGGTCATCACCTCAAGCGCTACGCGCATCTGTCCACCGGCAACTACAACCCCAAGACGGCGCGCCTGTACACCGACGTGAGCTACCTCACCGCCGACGCTGCGCTGACGGCCGACATCGACAATGTGTTTGTGCACCTGGCCAGCCAGAGCAAGCTGCCCAAGTTGAGCCGCCTGCTGATGGCGCCGTTTCAGTTGCACCGCAAGCTGATTGAGAAGATTGATTTGCTGGGCGAGGCAGCGGCCCAGGGCAAAGACACCCGCATCGTCGCCAAGATGAATGCGCTGACCGACGAGACCCTGATGCTGGCCCTGGTCAGGGCAGGGCAGCGCGGTGTGAAGATCGACCTGGTGGTGCGCGGCGCCTGCATGTTGCCGGCCCAGGTGCCTGGCCTGACCGACAACATCCGCGTGCGCTCCATCATTGGCCGCTTTCTGGAGCATTCACGCATTTTTTACTTCCGCTGCGCCGGCGAGGAAACCCTGTACCTGTCGAGTGCCGACTGGATGAACCGCAACATGCTCAGGCGCGTGGAGCTGGCCTGGACAGTGACCGACCCGGTGATGCGCCAGCGCATCATCGACGAGTGCCTGGTGGCCTACCTGCACGACAGGCGCGACGCCTGGGACCTGCAGCCCGACGGCAGCTACCTGCGGGTCAAACCCGCAGCAAACACCGAGGCGCATGGTGCGCAGTCGGCTCTGATGGCCCGCTACTCCGTCACCGGTCAGGTGGAGGTGCGCTGAAGATGGACCTGATTCTCTGGCGTCATGCAGAAGCCGAGGACGTGGTGCCCGGCGACGCAAACGCCAAGCCAGACTTGGAGCGCTCCCTGACCCCGCGCGGCGAAAAGCAAGCCGCGCGCATGGCCACCTGGCTGGACCGCCAGTTGCCCGAAGGCGCACGCATCCTCGTCAGCCCGGCCCGCCGCTGCGAGCAGACCGCACTGGCCCTGGGCCGCAAATACAAGATACGCGCAGAGCTGGGCCCCGACGCGCCGCCTTCGCAAGTGCTGGAACTGGTGCAGTGGCCCAGCAACAAACTGCCCATCCTCGTCATCGGCCACCAGCCCACCCTGGGCCAGGTCATCGCCCAACTGCTGAACCTGCAGGAAAGCGATTGCACCGTCAAAAAAGGCGCCGTCTGGTGGCTGCGCAATCGCGAACGCGAGGGCGGGGCGCAGACGGTGGTGGTGACGGTGCAGTCGCCTGAGGTGCTTTAGGGCTGGGGCTTGCGCTCCGTTCGGGCTGAGCTTGTCGAAGCCTTCTTGGGTGCTCTTGTTTTTATAGCAAACTATTCCAGTCGCTAAAGGGCGATGCCGCGATTTGGCTTTCAAGTCCTGGTCAATCTGCTTCAAAACGGTTGGACGCTGTTCGTCATGAATAAAAACCGCAGTTCGCCCTTTAACCATGGGTAGGTATTGCTATGAAAAGAGTAGCGATACATAGGCAAAGCATTCAGCAGCGTTACCAAGCCGCCTGCGGCAAGCTTCAACACCTGGTACACCGCGCATAGATCTGCCCGGTCCTCAGGCTATAGTGCGGTCCAAGGCCAATCAACAAGAATTGCGGGAGGGACGATGAATACGCAGCCTAACAAGTCGTTCGACACGGACGCGCAGGTGCTTCCGCGCGCCGGTCAACTCCAACGTTGGGCGATATGAATCTCCGTCTGTTTCTTCGACGTGCAACAAGCCGCCTACCTCTTCCGGTCGTGGCGACGCTAGGATTCGCATTCTTTATGGCCATCGGATACCTTGTCATCTCTTTCCTTCCGACGCCGCGGGACCTTCACGCCGAATGCAGGAAGCAGTGTCAGCCGCGCTTTTCCCAAGTAGTTCCCGATAACACCTATCCGCTGTCGGCCAAAGGCACCCCTCGAGAGCGCCAGGTTTGCAAGTGCTATTGAAGGACGGAAAAAGAGGACGTGTTCGTCGGTCATTTGTACGTTAAACCGCATTAAAGGGAGAGGGTATGAAAAGCATCACAGGAAAACGGGACACATTGGTCTTTCTGGGCGCGGGAGCAATCGGACTCGTGTGGCTAGCTCTTGGAGACAAAAAATCGCGTATGGAAGACATCAACGTCCCGGAGGTCGATCTGGCGCAAGCCAAGGCGCTTGTTGACGCGGGCGCCATCGTGATTGACGTGCGCGGAAAAGATGCGTTCGACCATCGCCATTTGCCGCCCGCAATGCTCATTCCCTTGGCCGTCCTTCGAGCCGGTATTCCGGCAAGCCTGGAAAAGGCGAAGGAACAGCAAATCGTGGTCTATTGCGCTGATGGTCATTCAAGCGGTCCCCAGGCTACGCAAATTCTCTTGCAGCACGGGTACAAGAATGTAGTGAACATGAAGCAGGGCATCGAAGGGTGGGCGAACGCTGGTTTGCCGCTGATTAAAGCGTCCTGATGCTGGCTTGTCGAACGAATGCTTCTCAGCAGTAGACATATGCCGCAGCAAGTAATTTTTGTGGATATTGACGACACCATGGTTCGGTCGGTCGGTGTCAAGCGCATCCCGATGCCGACCGTTATTGCTCAGGTGAGGCGGCTCAAGGCCGAAGGCGCAACTTTGTATTTGTGGAGTTCCGGCGGCGCTGAATATTGCAAGAACACTGCGGCCGAACTCGGTATTTTGGATTGTTTTGAAGGTTTCCTGCCCAAGCCGACGGTGTACATTGACGACCAACCCGTCCATGAGTGGCGGTTTTGCAAGCACCTGTATCCGTCACAGGCCGAGAATGTTTAGCTTCCCAATCGACACGGAGCCACAACAGCAGAAGGCGGCTTTGCCGCAAGGTGTTGTGGTCCGGTCATCTGCACGTTAGGTTTACTCATGCCACTGAGCGCCATAGCGGAGGCCATCCTTCAGCCCGTCATCGAAGTAGTTCTGCAGGTGTTCTGTTATGGAACGGCGTGGCTCCTCGTGCCGATATTTACCTTCGGAATGGTTTTCGTCGAGCCCACGCCAATCCGGGAATTTGTCAAACCGGGGTTTGGGCGCCTTCAGCGAAGTAGCAAGGGGCACTACGTGATGGATGCCGAGTTGGGCTCACTAATGGGTATAGTCTTTTGGTTTGCAGTTGCAATTGGCGCTTATGCATATTTCACGCAAACCTAACAGGTTCGTGGATTGGACCCACAACGGCGGCCAGCGTGGTCGCCTTTCGTCGATGCTGAGTGCGCCGTTGCGGTCCACTCACGGCCAACGTTAGGCGTCAGCGAGGCTCCCGTTGAAGCGCATTGACTTTGAACCCCTTTTTGTCGAGTACCGCGAAAACCTCCACCATGAGATCGCTCGATTCAACGGATTCGTCAGGGTTCTACGCCTCATTGAAGACCGTCAGCATGACCATCTCAATGAAATCAATCTCGCTCCAGCATTCTTCCAAGTAACAAAGAGCGCGCTCTACTCAAGCATCATCTTGTGGGGCGACAAGCTGCTTGATGAGAAAGGGGATCGCGGGCTCTTCAATTTCCTCACTTTTGTTGAGCACAACCGGAAATGGCTCAGCCCCGCAGAATTGAAACGCCGCCGTGAGTACCCAGACGGGCATTGGATGCTCGAAGGGCGAAAGGCCATCACGGTCAAGTCAATCGAGGAAGACAGAAAACGCCTGCGTTCCCTCCCAGCCTTGACCAGCCTTCGTCACCGGCGCGACAAGTTCTACGCACACTTCGACAAGCAGTATTTCTTTTCAAGAGACAAGCTGGACGAAGAGGCTCCGCTGAGCTGGCCGCAACTCGATGAGGCAGTTGAAGCAATGTCTAAGGTACTAAATGCTTATTCCACGGACTATGACGGGAAGATCTACACAAGAGACCCAATTAACATCGAAGACCTGAACACGCTACTAAAGTCAGCGAAGCGGTTGCGGGCGGGAAAGTGACGCCTAACCCTTCCATCGAGAGGACCCGCCCCGGCAAGCCGGGTCGGGCCTCTCATGTCAAACGTTATGCCTCACCAGAGACCCCGTCGTCGACCATCCAGCCTTCCCGCAAGAAGGCCGAATCCGCTGCGAAATTGTCGAATCCAGAATCGAACAACACAACCAGGAGCTGCAATGAGTGCGTATGTGATCTTTGATGTCGAAATCCGTGACATGTCTCGCTACCAGGAGTTCATGAAGGGTGTAAAACCAGCTCTCGACGCTGCAGGCGCGCGTTATCTCGCCCGCGGTGGCGCACACAAGGTCTACGAAGGTGACTGGGAGCCAAGGCGAATCGTCGTGCTCGAGTTCCCCTCAGTGGCCGCTTGGGAGGAGTTCTACACGGGACCGGTGTATCAGGGGCTCAAGGCAGTTCGAGATGAATGCAGTTCTGCAAGGCTGGTGTCGGTTGAGGGCCTCGCATCCTGATCAAGCCGTACGACAAGTGACGCACAACATATCAATCGACACGGACCCACAACAGCAGGCTGCGGCTCCGCCGCTTATGTTTATGTTGGTGGTCCAGTCATTTTTACGTTAAAGCGCATGCCAACACCCGTCGTTCGCCGCCTCCTGCCTCCTGATGCACCGGCGTATCGAGCGCTCATGCTTGAGGCTTATGCGCTCGCCCCTGATGCCTTCACTTCATCAGTGGCGGAGCGAGAGAGTCTGCCCATCGAATGGTGGGCGTCCCGCGTTTCAGAGGAAGCGGGTGCGCACGAGTTGGTCGTCGGCTCGTTCCTCGACGCGGAGGTCGTAGGCGTGGCAGGACTCTCGTTCGAGCGACGCGAGCGCACCCGCCACAAGGCCACACTCTTCGGCATGTACGTTCGCTCCGCGTCCAGAGGCAAAGGTGTCGCGAAGGCTCTCGTTGCAGAGGTGCTTCGCCAGGCGCTGGCGTCGCCGCGCACCGAAATCGTTCAGCTCACGGTCACCGAGTCCAACTCGGCTGCTGTGCGCCTTTACACGGGCTGCGGGTTTGTGCCCTTCGGGACGGAGCCCTTCGCGGTCAAGCTGGGCAATCGTTTCATCAACAAAGTTCACATGTGGCAGCGAGTGGCAGAACGTGCGTCCTGACCCTTCACTCGAGCATGACTCAAACCCCTTCACCGTCGCTGGCGCATATTTGGCGGTCTTGTATGACGTTTTGCTGCTGGGTGGTGCGTGGACAACTTCGCGCGTAATGAACAGGGGCAAGTTGCATGCTGTATACAAACGCCTTGTGGGCCGATAGATTTCCACGTTAAACATTCGGAGACCTCGTGAGTACCGTCCTGATCGTCATCGTTGCTGTTCTTGGGGTGCTCGCGGCCATCGTGCTGCTCGCCATTCGAAGCCCCTGGCCTGGCGCGCGAAGCAGACCCCCGCTGGCGTGTGGCAGGCGGCCACGCCCGAGGGGCAGATCACACTTCACTTTGAGGGCGGCCCCGCCGAAGGGACCTACAAGCAGCTTGCGGACCGGGGTGGGGTCAGCGTGCGCGAGTTCGGGCACTGGAAGCACGCTTCCGGGCAACTGGAACTCCTGATCATGGGCACCGACGAAAAAGACCACCCGGAATTTGGAACTAGCGTTCCGCATGTCATCCGGTTTCTGACCCCCACCCAGATCGGCATTGAAGGTCCACGCCGTCCACCCGTGGTTTACTCACGTGCGCCTGCCGGGGTCAGCGTACAGGCGGAGCCGGCAATTCAATAGCGACGGGCCTGACATGAGCGACTCTCTGCCTTTCCAGTTGCTGGCCGACGCAGTGCTCACCCTGCATGTCGCTCTGGTGCTTTTTGTCGTTGGTGGCCTGGCCCTGGTGGTCATCGGCAACCTGCTCAAGTGGTCCTGGGTCAATGCCCTGTGGTTCAGGCTGGCTCACCTGGCGACCATTGCACTTGTCGCTGCAGAAGCCTGGCTGGGCATGGTGTGCCCGCTAACCACGCTGGAGATGTGGCTTCGCTCCAGAGCAAAGGTTCTTACCTATGAAGGCAGTTTTATTGAGCACTGGTTGCAGGCTCTGCTGTATTGGCAGGCACCGGCCTGGGTGTTTACCGCGGCCTACACAGCGTTTGCTTTGGCCGTGGCTGCTGCGTGGTGGTTTTTTCCGCCAACGGCAAGGCAGCGCCAGAGCGCAACCAGCGGCTGATCATTCAATCGTGCACCCCTTATCCCAAAGAACAGGAAACCTATGTCCAGCCTCTCTGCCAACGCCCAGCTCGTCTCCCATGTTTTCGACGAAATCGCCAAGGGCAATGGCGCGCCCTTTTGGGACGCCTGCCACGACGATGTCGTCTGGCGGACGATAGGGCAGGGCTCCTGGAGCGGTGAGTTCGCCGGCAAGCAAAACATCATCAATGAGGTGTTTCGTCCACTGAATCGTGTTCTGGTTGAACGCGCCACCATCCCCACCCGCATGATCGATGGCGGTGATGTCATTGTTCTGCAGGCCAGGGGTAAAAACCTGACCCGCGACGGTCAGCGCTATGACAACGACTATGTGTTCGTGATTCACTTTGAGGGCGGCAAGATCGTCCGCTACGAAGAGTATTGCGATACGGAGTTGATTGCTCGTGTGCTCCCAGACCGTATCGCAGCCAAGTCATTGCCAAAACTCGCTTGAGTAGAACGAGACTGAACAGCGTGGGCCTGGCCTGGTCGACGCCGCTCCGACGAAACGCTATTATTGTTGTAGCAAACTATCCCCGCGCTTAAAGGGCGGAAGATCGATTTTGTTCACAAGAGTTTGTCCATTGAACCAAATGGGGCAGGTAGCCATTGGCTAATGATAAAAATGACAGTCCGCCCTTTAAGCACGGGACAGTATTGCTATTGAAAACGTAGCAATCCGACGGACTGCAGCAGCCCAACAGCGCAAAGCCCATGCAGTTCATGAAGTGCCGTAGCATCCACCCTTGACCCAACACCCTCAGGAGAATCGACATGCCAGCAGGTACCGTGCGACTACACCGTGTGTTCAGCGCCCCACCCGAGCGGGTGTACCGGGCCTTTCTGGATGCCGACGCCATGGCCAAGTGGCTGCCGCCTCATGGGTTTACCTGCAAGGTCCACCACATGGATGCCAAAGTGGGCGGCACTTTCCGGATGTCGTTTGCCAATTTCAGCTCGGGCCACGGCCATTCTTTTGGTGGCGAGTACCTCGAGCTTGTTCCCAACGAGCGGCTTGTCTACACCGACAGGTTTGATGATCCCGGTCTGCCCGGCGAAATGCGGGTGACGGTGACTCTGACCAAGGTGCTGTGCGGAACCGACATCCAAGTCGTGCAGGAAGGCGTGCCTGAAGTGATTCCTGTCGAGATGTGTTACCTCGGCTGGCAGCAGTGCCTGAACCAGCTGGCCACACTGGTCGAGCCAGAGATTGCGGACTAACGCGCAGCATCCAAAGGCCTGAAACCCATGCGCCCCATTCTTCTCTCCATCGGTCTGCTGACCCTCAGCAATGTATTCATGACGTTTGCCTGGTACGCGCATCTCAAAGAGCTCAATCACAAGCCATGGATTCTGGCTGCGCTGATCAGCTGGGGCATTGCATTTTTTGAATACATGCTGCAGGTGCCAGCCAATCGCATTGGCTTCACCGTGCTGTCGGTGGCGCAGCTCAAGATCCTGCAGGAAGCCATCACGCTCACGGTGTTTGTGCCGTTTGCACTTTTCTACCTGAAGGAGCCGCTCAAGCTCGACTACCTGTGGGCCGCGCTGTGCATCATGGGCGCGGTGTATTTTGTGTTTCGCAGCAGGTGGTCCGGGGCCTGAGCAGGGCAGGGTGGTGTATCGTTCACCTCGCGGCAAATGGCCGCGACCCTTGACCCTGAAAGCGCACGCTCATGTCCCGACAGCTCCAGCTTGTCACCCCGGTGATGCTCCCCCCGCAGTCCGGCATCACCCGCATCTACAAGTCAACAAACCTGGCCGACGCGTTTGCGATCCGCCTTCCTGAAGGCGCATCCAGCGATCCTGAGCTTCTGGCGCGCTTCATCTTTTCGCATCAGCCGCTGTGGGTTGGGGCGCTGCTCAAACTACGCGACCTGCTGGTCGCCGGCTTTGGCCTGAAGACCGCCAAACACCTCGCCACGCTTGGCGGTGGCGATGGGTCGGGCCGGGTGGGTATCTTCAGAATTTATGGCACAAGCCCCACGGAAATCGTGCTGGGAGAAGACGACAAGCACCTCGATTTCAGGGTGTCGGTGCTGTGTGCCAGCGACGCGGATGCAGACGGCACCCGGCAACTGGTTGTCTCCACCGTTGTCCATTGCCACAACCGGCTCGGACGTAGCTATATCTTTCTGATTGCCCCGTTTCACCGGGGGGTGGTGCGGTCCAGCCTGCGCCGCGCCGCGCTTGTGGGGTGGCCCTTGGCTGGCACTGCCTGAAAGCTGGGGCGCGGATGTTGAAGATAGAAACCGACGACCTGACGCGGCCTGCGGTGCACGCATTGCTCAATGAGCATTTGCAGCACATGTACGAGCTGTCGCCACCAGAAAGCGTTCACGCGCTGGACCTGGACAGGCTGCGCAGTCCGGACATCACCTTCTGGTCGGCCTGGGATGGCCCGTTGTTGCTGGGCTGCGGGGCGCTCAAGGAGCTGGACAGCAAACATGGTGAGATCAAGTCCATGCGTACACCCGAGGCGCTTCGCGGTCGCGGTGCGGCGCGGGCCATCCTGGCCTACATCATTGAGGTTGCACGGTCACGCTCTTACGAGCGCCTGAGCCTCGAGACCGGCAGCGTCGAGGCTTTCAAGCCGGCGCAAAAACTCTATGAGAGTTTTGGCTTCACGGTGTGCGGGCCGTTTGCCGACTACCCGGAAGACCCGTACAGCCTGTTCATGACCCTGCGCCTGTAGGGCAGCAAGCCGGGCCTTGCGTCCAGGCCTCGGGTGCCGCCACCACTCGTCCTTTAACCAGCCAGCGTGGGCCTTCCGGTCTTGATGGCCGGGACATTGCTGAGGGCGGTCAGAAAGGCGGCGTCGGGCAGGGTGGCCAGCGCCTTGATGCCGGCCCGCAGCAACTCGCTTTTCTTGACCGGACGGGTCAGGCCTGCGGCGCGCTGCTTGAGCTCGTCCAGCACCACATACTCAGCCTTGGGGATGGTGAAGCTGTCGCGCACCAGTTTTGGTTTTTTCGGCTTGGCGGGCTTTTGTGGTTTGGGTGCCGGCTGGGCCTGGGCCTTTTTCACCGGGGGTTTGGCGGCGGGCTTTTGGACGGCTTTTTTGACAGCCTTGCCTGGCGCGGCCGGGGCCTTTTTCACTGCAGTCTTGGTGGAAGCAGGGCGGGCGGCTTTCTTGACAGGGGCTGGTTTTTTCTTTGCTGTGGCCATGATGAATCCTCTTTATAAACGGTATATACAGTTTATACCGTTTAAAACGGAAGAGTCAATACCCGGCCGTCACAGGCCGGACAGCACCAGCGTCCAGGGGGTTTTTTGCCAGGCCACCACTTCTTCCCGCAGCAGGTGAGCCGACTGCGGGTAGGCATGGGCCCAGCCATTGCGGCAGGTCAGTACAAAGTTGTGGTCGCCTTCGGTGCTTTCGATGTGCATGGCCTTGAAATCTGGCTCGCGCCGTGCGTGGCTCAATATCACCGCCAGCCGCAGGCACAACAACTGCCTGACAAAAATCGGGTCCTCAAAATCAGCGTCGAGCTTGCGCAGCTTGCCGCGGTGGCCCAGCACCAGCAGGCTCAGGCGGTGCAGTTCGGGCTGGGCGAAGCCCGGCGCGTCGGCGTTGTCCAGGATGTAGGCGCCATGCTTGTGGTAGTCGCTGTGCGAGATGTGGCTGCCGATCTCGTGCAGATGCGCAGCCCAGTCCAGCTTGCGCTGAAAACGCGACAGGTCGTCGGGTGACAGGCCCTTGCTGGTCTGCTGGAAAAGAATGCGGGAGATCTTGCTGACGCGCGCCGCCTGGTCGGTGTCGATGGCAAATTTGCGGGCCAGTGTCAGCACCGTGGTCGAGCGCAGGTCGGTGGTGTCCTGCTCGCGGTCCAGCAGGTCGTACAGCACGCCGTGGCGCAGGGCGCCCTGGGCGGCATGCATTTCTTCGATCCCCAGCAGCTCAAACACCGCGCGCAATACGCTGACGCCGCCGCCAATGACGGCGCGGCGGTCATCCTTCATGCCTTCAAGTTTGAGACGGTCTGCGCTTTGTGCCTTGATCAGGCGGTCCAGCAGCCAGTCCAGTCCTTCGCGGGTGACCGAGCCAACAGGCCAGCCTGCGGCAACCAGCACATCGCTGACAGCGCCTATGGTGCCCGATGAGCCGTAGGCAATGTCCCAGTTGCCGGCGCGGAAGGTATTGATGGCCTCGTCCAGCACCGCCTTGGCAGCGACCTCTGCGGTCTGGAAGGCGCGTGCGGTGAACTGTCCCTCGGGGAAATGCTTCATCGACCAGGCCACGCTTCCGACGCGGTAGGACTCCATGGTGATCGCGTCCAGGTCCTTGCCCAGAATCATTTCGGTGGAGCGCCCCCCGATGTCAACCACCAGCCGGCGCTCGTCCGACTGCGGCAGCATGTGCGCCACGCCTTGGTAAATCAGACGCGCTTCCTCGCGGCCCGAAATCACGTCGATGGGAAAACCCAGCACCGCGTGGGCACGGGTCAGAAACTCGTCACGGTTGCGTGCTTCGCGCAAGGTTTGCGTGGCCACGGCGCGTACCTCGCCTTTTTTGAAGCCCGCGAGGCGTTCGCCAAAGCGGGCCAGGCAGTCCCAGCCGCGCTGCATGGCTTCAGGGGTGAGGTTGCGGTCCTTGTCCAGGCCATTGCCCTGGCGCACGGTTTCCTTCAGGTACTCGGTGCGGTGAATCCGCCCGTGTTCAAGGCGGCCAATTTCAAGGCGAAAGCTGTTGGACCCAAGGTCCACAGCGGCAAGGCGGGTTCCATTTTGCATGTGCGAGCGTTTGTTTTGAGGCTCAGCATAGCATTCGCGTGGCACTCTCATGCGCTGCGGGTCATGGTGGTGAGGGAAGTGAGGGGCGGTGTATGGGTATGTGTCACGGCGTCGTCATGTGGGGGTTGCAAGATAGTGTCCTGCAACTTTATGACCCGACTATGAAATCCTCCCTCGGCCTGGGCAAGTACCGCGATCTGCTCTTCGCCATCCTGCTGTTTATCGTCCTCGATCTCGGCATCCTGTTCTTCAACTTCTACGCCTCCATCCAGCTCGAACGTGACGCCAGCCGCATGAATGCCTCCGGCGAGCTGCGCATGTTGACGCAGCAGATCACCAAATCGCTGCTGACCCTGCAGGCGGAAAAGAAGGAAGAGCTTCCGATCCAGACAAGCATGGCCCAGCTCAACCAGGGCACCGCGGCTTTTGTGCAGGGGCTGGGTGTGCTTAAGGCCTCTCTCACCAGGGATGAAGAGTTCACGGTCTTCGGGCTCAACCCGGACGATTTGCGCGACATGGTGCGCAAGCTCGAGCGCGAATGGTCGCCCCTGGAGGAGTCCATCAAACCAGTCATTGCAGTGACCGAGCCCAGCCTGGAAGACACCGAGATCGCCGCGACCAAGGCGGTGGCCCGCAACATCCGCCTGATGGCGCTGACCAATGACCTGGCCACCGGCGTGGAAGCAGCGGCCAACACCAAGACCGAGCGCATGCGGCAGATCCAGGTGGCCGCCATCGTGCTGGCGCTGATCAACTTTGTCTACATCGTCTTCAAGTTCCTGCGCCGGCTCAATGCCAGCGACCGGGTGGCCGAGACAGCGCGCCGGGAGGTGGATGACATTTTGCAGACGGTGTCCGAGGGCTTGCTGCTGGTCAGGGCAGACGGCACCGTGGGCTCACAACTGTCGGCGTCGGTGCACCGCCTGTTCATGCGCGACATCGTGCCCGGTGACGATTTCCGCAAACTGCTCAAAAGCCTGCTGTCCGCAGAGCGGGCAGAAGAAGCCTGGAGTTTCCTGGACCTGATGTTTGACCCCAAGGTCAAGCCGGCGCTGCTGACGCAGCTGGACCCGCTCAAGGAGGTCCAGGTGGATGCTCCGGGGCAGGGTGGGGCGAGCCGCTTCCTGACCTTCCAGATGACCCAGGTGCGTGAGGAGGGTGTCGTCAAGGAGTTGCTGGTCACGGTGTTTGATGTCACCCAGAAAGTGTTGCTGGAGCGCGAGCTTGCAGCCACACAAGAGGCCGCCAAGAGCGATGTGGATGACCTGATCCGTGTGCTGGAGCAGGAGCCGGTGTTGCTGCAGGACTTTCTGCTGGATGCGCGCGCCAAACTGGTGGACCTCAACCAGTCCTTGCGCGCAGTGGGCAGCAAGCCATCTGCCTACCGGGAGTTGATCGACGAGGCCGCCAGGCTGGTCCACGGCATCAAGGGTGAAAGCGCCGCGCTGAGCCTGACCGCCATCACGCGCCAGGCCCATGTGATGGAAAACGCGCTCGCGCCCCTGCTCAAGCGGCGTGACCTGTACGGAGAAGACCTGATCCCCATTGTCTTTGAGCTGTCGCGCGTGCAGGACCAGGTTGATCGCATGCACCGTGTGTTTTCAAGAATTGCCAAACCGGGTGCCGGCGCGCCTGCAGACGCGCCGCGTCTCATGGACGCCATGGTCGGCAACCTGCGCTCGCTGTCAGAGCGGGTGGCGCAGTCGCTGGGCAAGCAGGTGCGCCTGACAGCCTATGTGGACGATATGGTGCTGCCCGCCAATGTGGAGCGTGTCCTGCGTGAGGCCTTGCCGCAGCTGGTCCGCAATGCGGTGGTCCACGGCATCGAGCTTCCGTCCGAGCGCGCCAAACTGAGCAAGCCGCCCGTGGGTGAGCTCAGGCTGGATATTGGCCGGGGCGGCGACGGCCTGATTGAAGTCATTGTCAGCGACGATGGCCGTGGCATTGTGGTCCCCGAGGTGCGAAAACGCATGGCCCAGTTGCGTTCGGACTCCACCCAGTTCACCGACTCGCAGGTGCTGGGCTTTATTTTTGACCCGCATTTTTCCACCGCGACCGAGGTGACGGAGCATGCCGGGCGTGGCGTGGGCCTGTCGCTGGTGCGGCAGATCGCCGAGAAGGCCGGCGCCAAGCTGCGGGTCATGACCCAGCCCAATGTGTCGACCCAGTTTGTGTTGAAGTTTGGGGCGGTCTGATGACAAGCAAAAGCCTGATGGTGGTGGACGATTCGATGATTTTCAGAAACCGGATAGCGCGTCTGGCGGGTGACCAGCGGCTGCAGGGCATCACGGTGGTGGCTACTGCGGAAGACGGCGCCCAGGCTCTGCAACAGGCCAAGCTGCACAAGCCGGATTTTGTGACCATGGACCTGACCATGCCGGTGATGGACGGACCGGCTTGCCTGGAGTCGCTGCGCAGCGTGTTGCCGGATGCGCGTGTGCTGGTGGTGTCGGCCCTGAGTGACCGGGCGACAGCCTTGAAGGCCATGACCAAAGGCGCGCACGGCTTTCTTCTGAAGCCGTTTTCAGATGAGCAACTGGTTGAATCCCTTCAGGAGTTGATGGCATGAGCACCGCCCGTTTGAAAGTGGAAGACATCAAGATTTTTTCGGATGCGGCGATGGCCTTTTTTGCGCAGACCACCGGCCACAAGGCGGCCGTGCGCACGGCCTACATGCTGGACGGGACCGAGACTGTGGTCTGGAACGATTTTCAGGGTCGCATCGAGCTCAGTGGCAACTACCGGGGCAGTGTGACTTTTTCAGCGCCTCGCGGACTGCTGACCCATGTGCTGCTGAAAATGGGCGAAAGCAGCTACACCGACGCCAGCCACCGCGACATCGTGGGCGAGATCACCAACCAGATGTCTGGCTACGCGCGCCGCCATTTTGGCGAAACCATGGACATCTCCCCTCCGCGTGTCATCAACCAGGCAGAAGGCGTGGCGCCACCTGCCTTTGAGGCTGCGCCTTTCGTGATTCCCATGCTGTGGGACCGCTACGAAGCCCACCTGGTGGTGCGCATGGGTAAAAAGGCGTCCGCCCGCTGAGTGGGGACTGCTGCCCGGCCCATGGGCTTTATCCGGGCAAAAAATTCACGGATTTGTCACGCAGCTGTCACAAGCGCACTTGAAACTACTGTTTGTTACCAACCTCTTGCTGGAGAAATTTGTATGAAATTCGTAATTGCCGCTCCTCTGATCGCCCTGGGCCTGCTGTCCGGCTGCGCTACCACTTCCGTGCCTGCCGGCATGAGCGCTGGCAAGTTTGTCAGCTTTACCTGTGAAGGTGGAAAGATGTTCAGCGCCCGCGCTGCGGAAGACAGCAAGTCTGTCCGCGTCCGTGGCCATCACGGCAGCGCCGAGCTCGACATGAAAAGCGACGGTGTGTACGAAGGCGACGGTTACACCCTGATGACCAAGGGCGCAGGCGCCGTCACCCTGATGCACTCCGGAAAAACCGAAGGTAAAGGCTGCAAGCCAGCCTGATTTTTGTCACCTTATTGTCATATTTATGACATAAAGTATGTGTAAGTCTGAGATATCCGAAAGGAACACCATGAAATTTTCCCCTGTCAAATCATTGCTCGCCACGTCTGCGCTGGCTTTTCTGGGCGCCATGCCTCTCGCAGCCATGGCCCAGGTCGTCAAGATCGACGGCTCCAGCACCGTTTACCCGGTGACTGAGGCGGTTGCCGAAGAATTCCAGAAGGCCAACAAAGGCCTCAAAGTCACGGTGGGTGTCTCCGGCACCGGCGGCGGCTTCAAGAAGTTTTGCCGCGGCGAAACTGACATTTCCAATGCTTCGCGCCCGATTTCTGCCTCCGAGATGGCTGACTGCAAGAAGATTGGTGTTGAGTACTTCGAACTGCCGGTCGCCTTTGATGCGCTGACCGTCGTGATCAACCCAAGAAACACCTGGCTCAAGCAGGCCACTGTTGCCGAGCTGAAGAAGATGTGGGAGCCGGCAGCCCAGGGCAAAGTCATGCGCTGGAACCAGATCAACCCGACATGGCCAGACCAGCCCATGAAGCTGTTTGGCGCTGGCTCTGACTCCGGCACCTTTGACTACTTCACTGAAGCGATTGTTGGCAAGTCCAAGTCCAGCCGTGGCGACTTCACCGCGTCTGAAGATGACAATGTCCTGGTGCAGGGCGTGTCTGGTGATGTCAATGCGCTGGGCTACTTCGGTTATGCCTACTATGCAGAAAACACCAACAAGCTCAAGGCACTGCCCATTGTCGAAAAAGACGGCAAGCCCGCTGTGTCCCCAAGCGCTGAGACCGTCATCGCCGGTACCTATCAGCCCCTTGCCCGCCCGATCTTCATCTACATCAACGCCAAATCGCTGGCCAAGCCTGAAGTCAAGAAGTTTGTTGACTTCTACATGACCCAGGGCGCCAAGATGGCCAAGGAAGTGAAATACGTGCCGCTGCCTGCTGCCATCTACACGTCGAACATCAAGCACATCAACGACAAGAAATTGGGCACAATTTTTGGCGGCAAAAACGAAGTGGGCATCAGCATTGACGAACTGGTCAAACGCGAAGCCAAGCTGTAAGCCGACCCAATCGACAGCCTGAACATGACCTGCCTGCAAGCTTTCCTGAAGTTTGCAGGCAGCGTTTTGTCAGGCAGTCACTTGCAGAAATAAAACAAAATGAGTGCTTCCACTACTCCAGACCGCATCGTGATCGCCGAGCGACTGACAGGCGCGGCGCGTCTGGCCGAGCTGGCCCAGATCAAGGCGGCACGCAAGCGCAAAGACCGCGTGGTCGAGTTTATTTTGCTGATGGCAGCCTGCGTATCGGTGTTCACCACGCTGGCCATCGTTTACATCCTGCTGAGGGAGTCCCTGCAGTTTTTCAGCAACGTGCCGATCTGGAGCTTTCTGACCGACACACAATGGACGCCGCTGTTTGACGATGCGCATTTCGGCATCATTGTGCTGCTGTCGGGCACCTTGTCGAGTTCGCTGGTGGCCCTGTGCATTGCGATTCCGCTGGGCACCATCATTGCCATCTATTTGTCCGAGTTTGCCGAGCACCGGATGCGGGAGATTCTCAAGCCGGTGCTGGAGCTGCTGTCAGGCGTGCCAACCATTATTTACGGCTTTTTCGCCTTGCTGGTGATCACGCCCCTGCTGCAGAAAATCTACCCCGGCCTGCCGACCTTCAACGTCTTGTCGGCCGGTATCGTGATGGGGATCATGATCATTCCTTACGTGTCGTCCCTCTCCGAAGACGCCATGCGGGCCGTGCCCATGAGTCTGCGCGAAGGCTCTTATGCCATGGGAGCCACGCGCTTCCAGACAGCTACCCGGGTGGTGGTGCCCGCGGCCTTTTCGGGCATTGCGTCGGCCTACATTCTGGGCATCTCCCGCGCGGTGGGCGAAACCATGATTCTTGCGGTGGCGGCCGGCATGCAGCCCAACCTGTCGCTTAACCCGCTGGAGCCGGCTGCCACCATCACGTCGTTCATCGTGCAGGTGGCACTGGGTGACCTGCCACACGGCAGCGTCGGTTACCAGACCATTTTTGCGGCGGGCTTGACCCTGCTGCTGATCACACTGATGTTCAATCTTCTGGGCCACTGGTTGCGCCGCAGATACAGGGAGGCCTATTGATGGACCGCAATAACAATCGCACCGAAGAGCTGCGGGCCATCATCCGGTCGCACAAGCGCTGGGATGTCATTTTTGGCCTGGCCGGTCTGGCGTCCATCGCCCTGGCCATACTGACGCTGGTCGCACTTTTTGTGGAAATGGTGATTGACGGCGCGCCGCGCATCTCCATGGAGTTTTTCAGCAATTTCCCGTCCCGCAGGGCAGGGGAAGCCGGCATTTTGTCGGCCTGGGTGGGTTCGTTTTTCGTCATGATCGTCACCGCACTGTTTGCCATTCCGGTGGGCATCGCCAGTGCGATCTATCTTGAAGAATACGCCCGCAAGAACTGGTTCACCGATGTGATCGAGATCAACATCAGCAACCTGGCAGGCGTTCCTTCGATTGTGTATGGCCTGCTGGCGCTGGGCCTGTTTGTCTACACCTTCGGGTTTGGCCAGAGCATTTTGTCTGCCGGCCTGACGCTGGCGCTGCTGATTCTGCCGATTGTCATCGTCACCACCCGCGAGTCGCTCAGGGCCATTCCGCAAACAGTGCGTGAAGGGGCGTACGCATGCGGCGCCACCAAGTGGCAAGTGGTCAGCGACCACCTGGTGCCTTATGGCATGCCTGGCATCCTGACCGGCGTGATCATCGGCCTGTCCCGCGCCATTGGCGAGACGGCGCCCATCATCACCATTGGCGCGCTGACCTTTATTGCCTTCCTGCCGCCCATGCCCTTCACGGGCGAAACGCCCGCCGGGATGTTTGACTGGTTGTTCTCGCCCTTTACCGTGATGCCTATCCAGATCTTCAACTGGACTTCACGGCCAGACCCGGCCTTTCATGCCAATGCAGCGGCGGCCAGCCTTGTACTGGTGTTTCTCACGCTGGGCATGAATGGCCTGGCGATCTGGCTGCGCTACCGTCTCCGCAAAAACATCAAGTGGTAATTTCTTAAAAGACCAACACACCATGCCATCCACCATCACGCTTCCCGACAATGCGCCTGCCCTGAAGGCCCAGTCGAAAAACCTCGACTTTTACTACGGTGCATTCAAGGCACTCAAAGGCGTGACCATGCCTATCTACGAGAACAAGGTCACCGCCCTGATTGGCCCCAGCGGCTGTGGCAAGTCAACTTACCTGCGCTGCTTCAACCGCATGCACGACCTCTACCCCGGTCACCGCTACGACGGCAAGATCGAGCTGTACCCCGATGATGTGGACATTCTTGACCATGCCGTGGACCCGATTGAGGTGCGCATGCGCATCTCCATGGTGTTCCAGAAGCCCAACCCGTTTCCGAAGTCGATATTCGAAAACGTTGCCTACGGTCTGCGGGTGCGCGGCGAAAAATCCGAAAGCTACCTCGAAGACAAGGTCGAGGCGGCGCTCAAGGCGGCGGCCATCTGGAACGAGGTCAAGGACCGCATGACCGAGTCAGCCACCAACCTGTCGGGCGGACAGCAGCAGCGTCTGTGCATTGCGCGCTCGCTGGCGACCGATCCGGAGATCATTTTGTTTGACGAACCGACCTCCGCACTGGACCCGATTGCCACCGGCAGCATTGAAGAGCTGATTGGCGAGATCAAGCACCAGGTCACCATCCTGATCGTGACCCACAACATGCAGCAAGCTGCCCGTGTCTCGGACTATGTGTCGTACATGTACCTGGGCGAGATGGTGGAATACGGTGTCACCAACGACATCTTCATGAAGCCCAAGCGGCAGGAAACAGAAGACTACATCACTGGAAGGTTTGGCTAAATCATGAACGATAAACATTTGTCCAGCCAGTTTGACAGTGAGCTGAGCGGCGTTTCTTCCCGCGTGATGGAGATGGGCGGCCTGGTTGAATCCCAGATTCGCACCGCTGTTTATGCGCTGGCCCAGTTCAGCGCAGAAGCCGCTGACCAGGTCACTGAAATGGAGTCGCGCGTCAACACCATGGAGGTTGACATTGACCGGGAGCTGTCGTCCATCATCGCGCGGCGCCAGCCCACAGCGCGCGACCTGCGCCTGCTGATTGCCATCTCCAAAACCACGGCCAACCTCGAGCGCGCCGGCGACGAAGCCGAAAAAATCGCCCGCATGGTCCGCTCCATCATCGACAGCGGTGCGGCCAGGGCCTTGCCGGCTTCCGAATTGCGGGTGGCCGCCGATCTGGCCTCCGGGCTGCTGCGCAAGGCGCTGGATGCATTTGCGCGGCTGGACACCACCGCCTCGGTGTCCATCCTCAAGGAGGACAACGCCATCGACAAGGAGTTTGACGGCTTTGTGCGCAAACTCATCACCTACATGATGGAAGATCCGCGAACCATTTCTCCGAGCCTGGACCTGCTGTTCCTCGCCAAGGCCATCGAGCGCATCGGTGACCACGCCAAGAACATCGCGGAATTCACGATCTATGTGGTCAAGGGCGCCGATGTCCGCCACACCTCGATGGAAGACATCGAGTCGGTTCTGCGCTAGTCCTGTTGACGTTACCTGTTGAATGTGCCCATGAAAACCGTGCCCAGAGTCCTTGTTGTTGAAGATGAGCCAGCCATTGCAGAGCTGATTGCCGTCAATCTGCGGCACAACGGTTTTCAGCCCATCTGGGCGATTGATGGTGAGGCCGCCCAGCGCGAGCTGGACGCGGTCTTGCCCGACGTGATCCTGCTGGACTGGATGCTGCCGGGGCAAAGCGGGCTGTCGCTTGCCAAGAAGTGGCGCACGCACGCGCGCACCAAGCCGGTCCCGATTCTCATGATCACCGCCCGGGGCGACGAGCCTGACAAGATTGCCGGTCTGGACGCGGGCGCCGATGACTACATCACCAAGCCGTTTTCAACGCAGGAGTTGCTGGCCCGCATTCGCGCCGTGCTGCGCAGGCGCGCGCCCGAACAGGCCAATGACTCCGTGACACTGGATGCGCTTGAGCTGGACGCCGCAACCTACCGGGTGTCCTACCAGGGCCAGAACCTGAAGCTGGGTCCCACCGAGTTCAAGTTGCTGCACTACTTCATGAAACATGCCGAGCGTGTGCACAGCCGGGGGCAGTTGCTGGACAAGGTCTGGGGTGACCATGTGTTCATTGAAGAGCGCACCGTGGATGTTCACGTCAAGCGCCTGCGTGAAGCGCTTGGCGCGGCCGGCGCGATGGTGGAGACCGTGCGCGGCGCCGGCTACCGCATGACGGCCCATCCGACGGCCTGAAGCCCGGCTGAAGCCCGGTTTCTTTCCTGCACAATCGCGGCATGGTCTGGCGTGTCTTCCGTTTTTTTCTCTTTCAGCTTGCGGGTGCGCTTCTGGGCCTGTTGTTGCCCCTGAACAATCACCTGCATGGGGTGCTGCTCGGAATGGTGCTGGCCAGCGCCTTGTGGGTCTTGCTGGATCTGCGCCGCGGCATGGTTTTACTGGCCTGGCTCAAGGAGGGCAACACCCAGTCCCGGGTACGCATCAGCGGCCTGTGGGGTGAGGTGGCCGACCGCACCTGGCGGCTGACGCGGGCGCGTGACAAAAAGGTTGAGGAAAGCCAGGGGCGGCTTAACGAATTTCTGGCCGCCATCCAGGCTTCTCCGAACGGCGTGGTCCTGCTGGACGCGCAGGGGTGCATCGAGTGGTGCAACGAGACAGCTGCGGACCACTTTGCCTTTGACCCCCAGCGCGACGTATTGCAGCACATTGGCAACCTGCTGCGCGATCCCGGCTTTCTGGCCTACCTGGGTGGGGAAGACTACGCCGGGGACATTGTCATGCCAGGTGCGCGCAGCACGGCCAGCCGGCCGGTTCAGCTGGCAGTGCACCTGCACCGCTATGGCGAAGGCCGCAAGCTGTTGTTGTCGCGTGATGTGACCTCGGTCGAACAGGCCGATGTGATGCGCAGGGATTTCGTGGCCAACGTCTCCCATGAAATCCGCACCCCGCTCACGGTCATGAGTGGTTTCGTCGAAACCCTGCAAACCCTGCCCCTCAGTAACGAAGAGCGCGCCCGTTACCTTGATTTGATGGCCCAGCAGGCCAGGCGCATGCAGACGCTGGTCAGTGATTTGCTGACCCTGTCCAAGCTCGAAGGAAGCCCGCCACCGGGCACCGCCGAATGGCTATCGGTGGCCGGGCTGCTTTTGCTGTGCGAGCAGGATGGACGCGATCTCTCCAGGCTTCTGGTAGACCAAAGCCACGATTTGCGTTTCAGCATGTCCGGGCCCTGCGAGATAGCCGGTTCCCATTCGGAATTGCTCAGCGCCATGAGCAATCTTGTGAGCAATGCGGTGCGCTACACACCGGCGGGAGAATCCATCGAGGTCCGCTGGCAAAACCTGCCCGACGGCCGCGCCGAATTCTCCGTCAAGGATGCCGGCCCCGGCATTGCACCTGAACATATTCCGCGCCTGACCGAACGGTTTTACCGTGTGGACCGCAGCCGTTCGCGGGAGACCGGGGGCACGGGCCTGGGTCTTGCCATCGTCAAGCACGTGGCACAGCGTCACGGTGCCGAATTGCTGATCGAAAGCCAGCCCGGGCAGGGCTCGCGCTTTGCGATGGTCTTTCCCGCTAGCCGCGTGCGCCAGATTCCGGCTTGAGTCCGGCCTGTGCACTGCGGTGCACCGCGCGCCACAGCAGGGCGGTAAAACACAAGGCAACCAGCGCGATGGCCCCCGTGCTTGCGGCCCAGAAGCTGGCCGCCGATTGGGTCGCGCCTTGTGGTCCCCAGCCTTCATAAGCCAGACCATACCCGCCGAGCAGGCCCAGGCCCCAGAGCAGGACGCTGTACAAAACCAGTGGCAGCAGGGTAATGCGGTAGCAGCGCAGCAGGAAGGCGCAAATGGCCTGGATGGCATCGGCAAAGTGATACACAGCCACCCAGAGCAGCAGGCCCGAACCCAGACTGATCACTGCAGCGTTGTGCGAATACAAACCCGCCAGATGCTGGCTCGCTATTAAAACAATAGCGCATGAAGCAAGTGCGCAAAGGGCCGCGAGCATAAAACCTGTCCATGCTGCGCGCCTGGCGTGATCCGGCCGGTTGGCGCCCAGCCAGAACGACACGCGCGCGCTGCTGGCGATCGCGATGGACAGCGGCACCATGTACAGCACCGACGCCACGCTGGCGGCAATCTGGTGACTGGCGGAGGCCTCGGTACCCAGCCGGGCAATGAACAGGGCCATCAGGGTGAACGAGGTGACCTCGACCATGTAGGACAGGCCGCCCGGCAGCCCGAGCCGGGCGAACTCGCCGATCTGCCGCCAGTCGGGTGCTTCCATGCGTGCCCACAGGACGTAGGGACGGTACAGGGACTGGGTGCGCAGCAGAAGCACGGCCAGTGCCAGCAAACCGTAGTTGACCACCAGCGTGGCCCAGGCGCAGCCTGCCACGCCCATGGGCGCCATGCCCGCACCGCCGTTGACAAACCACATGGACAGGGGCACCTTCACCATCAAGGCCCCCACTTGCAGCCAGGTCACCAGCATCGGGCGTCCCAATGCCTGGTTGAAGGTGCTGAAGATGCGAAACAGCAGCGAGGGCAGCAGCGCCGCCGCCAGTACCGCCAGGTAGGTCTGAACGTCCGGCAGCATGGCCGTGGGCACCTGCGCCCAGCGCAGCAGCGGGTCCGGGAACAGCAGGGCGGTCACGCCGGCTGCGGCGGTGACGGCACACAGGTAGAGACTTTGCCGCAGGGACTGCCCCAGCGCCGCATGCCTGCGCGCGCCAAGCAGCTCAGCCCAGATGGGCAGCAGTGCCTGCACGATGCCTATGAGCGCCACATACACACTGATGTAGATGGCCGAGCCAACCGACAGGGCTGCGAGGGCTTCGTTGCTGTGGCGTCCGGCGATCACTGTATCGGCGACGCCGAAGGCCATCACCGCAAGCTGGCCGACCAGCACCGTGGCGGCATGCTGGCCGATGACTTTGAGTTCCCTCACTGCGGAGATGGACGCGGCTTCAAGGCCGGCACAGCGCTGGCCGAAGCCGCAGGCAGGCTGACCCGCTTGTACAGGGCGACGTTCTCATTTTTGTCGGTGGGCCGACGCAGTGTGGCGAGGTAGGCCCACTCCGGCATGTCCACCGTGTTGCTGAGCGTGTCCTGCGCATCGGTATCGACGATCAGGTAGGGACAACTGGCTTTGACCCCGGCCTGGCGCAGGTCGAGCTTGCCGTGGTACTGGAAAGCTGCGACCTGCACGCTGGTCAGGCCGTACACCTCGACGCAGAATTTCGGATCCACCCGCGCCGCAACCTGCCGCGACAGGGGTGCATAGCTGCGTGCGTAGTCGAGCAGGGGCAACCACAGTGTCATCAGCAGCAGCCAGCACAGGGTCGCGCCGCCAGCGGGCAGCACCATGGACTTCCACACGGCGGCCCGTTGCCGGCCGGCCCGCCATTTGACCAGCCAGGCCCAGGCCAGCGTGGCCAGCACGGCTGCCACAAAGGCCAGCCAGGAAAAGCTGGGCTCGAAACCCGGCGCCAGCTTGGCCACGTTGGCGGCCGGTTGCCGGGGCACACCGGTTTGCATGGCGATCCAGATGACCCAGATGACAAAAGCGCAGCCGGTGAAAAACAGCAGGGTGAACCAGTCAATCAGCGAGGCGACGCTGCGCTTGAGCGTAGGCAGCGCAAAAGCGGCCAGTGCGGCCAGCGGCGGCAGGCTGAGCAACAGGCTGCGGTCTGAAGCGGTGGTGGTGACCGTGGCGCCCAGCGCCACCAGCGCGAACCACAGCGGCAGGGCCACGTGCCGGCTGGTGAGTTGCCGGCGCCAGCGGTACAGCGTCCAGGCCGCAAGCGGCCAGGCTGGCCAGGTGAACCAGATCAGGAGGCGCGCCAGACTGCGCCACTCCTTGCGTTCTTCCGGAGTTTCCAGACCGGGAATTTCAATGCGCCAGCGCCAGAGGTCCATGCCCCAGGCGAGCGCGGCGACCGCCAGGGTCAAGCCGCCTGCCAGCAGTGCCCAGCGTCTGGCATGGGTCTGGTCCTTGCCGGCTTTCCCATGGTTCAGGCTCAGCAGCGTGATCAGGGTGCTGCCGGCGCCGAGCAGGGTTGCAACAGTGGGTGCGCCGCTCAGGGCCAGACCGGCCAGGCCCACGGCCAGACCGAGGGCCGGACCGGCAAGCGCAAAGGCATTGCGGAAGGGGCTTGCCGCCATCGCATAAAACACCAGCGCCATGAAACCGAGCTGCGCGAGCGCCGGGGTGGTCTCGTGCGACAGCTGGGCCAGTCCCAGGCTGGCGATCAGCGCCAGCAGGCCGGCGTCCGCAATCGCGCGGGCGTAGTCCACGGGATCGGCTTCGCCGCCAAAGGCAAAGGCCACGGGTTGGGCTTGCGGGCTGCGCGCCAGGTAATAGATGGCATACCAGGTACACAGGAGGGTGAACGCCAGCAGGAAAATAAAGGGCACGCGCACTGCAAAAGCCGGGTCCAGAAAAGGCAGCCACTTGATGGCGATGGCACCCAGCCAGTAAGGCACCAGCGCCTCAAATTCGCCCGACTGGCCGAGCAGCTGCGGATGCAGCCAGCTGGTGTGGCCAGCAGCGAGTTCGCGCATGGCGCCGAAAGCCGCGATGTCGGCGTTTTTCCACGGGCTGCGGCCCAGAAAACCCGGCAACACATAGGCCAGACAGAAAAGCAACAGCGCAAGCCGCGGCAGGCGCCGTACCGCAGACTGGGCAATGATGGCTGGTGAGGGTTTGTTCACAAAAAGGAAATGTGCAGCAAAAGGGCGATTCTGGGCCAAAAAAAAACAGCCTGGATTTCAGGCTGCTTTTCAGGTCGGGCGAAAAAGCGTTTCGGCTTATTGTGCGGCTTCCGTCGCTGCCGGTTTGGCGGCGTTTTTGCCGAAGCGGTTGCGGAACTTCTCGACACGGCCACCCATGTTGTCCACGGATTTTTGCGTACCGGTATAAAACGGGTGCGACTCGCTGGAGGTATCGAGCTTGTACAGGGGCAGTTCGCGGCCGTCGTCCATCGTCACCATTTCCTTGGTGTTCACGCACGAGCGTGTGACGAACTTGAAGTTGTTGGACAAGTCCATGAAACAAACTTCTCGGTAGTTGGGGTGAATGCCTTCTTTCATGATCTTTCCTTTGTCATCGTTTCGGCAGCCACCTGGACCATTTCCAGGCACTTTCCGTGAAGCCTTGGATTATAGCCTGCTTCGCGATATTGGACCAATTTTGCGTGTCGCGGATTGCATTTGCCAGCCGGGGCCGCGGGTCCGGCTTTGCCGGCCCGCAGGCGGCGCAGCGGCCCCCTCGGGGGGCAGGGCGCTACGCGAAGCGAGCAACCGTGGGGGCCATATTTGGCGAGGCGGCTAGCCGCCTCGCCTCATCATGTCGAAGAACTCGTGGTTGTTCTTGGTGGCTTTCATGTTCTTGAGCATCAGCTCCATGGACTCGATTTCGTCCATGTTGTACATGAACTGGCGCAATATTCGCGACTTTTGCAGGATTTCGGGGGCCAGCAGCAGCTCTTCCTTGCGGGTGCCGCTGCGGTTGAGGTGAATCGCCGGGAACACGCGTTTTTCGTAAAGGCGGCGGTCCAGGTGGATTTCGCAGTTGCCGGTGCCCTTGAACTCTTCAAAGATCACCTCGTCCATGCGGCTGCCGGTATCGACCAGGGCGGTGCCAATGATGGTCAGGCTGCCGCCTTCTTCAATCTTGCGGGCGGCGCCAAAGAAACGCTTGGGGCGCTGCAGCGCGTTGGCATCAACACCACCGGTCAGCACCTTGCCCGACGAGGGCAACACGTTGTTGTAAGCACGGGCCAGACGGGTGATGGAGTCCAGCAGAATGACGACGTCCTTGCCGAGTTCGACCAGCCGCTTGGCGCGCTCGATCACCATTTCGGCCACGTGCACGTGGCGGGCAGCAGGCTCGTCAAAGGTGGAGGAGATGACTTCGCCGCGCACGCTGCGCTGCATCTCGGTAACCTCTTCGGGACGCTCATCGACCAGCAAAACCATCATCACAACCTCAGGGTAGTTGGCGGTGATGGCGTGGGCGATGTGCTGCATCATCACGGTCTTGCCGGATTTGGGCGGCGCCACCAGCAGGGCGCGCTGGCCCTTGCCGATGGGGGCGATGATGTCAATGATGCGGCTCGTCAGATTTTCTTCGCCCTTGATGTCGCGCTCGAGCTTGAACTGTTCGCGCGGAAACAGCGGCGTCAGGTTCTCGAACATCACCTTGTGCTTGTTGTCTTCGGGCGCGCCGTCGTTGACCTTGTCGAGCTTGTTCAGCGCAAAGTAGCGCTCGCCGTCTTTCGGGGTGCGCACTTCACCTTCGATCATGTCGCCGGTGTGCAGATTGAAACGGCGGATCTGGCTCGGGCTGATGTAGATGTCGTCTGTCGAAGCCGTGTAGCTGGAGTCCGGGGCACGCAAAAAGCCAAAGCCGTCGGGCAGGACTTCCAGCACGCCGTCGGCGACGATGGTTTCACCGGTCTTGGAGCGCTTTTTGATGATTGCGAACATCAGCTCCTGCTTGCGCATCCGGCCGACGTTTTCAATTTCAAGCGCTTCGGCCTGCTTGAGGACTTCAGACACGTGCAGTGCCTTGAGTTCGTTTAAGTGCATGGGGGGAAACCTTGCGTGAACGGACTCCTCATGGAGTCATTTGTAAAACGGGGGAGGTTTGAAAGAAAAGCTAGAAGTGCTTCACAAACCGGGAACTCGAACCAACTGGCAACGGCCAATCAGCGAACAGGGGCATTATGACAGGAAATCGGTGGGGTCAGGAAGGCGGCAAGTGGGAGCCTGAGCGCCATGCAGGCCAACCGGTGCTGAGGAAGGTGGCGTGGTGAAAAAACCGCGGAGTAACGGATTTTCACCTTCGCCGGCAGGCCGGTTCAGGCCAGTTGCTGATCGATGAACGCGGTGAGCTGGGCTTTGCTCATGGCACCGACCTTGGTCGCAGCCAGCTGGCCATCCTTGAACAGCATCAGGGTCGGGATGCCGCGAATGCCGAACTTGGCAGGAATGTCGCGGTTTTCATCGACATTCATCTTGGCGATTTGCAGGCGGCCGTCGTAGCCGGTCGCCACTTCGTCAAGAATCGGGGCGATCATCTTGCAGGGACCGCACCACTCGGCCCAGTAGTCCACCAGCACGGGTTTGGAGGCTTTCAGCACATCGGCCTCGAAGGTGGCATCGGTGGTATGTTTGATCAGTTCGCTCGCCATGGCGGCTCCTTTGTCTGGTTGGGATGGTTACGATACGGTACGGCTAAAGTTGCAGTCATTGTGGCAGAAAGCAAGTGGCTGGGTCGGGCGCGCGGGAGCTATGGCCCCGATAGCGATTATTCAATTTGGGGCTTCCGGTCACATCCATTCTGGCGAACTTCCTTCCCCAAATCCTCTGTATGTCCCCCGCACCGACCTCTGACGCAGTATTGTCGGCACCCGATTCGCTGTGCTGGCAGCAGGCCATGGGCCGCCTCGCAGGCGTGGTGCAGGCACGCGGCGTTCACCCGGCTGAGGCTGTGGTGCTGCTGCCTTATGCCCAGTTGATCCAGCAGGCGCGCCGTGCCTGGGCTGCGCAGGCGGGCGAGACGTTTTTTGTTCCCCGTTTTGAAACCACCATGAACTGGGCCAGTGGTCTGGGCGGTACGCTGGGCCTGTACCTGCCATCGGGGGACGACTTGCGCATGGATGTGGCGGTCGACATGTTGACGGCCGCTTCATTGTTGAACCGGGCGGGTCTGGGCGCCCAGCAGGATGCGCTGTCCGGCCGGCTGGTCGAGGCGGCCTGGAGCCTGGCCGGCGTGGCCGCTGCCGTCGTGCCGGGCGCGCGCCGAGCCTGGAGCGAGCGGCTGGCGATGACGCTGGGTGCGGGCCTGGACTCGCCGGTGCTGGCACTCGAGGCCGCCGTGGGGCGCATTGCGCTGGCCTGGGCAGCGGCCTCTTCCTATCCCACAGACCGCCTTTTCCAGGCGGAACTGCAGCTGTTCGCCGTGCTGGAAGGCTTCCAGGCCGACCCGCTTAGCGAAGCCCTCAAGGTGCATTTCGGCGACCGGGCGGTTTCCATCCCGCTGTGCCTTTCGCTCGAAGGGCCATGCGCAGCACCCGCGCTGCACATTGCGCAAGACGCCGAAGACGAAGCCGGCCGCGCCGCTGCCTGCGTGCTGGCGCATCTGGCGCAAGGCCGCAGCCCGGTCGCCTTGATCGCGCAGGACCGGCAGCGCACCCGCCGTGTCGGCGCCATGCTGGCCGAGCGCGGCATCGCCATGCGTGATGAAACCGGCTGGAAGCTCTCAACAACGCGCGCCGCCGCCAGCCTGATGAGCCTGCTGCGTTCCATGACCTGGGATGCATCGACGGATGCCGTGCTGGACTGGCTGAAAAACGCACCGGCATTTGACGCCGCTCTGGTCACCGCCGCCGAAACCGAGCTGCGCAAGACCGGCGTGCGTGCCTGGCGTGACCTGCCGAACTTTCAAGAAGAAGCCATCTTGCCGCCAGCGTTTGCAGCAACCGGACCCTTGGCGCGCAAAGTAAATATATGGCGCGGCCCTTTCGCCCGCGCCCGCCCGCTGGCAATGTGGCTGCGCGACCTGCGCACCTTGCTGCAATCCGCCGGGCAGTGGGATGCGCTGGTGCAGGACGAGGCCGGGCAGACGGTGCTGGACGTGCTGCGCCTGCATGAAGGCGCCGAGACCGAGTTCGAAGCATCACCCGTGATGCGGCTGCATGACTTCACGCAGTGGGCCAACCAGGCGCTGGAAGGTGGCAAGTTTTCCCCTGTGCATCCGCCCGCAGAACAGGTGGTCATCTTGCCGCTGCCGCAATTGCTGGGCCGGCCCATGCAGGCTGTGGTGTTGCCCGGCTGCGATGAGATCCGCCTGCCGGTGTCGCCGGAACCTGCCGGCCCCTGGACCCCCACCCAACGCGAATTGCTGGGCCTGCCATCGCGGGAAGCGCTTGCCGCTGCCCAACGCCAGGCCTGGCACTATGCCCTGCACATACCGCATCTCGATGTGCTGTGGCGCACCAGTGAATCGGGCGAACATCTGATTCCCAGCGGATTCGTGCAGGAACTGCTGCTGGACCAGGACGAGGATGCGGAACAGCGCATGGCCAACGACCCCCGCAGCCTTCGCGCCGTGGCCACACAATCCACGCCGCATCCTTTTCCAACCGGCGAGGCCTTGCCGGTTACCCGGCTGTCGGCCAGCGCCTATGAGGACTTGCGGCGTTGCCCTTACCGGTTTTTTGCGCTGCGCCAGCTCCGGCTGCAGGAGCCCGAAGAACTCGAAAGCGAACTGGGCAAGCGCGACTTCGGCAACTGGCTGCACAGCCTGTTACGGCATTTTCATGATGCGCTCAAAGCGGCGCCAACCCCCGACCTATCAGCGCGGGTAGCTATGATAAATATAGCGTCCGAGCGCGCCACGCAGGAGCTGGCGCTCAGCGACAGCGAGTTTTTGCCTTTTGCCGCAGCCTGGCCCGGCGTGCGCGAGGGCTATTTGAAATGGCTGGCCGAACATGAGGCCAGCGGCGCGGTATTTGACGAAGCCGAATCCTGGCGCGAAGTGCCCGTCGGTACGCTGACGCTGCTCGGCCAGCTGGACCGCGTTGACCGCCAGCCCGATGGACACGCCCTGGTGATCGACTACAAAACCGAGCCGCGCACGACCACGAGCGAGCGCATCAAGAACGGCCAGGAAGACACGCAGCTTGCTTTCTACGCTGCCCTGATGAGCGACGACACATTGGCCGCGGCCTATGTCAATGTCGGCGAAAAAGAGCCCACCAAGACCTATGAACAGCCCGACATCGTTGACCTGCGCGACGAACTCATCGACAGCATCCTGACCGATATGGCGCGCATTGAGCGCGGCGCCCAATTGCCGGCGCTGGGCGAGGGCAAGGCCTGTGACTATTGCGCGGCCCGCGGCTTGTGCCGCAAGGACTTCTGGTCATGAACGCCGCCTACGAATGCAACGGCGAGCCGGTCTCCGCCGACGCCTTCTACGCCATCGCCTGCGACCCGCGCCGCAGCGTGGCGGTCGAGGCCTGCGCCGGCGCCGGCAAGACCTGGATGCTGGTATCACGCATCGTGCGGGCCTTGCTCGACGGTGCCACGGCCGCACCGGGGCAGCAGGTGTTGCCACACGAGATCCTGGCGATCACCTTCACCAAAAAAGCCGCCGGCGAAATGCGCGAACGCCTGGACGAATGGCTCAAAGCCTTTGCCCACGCCGAGGACGCCACCTTGCAGCGCGAACTGGAATTACGCGGAGTTCGGGTCGATTTTTCAAGCCGAAAAGGCCTGCAATCCGCGCAGGCCGTGCGCGAGCAGCTGTCAAATTTATACCGATCCATTCTGGCCAGCGGCCGCTCGGTGCAGATCCGCACTTTCCACAGCTGGTTTGCAGCCCTCTTGCGCAGCGCGCCGGTGACGGTGTTGCAGCGCCTGGAGCTGCCGGTGAACTACGAGCTGCTGGAAGACGACGCGCCGGCGCGCGCGCTGGTGTGGCGGCGGTTTTACGCGGCCGTCGCGGCTGATACATCGCTCAAGGCCGACTTTGAAGCGGTGGTGTTGGCGTATGGGCGTTTCCAGGCCGACAAGGCCTTGCAGGCCGCGCTCGACAAACGCACCGAGTTCACGCTGGCTGATGAGAAAGGCGTGATCGACGCCTCGGTGCAGCCCTTTGCTGCCTTGTTCCCGGAGTTCGCCGGGCTTCCGTCCCCCGAGCATTCACTGGTCGGCTCCGGAGTACGGCAGACTTGGCTCGCCCGTGCGGCACAACTGGGCAAAGAGACGAACAAGACGCCTCAGAAGGCTGCGGCTGCGGTGATAGCAGCATTCGAGACCGAGGATCTGGCCCTTCGCTGCGACATGCTGCGCAAAGCGTTTTTTGTTGCAGATGAAGACCGGTTGAACAATAACCTCGTCAAGTTTGCTGCGGCTCAGGAAGCTGCACCGGAACTGGCTGCGCTGTGCCGTGCCCGCCAGCAGCACGATGCCTGGCTGTACCAGCAGCGCATGGCGCGCCTGACGCGCGTGCTGATCGCCCAGTTCACCGCCTTGAAGCGTGACCGCGGCTGGGTCGACATGAACGACGTCGAACGCGCCGCGCTGCTGATGTTGGCCGACCCGGTGCTGTCGGGCTGGGTGCAGGAGCGGCTGGACGCGCGCATCCGGCACTTGATGATCGACGAGTTCCAGGACACCAACCCGCTGCAGTGGCAGGCGCTGTACGCCTGGCTCATTGGCTACTCGGGTGCGGGCAGCGCGCCCAGCGTGTTCCTGGTGGGCGACCCCAAACAAAGCATTTACCGCTTCCGCCGTGCCGAGCCGCAGGTGTTCCGTGCCGCGCAGGCTTTTGTGGTGCACGGCCTGGGCGGCGATTTGCTCAGTTGCGACCACACCCGGCGCAACGCCGAAGCGGTGATCGACACCGTCAACTCGGTCATGGCCACAGCGCGTGAAACCGACGCGTACGAGGGCTTTCGCGAACACACCACGGCCTCGGGCCTGGCCGGCGCCGTGGGCCGGTTGCCGCCCATCCCGCGCAACAAGGACGAAGAAGAGGCTTCGCCGCTGGCCGCCGGCTGGCGCGACAGCCTGACGACGCCGCGCGAGCTGCCCGAAGAAACCCTGCGCACGCGTGAGGCCCGCCAGGCCGCGGCGTGGATTTCAGAACAGGTAGCAGGTGGCCTCAGGCCGCAGGACGTGATGGTCCTCTCGCGCAAGCGCGCCGGCCTGCTGCCGCTGCAGGACGAGCTGCGCGCGCTGCACATCCCTGCGCAGGTGGGTGAGAAAACCGAGCTGATAGCCTGTTGCGAAGTGCTGGATGTGGTGGCGCTGTTCGACGTGTTGGTGTCGCCGCAGCACGACCTGTCATTGGCGCGCGCATTGCGCTCGCCGCTGTTCGGGCTGGCTGACGATTGCCTGGTGCAACTGGCGCTGCTGCAGCGCGAGCACCATCGGTCGTGGTACGACCTGCTACAAAAAGAGGAGCTGCTCGCGCCCGATCTGAAAGGGCTGGGGCCTGTTTTAACCAAATGGAAGGGCTGGCTGGACCGCCTGCCGCCGCACGATGCGCTGCAGGGCATTTACGACGACGGTGACGTGCTGGCACGTTTTGGCGCCGCGGCGCCGGCGGCGCAGCGCAGCGCGGTGCTGGCCAACCTGCGTGCATTGCTCGAGGTTTCGCTGGCACTTGACGGCGGGCGTTACGCCACGCCCTACGGCTTTGTGCGCGCACTCAAGGCCGGTGGCACCCAGGCGCCGGCTGCGGTCAGCAGCGAGGCGGTCCGGCTGCTGACCATCCACGGCGCCAAGGGCCTCGAAGCCGAAGCCGTGCTGTTGCTGGACACCGATATCGTAGAGCGCAATGCCGACAGCATGGGTGTGCTGGTCGACTGGCCCGGCGAGGCGACCGAGCCGCGCAAGTTTGTTTTCCTGGTCAGCGAAAGCCGTCCGCCGGCTTGCGCCGCCGACACGCTGGCCAGCGAGTTGGCCGCCCGCAAGCGCGAAGAACTCAACGCCTTGTATGTGGCGCTGACGCGAGCGCGCCATACGCTGGTGATCTCCTCCATAGAACCGCACCGCGTCACTACCGAAAGCTGGTGGCAGCGCCTGCAGGCAGGGGTGGGTGAGTTGCCTGCACCGGTGGCCGATGAATCCGCCGCGGCGCGGCCGGACCTGGCGGACAGCGGCGTGTTTTATTTGCCCGAGCTGCCAGAATTGCCCGAAGCCTTCACGCCCGCTGCGCCTGCCGGGGAGCGGGTGGACGAAGACTCGCTGAAGGCGCGCATCGGCAAGGCCATGCACCGCCTGCTGGAGTGGGGCGGTGCACTGTCAGACCTGCAGATCAGGGCCGCGGCGCGCGAGTTCCGTCTGAGCCCGGCGCAGGCGGCCGAAGCTGCCGGACTTGCCAGGCGCATTCTGGCGGGCGAGGGCGCCTGGGCCTGGAGCCCGCATGCCGTGGCCTGGCAGGGCAACGAAGTCGGCCTTGTCTACGCAGGGAAAGACTTGCGTCTGGACCGCCTGGTGCAGCGCAAGGATGCGGGCCATGAAGGCCACTGGTGGGTGCTCGACTACAAATCGGCCGTGGCGCCGGAGTTGCAGCCTGCGCTGGTGGTCCAGTTGCAGGACTACCGTGCGGCCGTCCAGCTGATTTACCCCGGTGCGCCGGTGAAGGCGGCTTTCCTGACGGGGCGGGGAACGGTGGTCGAAGTTTCCTGATTTGTCAAAGCGCTCGCAGTCCCATGTCGGCATGGCGCGTGCCGGCAAGGTGCAGCCTGTGATAATTGACGCATGCCGACCAGGGCTCATGCCTGTGTCAATCCCATTTTCCACGACTTTTTTAGCCTCCGGCCCTTTCCGGGCGCGCACAATTAGCTATCAAAATGATAGTAACGTGCAGTGGCTGCTGACCTCATTTCCGGACACCCGCCTTGAACGATTCAACCGCTGCTGCTTCTCCCCCACGTGTCGCCGTCATCGGCGGCGGCCCGGCCGGCCTGATGGCGGCCGAGGTCCTGTCCGGCGCCGGCGCGGCGCTGGAGGTGGTTCTGTTTGACGCCATGCCTTCGGTGGGCCGCAAGTTTTTGCTGGCCGGCAAGGGCGGGCTCAATCTCACGCATTCGGAAGGGCCGGAGGCTTTTCTGAGCCGTTATGGTGAACGCGCCGGGCAGATCCAGCCCCTGCTGTCGGTTTTCGGACCGGCGCAGTTGTGCGCCTGGGCCCGGGACCTGGGCGTGGAAACTTTTGTCGGCAGCTCAGGTCGGGTGTTTCCGAAAGACATGAAGGCTGCGCCGCTGCTGCGTGCCTGGCTGCAGCGCCTGCGCGCCGCCGGCGTGAAGTTGTCGATGCGGCACCGCTGGCTGGGCTGGACCGACGCTGGCGCGCTGCGATTTGCCACCCCGGCGGGAGAGATGAGCTTTCATGCCGACGCCGTGGTGCTGGCGCTGGGCGGCGGCAGCTGGGCGCGGCTGGGTTCGGACGGTGCCTGGGTGCCGCTGCTGACCGCGAGGGAGGTGTCGGTTGCGCCGCTGCGACCTTCCAACTGCGGCTTTGACGTGGGATTCGAGCCGCACGCCATTGCGGCTGCGGAGCAGGGCGAAACACGTCGCGAGTTTTTCAGGGAACTGATCGGGCAGGGTCCGTCGCAGCAACCGGGCTGGACAGAGCACTTTGCCAGCCGCTTCGCCGGTCAGCCCTTCAAGTCGGTCGCGATCAGTTTCACCGATTCGCAGGGCCGCAGCTTCAGCCGCAAGGGCGAGTTTGTCGCGACCGCCACCGGCGTCGAAGGCAGCCTGGTCTATGCCGCCTCCAGCTTGCTGCGCGATGAGATTGCCGCAAAGGGCAGCGCGACTTTCACACTGGACCTGCTGCCGGACAAGTCGCCGGAGCAGGTGCTGGTCGAGGTGCGGCACCCACGCGGGTCCCGCTCGCTGTCCAGCCACCTCAAGAGCCGGCTCGGCATTGAAGGAATCAAGGCGGCGATCCTGCATGAGCTTGTGCCCAAGCCGCTGATGAACGAGCCGGTGCAATTGGCACGGGCCATCAAGTCCCTGCCGGTGCGAGTGGTCGGTGCGCGGCCCATCGACGAAGCCATCAGTAGCGCCGGCGGGGTGATGTTTGAGGCCATGGATGCGGCGCTGCAACTCAAGGCCATTAAAGGCCTCAAGCACCCGGTGTTTTGCGCTGGTGAAATGCTGGACTGGGAAGCGCCCACGGGTGGTTACCTGCTGACGGCCTGTTTTGCCAGCGGCCGGGCTGCAGGGCTGGGCGTGTTAAGCCGTTTGGGTTGAACGTGCTTGCCCTTGCGAACAAGCGCTGGGCGATACGGCTTTGATTGCCTCTGGCGGTGCATTCTGGCGGGGTCGGCTTTGCAATAGCAGCGAACAGCCGGTAGGACTCTGAGTATTGGGCCTACTATCAATTCCCCGGCTTACCTGCTTCAATCTGTCCATAAGAGCGCGGTCCTGCAAGGCAGAACCGCCTGGTCCTCCCTCCTGAGGTTTGCATGCCCTTGATACTCGTGATTGAAGATGACTCGACCCAACGACTGCTCACCAGCTCCGTTTTGCGCAGTGCTGGCTACGAGGTTGTTGAAGCACAGGACGGCACCGAAGGCCTGAAGCTTGCGCGGCAGTCGCCGCCCGATCTGGTTGTCTGTGATGTGGTGATGCCTGGCATGAACGGTTATGAACTGGTGGCGTCCCTGAAGCAGGAGGCCGCGTTTGCCACCGTTCCGGTCATCCTGCTGACGGCCATGTCCGAGCGCTCGCACATGCGCGCGGGGATGACAGCGGGCGCTGACGATTACCTTCACAAGCCGTTTCGGGCCGTTGAACTGAGGAAGGCTGTTGAAACACTTCTTTCCAAGCGTGAGTTGCAGCGTGTGCAGTTTGCCCGGGCCGGAAAAACCGCGATGATCGCGGCGCTGGAACAACAAAAAGAGTCGCTGGCGCATCGCTACGAGAAGCGCTTGGCGCAGGAACTCAATGACCGCTGGGTCGAGCAGACCGGGCACGAGTCCGAACTGGCCTACCCCCATGCGACCGTTTTGTTTGTGAATCTTTTTGAAACCATCGTTCGCCACCAGCCGCTTGACCGCCCGCTAGGCAGCGTGACCCAGCGTGTTTATCAGGCGGCGAGTGACTCCCTTTACCTTTTTGGCGCTCAGCACCTGGTGCCGGCGGGTGATGATCTGCTGGCTGTTTTTCCCGAACCTGTGGCCTCCGACGCGGGCCGAACACGGTTGCTGGCATTGCGCGCGGCTTTTGGCATGCAAAAGATGGTTCAGGCGGCATTGGAATCAGTGGCGAGCCCGCGCGCTTCGAATTCTGGAAAAGCAGTACCAGCGTTTTCCGGTCTGACGATTTCGCTGCATACCGGTCCGATGTCTCTGCTGACTCTGCAAGACCCGTTGCATGGGGGGCAAAGCCTGACTCTGGCTGTGGGCGAGACGGTGCAGGCGGTCAAGTCCCTTGGCCGGCAGGCCCGCGGTTCTCAGTGGGGGATCAGCTGTTCAGCGGCAGTTGCACGCGGCCTCACGGAATGGGTGACGATCGGTGAACAAAACAAGCTTGCAAGTGAGTCCTTTGTTCCGGGGCTCGAGGTGATGGAACTGCTGGCCGCCGCCCCGACATGACCGCCTCTGCCAGTTTCCGCAATCCGGGTGAGCGGGAAGCCGTTCGTCTGGCGCGCCTGCGCTTGCTGTCCGTCATGGACTCCAGACCCGAGCCAATTTTTGATTCTCTGGCGCGCATGGCCAGCGCCATCTGTGGCACGCCGATTGCGCTGATCAGCCTGCTCGACGACAAGCGGCAATGGTTCAAGTCCAACATCGGGCTCGACGGCGTGTCTCAGACAGACCGTGAGATCGCTTTTTGCGCTTATGCCATTGAAAGTGACGAGTTGTTGGAAGTAAGCGACGCCCAAAAGGATTCCCGATTTTCGGGTAACCCGCTTGTAACGGGCGATCCGGGCATCCGGTTCTACGCAGGCGCTCCCATTGTGATGCCCGAAGGCGAGCGACTCGGTACCTTGTGCGTGATTGATCGCGACGCCCGGCGCCTGTCGTCTTCCCAGCGCGAAGCCCTGGCTCAACTCGCCGAGGTGGTGGTCCAGGCACTGCTGCTTCGTGAGCGTGCGCACTACCTTGAAATTGTGGGAGAGGAGAATCGGTTTCAGGTGAT
>JAKFXR010000098.1 GCA_021731285.1 Polaromonas sp. | reverse complement strand
CGCTTCAGGTGGAGGCCGCGGCCTTTGCCTGGCTGGCACGAGCCTGGCATCGCAATGAACCCGGCAATTTGCCTGCGGTAACTGGCGCCAGCGGTCTGCGTGTGCTGGGTGCGCTCTATAAGGCCCCCACAGTCACTCGCCATTCCGACCTTGCGCAGCGGGCGTAAAAAAAGGACCCGAAGGTCCTTTTTTGCCAGCCGGTGAAACTCAGGCCGAGAAACTGGAGCCGCAACCGCAGGTGCTGGTGGCGTTGGGGTTCTTGATCACAAACTGGGCGCCTTCGAGGTCGTCCTTGTAGTCGATCTCGGCGCCCACCAGGTACTGGTAGCTCATCGCATCGATCAACAGCGACACGCCATTTTTGGTCATGGTGGTGTCGTCTTCATTCGTGATTTCATCAAATGTGAAACCATACGAGAAACCCGAGCAACCGCCGCCCTGCACAAAGACCCGCAATTTCAGGTCCGGATTGCCCTCTTCGGCAATCAGGTCAGCCACCTTGGCCGCAGCGCTGTCGGTAAAGACAAACGGGTCGGGCATCACGGCGGGAATATTTTCAGCAACTGCACTCATGGGGTACTCCGTTTTCAACCAATGCCAAATGGTATAGCAAATTGATCAACCATAGGGCCGGTGCTGGATTGCACTCCGGGAGCGCAAACTGACCAAGACCCCGGGGTCAGACGTTGTTGGCGGCCAGCTTGAGCAGCGGTTTGTCGCTGACTTCGTGGTCGGTGGGGCGCAACTGTCCAAAGATGACAGCGCCCTGGTGCATTTCAAGCGCCTTGTAGGACACGTCACCCTGGATTTTTGCCTTGGGCTGCAACTCGAGGAGTTCCGACGCATGAACCGGGCCCATGACGCGACCGTTGATGATCACATGGTCGGCATGGATATGGCCAGTGACACAGGCCGACTCGCTGACCACGAGGATGCTGGGGCTGCCTTCAGCGGCCCGGATGTCGCCTATCACCTCACCGTCGATGCGCAGGCCGTCGGTGAAGCGCAAATTGCCTTCGATACAACTGCCCTGGGCGATCAGGCTCTTGATAGGGGGTTGCTGCTTTTTGCCGAACATAAATCCATCCTGTAATAGGGCACTATTTCATCTTGAAAGTCTGCACAGAACGAACCGCCGTACCTTCAATCACCTTGGCCGTCACTGTTTGTACCACGGCCTGAGGGGGTAAGTCGAGCACCCCTTCAATGCGGTGGTACTGCCTGACCTGCATGGCTTGCGGGCCGCCGGGCAAACCGGTTGACCAAGGCTTTCCGCCCAGCTTTCCAGTGAATGTCAGCTCCAGTTTGCCGTTGAAAACTGGTGCATTCTTGACCGGCTGGATAACCAGAACCTGCCACTTGATCTGCATCTCGGACAAGGTTTCGGCTTGCAGCCCCCGAATGGCTACACTTTCTACACCGCCGGCCGGGAGCAATTTCTCGAAAAATCCAAGATCTTCGCGCAACATGCGGTTATCTGCCTCCAACTGCTTGAGTTGCGCCATGATCTTGACCTGCGCAGCTTTTTCGGCGGTCAGCAAACTGCCAGATGTATTGGCGATGGACTGGGATTTATCCCGCTCCAGCCGCAGGGTGGCCACTTCCTCGCGCAATTTGGCCAGTTCCAGCTTGGCGTCCCTGTCCAGGCCGGCGATGCTGACGCCCAGCTCGAACGTCCACAACGCAATGGCGGCGGAAAAACCAAGCATCATCGCGCCCATGGCCCAGCGCACCGGCCAGGGCAAAGAGCTGCGGATAGCCATGCGCGGCGAACTGATGGTCAGGCGGCGGCGGAACAGGCGAAATTTCAAGGGCGGAGTCTGCGGTTTTCAGTTCAGGAGGGTGCATTGTGCACTCAGCCAGCCTGCGCCGGCCCCCAGGGCGGTAAAGCGCAGGTAAGGGTTTGCGTCGGGCGTAAAAAAGCCGCCAGGCGCAAACCAGGCGGCTTTTTGGCGGCAGCAACAGCGGATTAACGCTTGCTGAACTGCTTGCGACGGCGTGCCGAGCGGAAACCGACCTTTTTACGTTCGACTTCACGTGCGTCACGGGTGACAAAGCCAGCCTGGCTCAGGGCCGGCTTGAGGCTTGCGTCATAGTCGATCAGCGCTCGGGTGATGCCGTGGCGCACCGCGCCGGCCTGGCCGGACTCGCCACCACCGTGGACGTTGACCATGATGTCAAAGGTTTCGACATGGTTGGTCAAGTGCAGGGGCTGCTTGCAGATCATGATCGAGGTCTCACGGCCGAAGAACGTTTGAATGTCCCGGTCGTTCACTGTGATCTTGCCTGTGCCTTTTTTGATAAACACGCGGGCGACGCTTGATTTGCGACGGCCGGTGCCATTGTTCCATTCACCAATCATCAATAGCTCCTTAGATGTCCAGCACTTTAGGCTGTTGGGCGGTATGCGGATGCTCTGCACCACCGTACACCTTGAGTTTCTTGATCATGGCGTAGCCGAGCGGGCCCTTGGGCAGCATGCCCTTGACGGCTTTCTCCAGAGCGCGGCCTGGATGCTTGGCTTGCATGTCCTTGAAGTTGGTCGCAGAGATACCGCCGGGGTAACCCGAATGGCGGTAGTAGATCTTGTCGGTCGACTTGGCGCCGGTGACACGGATCTGGGCTGCGTTGATGATGACGATGAAGTCACCGGTATCGACGTGAGGCGTATAAATGGCCTTGTGTTTGCCGCGCAAACGGAGAGCAACTTCGCTGGCTACTCGTCCGAGGACCTTGTCGGTCGCGTCAATCACAAACCACTCATGCACCACGTCAGCGGGTTTTGCGCTGAAGGTTGTCATGGGTTTACTTTTCAAGTTGGTTTGAGCAGCCCTTTTCCACGGTCGGTGTTTCTCTGATGGAAACCTCTTAGGTGGGAATCAAGCTTCGCCGCGGGGCCAGCCAATCGCTGCGAAGCCCTCGATTATACAAATATCGGTACCAGGATGCACGTTCTGAGGCACTTCCTCCACCAAATGAGGCCCGGAAACACCTGATTTCCGTGGTTTCGGCGACAAAACGCCCGGCCCGCCGTTTTTCGGGTCAACCCCTGCCCGTTAACATAGGCCCATGTTTAGCTATCGCCACGCCTTTCATGCCGGCAACCACGCCGACGTGCTCAAGCACACCACGCTGATCGCGTTGATGAAGTATTTGACCCAGAAAGACACGGCGCTGACCGTGATCGACACCCATGCGGGGGCCGGGCTGTACCGGCTGGACGGGGACTATACCGAGACCAGCGGGGAGGCCCTGGAGGGTGTGTTCAAGCTGTTTCAGGCAGCAAAACCGCCTGCCGTCCCCAACGCCAAACCAAAAGCGGCCACCCCAAAAGCTGCGCCCGCAGACGAAGTCCTGGCGCCGGCCCTGCAGGACTACCTGGACGTCTTGCGCGGCCTGAACCCCAAGTTTGCCGAAAGCGGGGACGTCGCCCAGCTGAAAATTTACCCGGGCTCACCGTTTATCGAGCAGCAGTTTTTGAGCGGGCGCGACAAGCTCAAGCTGTTCGAGCTGCACCCCACCGACTTCAAATCGCTCACCGGCAACATCGAGCAACTCGGTGTCGGCCGCCAGGTCAGCGTGGCCAGGGAAGACGGCTTTGAAGTGCTGAAAACCTTTTTACCGCCACCGGCCCGGCGTGCCATGGTGCTCTGCGATCCGAGCTACGAGATCAAGACCGACTACGGCCGTGTTGCCACCTGCATGGCCGATGCGGTCAAGCGTTTTGCCACCGGCACCTACGTTGTCTGGTACCCCATCATCCCCCGGCCTGAAGCCCATGACCTGCCGCGAAAGCTCAAGACCATCGCCACAAAGTCCGGGCGCAGCTGGCTCAATGCAACGCTGACCGTCAAGTCCAGCAAACTCACCACCGACGAGGCCGGCGACGTGGTCCGCCCCGGCCTGCCGGCCAGCGGCATGTTTGTCATCAACCCGCCGCACACATTGAAGGCAGAACTGCAGGCAGCCCTGCCGCAAATGGTCGCGCGCCTGGGCCAGGACCGCAACGCCGGGTTCACACTGGACCACGGCTCCTGACGGGTACTTTCCTCATCTTTTTTCAGTGCGTCACGCATGATCACCATCCTCATTGTTGAAGACGACGACGCGATCCGCAACAACATCGTCCGCCTGCTCAAGCTGGAGGGGTTTGACCCCATCTCCGCGCCTGACGGCAGCACTGGCCTGGAGCGCGCGCTGGCCTTTCAGCCGGGTCTGATCATCTCCGACATCAACATGCCCGGCATGAACGGCTTCGAGCTGCTGGCCGCCGTGCGGGCCGACAAGACCCTGGCCACGCGGCCTTTCATCCTGCTCACCGCCCTGGACGACCGGGAGAGCATGCGCCGGGGCATGACCGCAGGCGCTGACGACTACCTGGCCAAGCCTTTCACACGTGTTGAGCTGCTCGATGCCGTCAACGCCCAGATCCGCAAACGCGGGCTGGTGGACGACGCCATAGAAACCGCGCTTGTGGCCAGCGAGGATAGACTGCGGGCGGTTTTTTCCGACCGCATAGGCGGCGACGTGTCCGGCACTTACCGCAGCGACACGCCCGACGGTGCCATCACCGAGCAACTGCCTGACGCCACGGTGCTGTTTTCGGATATCCGCAATTTCACCTCCCTCGCTGAAAAACTCAACTCCAGCGAAGTGGCTGAACTTCTGACGCAGTACTTCGAGCACGCCTGCCAGCCGGTGCTCAAGAATGGCGGCGGCCACCTCAAGTTCATCGGCGACGGCCTGATGTCGGTCTTCACCAACACGGCCCACGGCTCACCGCTTCCTGCGCCGCGCCGGGCCATTTCCGCGGCACTGGCCATGGCCCTGGCAGCGCACGAGTTCCGGGGCTGGCTGGAGCAGCGTTTCCCCGGGCGCGGCCTGCCCGACTTTGCGATTGGTGTGGGCCTGCATTGCGGGGAAGTCACGCTGTGCCAGCTCGGCGTGGTGCGCAACAAGGAAACCTCGCCGATTGGCGACACCGTCAACACAGCCGCCCGGCTGGAGGCCGCCAGCAAGGAGCTGGGCTGGACCGTGGTGGCCAGCGACGCGGTGCTGTCGGCCGCAGGAGAAGGCATACAGACCGGCGCCCGCACCGCCCTGGCGGTACGCGGCAAAGAGCAGGCGGTGGATGTTTTTGAGGTCACCGGCCTCGTCACCTCGATGGCCGACAAGATGCACGGCATGGCCAGCCTCACCGAGCGCGCGCTGGAAATCAGCGCCGCAGTGAAAAGCAACTCCGAAATCACCGCGCGCGCGGTCAAGGCAGCACTGGAATCAAAGCTGTCGCTGCTCAAGGGTGATGGCTTTGACCCCAGCACGGTGACCGTGCGCCTGAAGGGCTACCGCATCACCCAGAAAATCGGCTCTGGCGGCATGACCGAGGTGTACCTGGCAGAGCGCGAGAGTGACGGGCTGCCGATTGTGCTGAAGATTCTTGATTCGCGTGGCAAGGAGGCGTCAGAGCATCTGGTGCGCTTCATCCAGGAGTACGCACTGCTGTGCAAGATCGACCATCCGCACGTCATCAAGATCCACGACCAGGGCTTCAGCGACGAGTACGCCTACATCGCCATGGAGTATTTCAAACGCGGCGACCTGCGCTCTCTCTTTGGTCTGGAGATGACGCGCCAGCGCGCGCTGACCGTGGTACGGGACATCGCGCTGGCGCTGTCGGCCATCCACAGCCACGGCATCGTGCACCGCGACATCAAGCCCGAAAACATCATGCTGCGCGAGGACGGCAGCGTCGCGCTGGCGGACTTCGGCATCGCCAAGTCCATGCTGCAGGCCGAGAGCATGGGCTTTACCCAGACGCGGCACGGCGACCTCGTGGGCACGCCGTATTACATGAGTCCCGAGCAGGCTGCTGGCAGAACCGTGACCGCCCGCTCCGACCTGTACAGCCTGGGCGTCATGCTGTTCGAGATGCTGACCGGCCGCCGTCCTTACACCGCCGACTCGCTCGAGCTGCTGCTGGCCAAACACCTCAACGCCGATACCCCGGCCCTTCCGGCGGGCCATGGCGGACTGCAGGCCATCGTCGACAAGCTCATGGCCAAAAACCCTGACGACCGTTATGCCTCGGCCGACGCCCTGCTGACGGATCTGGGCCGGGTGGCCTGACCACACGGCTTTCCCCTTCGCGCCAATTAACCGACCAGTCGGTCGGTTAATTGCTATACTGCCTGGGACCGCCTTCAGGAGCCCCCGCATGTACACGCAATCCATGGACATGGCCGACACAACGGCACCTGCGCCAGTGCCCACCGCAGCGCCCGAGGCGCTGCAGTCGCGCTTCGACGAAAAGATAGACGCCGACCAGAAAATCGAGCCCCAGAACTGGATGCCAGAGGCCTACCGGCGCACGCTGGTGCGGCAGATCAGCCAGCATGCGCACAGCGAAATCATCGGCATGCAGCCGGAGGGGCAGTGGATTTCGCGCGCACCCTCACTCAAGCGCAAGGCCATTTTGCTGGCCAAGGTGCAGGACGAAGGCGGCCACGGCCTGTACCTGTACTCGGCCGCGGAAACCCTGGGCACCTCGCGCGACCAGCTGCTGGACGCGCTGCACACCGGCAAGGCCAAGTACAGCTCCATCTTCAACTACCCCACCTTGCTGTGGGCCGATGTCGGCGTGATCGGCTGGCTGGTCGACGGCGCGGCCATCATGAACCAGGTGCCGATCTGCCGCTGCTCTTACGGGCCGTATGCGCGCGCCATGATCCGCATCTGCAAGGAGGAGAGCTTCCATCAGCGCCAGGGCTTTGAAAGCCTGATGGTGCAGATGCAGGGCACGCCCGAGCAGCGCGCCATGGTGCAGGACGCGGTGAACCGCTGGTGGTGGCCGGTGCTGGCCATGTTTGGCCCGCCCGACGCTGAAAGCAGCAACAGCGCGCAAGGCATGCGCTGGGGCATCAAGCGCATTTCCAATGACGATCTGCGCCAGAATTTTGTCGACGCGACGGTGCCACAGGCGGCGATCCTCGGCGTCACCTTGCCCGATCCGGACCTGAAATGGAACGAAGAGCGCCAGCAGCATGACTACGGCGCGATTGACTGGACCGAATTCTGGGAAGTCGTCAACGGCAAGGGCCCCTGCAACAAGGAGCGCCTGTCCAGTCGCGTCAAAGCCCATGAAGACGGCCAGTGGGTGCGCGATGCTGCACAGGCCTATGCCGAGAAGCAACAAGCGCGACTGCTGAAGGAGGCTGCATGACCTCCAAAATTGGTGGACCTGTGCCCTCCCCTGAGCAGGGGAGGGATGGGGTGGGGTCGGGCCAGAAAGGGCCAACGGCCAGCGCGTCCGCGGGGCGCGACTGGCCTCTATGGGAAGTGTTTGTGAGATCCAAGCAAGGCCTGGAGCACAAGCATTGCGGCAGCCTTCATGCGGTCGATGCCCAGCAGGCCTTGCAGATGGCACGCGATGTCTACACCCGGCGCCAGGAAGGCGTGAGCATCTGGGTGGTTCCGTCCAGCAACATCACCGCCAGCGAGCCCGATGACAAGGCCGAATTTTTTGAGCCCATGGCCGACAAGATTTACCGCCACCCCAGCTTCTACAGCATCCCTGATGAAGTGGGCCACATGTGATGCAGGGACAAGCTGCCGCAGCAAGCGCACCGCTGGACCTTTTGCTGCATCTGGCCGACAACGCCCTGGTGCTGGGCCAGCGCAACGCCGAGTGGTGCGGCCATGGCCCGGTGCTGGAGGAAGACATTGCGCTGGCCAACATGAGCCTGGACCTGATTGGTCAGGCGCGTTTGCTTTATCAACATGCAGCGGTGGTCAAGGGTGGTGGCGCAACGGAAGATTCCCTCGCCTATTTTCGCGATGCCAAAGACTTCCGCAACTTTGTCCTGCTTGAACTGCCTCACGCGTCTGCATCGTCCGACCGGGACTATGCCGTCACCATTGTCCGCAATTTTTTCTACAGCGCCTTCATGCTGTTGCTGTGGGACGCCCTGCAGGCGTCAAAGGACACGCAGCTTGCGGCCATCGCAGGCAAGTCATTGAAAGAGGTGCGCTACCACTTTCGCCATTCGCGCGACTGGCTGGTGAGGCTGGGCGATGGAACGCCTGAATCCCACGCCCGCACACAGGCAGCGGTGAACCAGCTGATGCCCTGCACCGCAGAGTTCTGGACATCCGCAGCCTTGCCTGCCGACGACACAGCCCGGCTGCAGGAAAGTTGGGGCGAATGGGTCACCGACGCTTTGCACGACGCCGGCCTGTCGCGACCCACATGGCGCAGCGGGTTGCAACACCAACACAGCGAGCACCTCGCACCCCTGCTGGCCGATATGCAGAGCCTGGCGCGCGCGCATCCGGATGCGCAGTGGTGAAGACGTGAGCACACTGCAACAAGTCTGGGACGCACTGGAAGCCGTGCCCGACCCGGAGATACCGGTGGTGTCCATCCGCGAGCTGGGCATTTTGCGCGATGTGCGGCAAAGCAGCGAGGGCTTTGAAATTGTCATCACGCCCACCTACAGCGGCTGCCCGGCCATGGGCCAGATCGAAGACGACATTCGGACCGTGCTGGCAGAGCACAAGCTCGGCGCCCGCATCACCACACAACTTGCGCCGGCATGGACCACCGACTGGATCAGCACGGCCGGGCGGGACAAGCTGCGCACGTATGGCATTGCACCGCCGCACACTGTGGCCGCGGGTGGCGACAAGGTCGTGCGTTTCGCGTCCAGACACCCCATGGTTGATGCCGTGGCCTGTCCACAATGTGGCTCAAGCAACACCACAGAGACCTCGCACTTCGCTTCCACGGCGTGCAAAGCACTCTACAAATGCCTGGCTTGCCGGGAACCCTTCGACTATTTCAAGCCGTTTTGATATGACCCCCACGCTTGTCACTTCGTGTACTACGCTGCCCCCCGGGGGGGCCGCTGCGCCTGCGGCCCGGCAAAGCCGGTTCCGCGGCCCCTGCTGGTAAAGATCACTGCGGCGACTTACGCTCACTAATGTCCTACTTCCACCCGCTCACCATCTCCCGCGTCACGCCCGAAGCAGCAAGCGCCGTCGCCATCCGGTTTTCAGTTCCCCCGGCATTGCGTGAGACCTTTGCCTTTAAACCGGGCCAGTTCCTCACGCTCAAGGCCTCCATCGCAGGCGAGTCCGTGCGCCGAAGTTACTCGATCTGCAGCAGCAAGCAGCGCTACGCGTCTGCGCATGAAATTGAAGTCGGCATCAAGCCGGTGCAGGGCGGCCTGTTCTCCAACTGGGCAACGCAGTTGCAGGCGGGCGACACGCTGGAGGTGATGCCACCCGAAGGGCGCTTCACCCCGCGTCTGAGCGGCGGCGTGCACCGCGTCGGATGGGCGGCCGGCTCGGGCATCACGCCGCTGCTGTCCATCATCGCCAGCACCCTGGCCGGCGAACCGGATTCGCGTTTCACGCTGGTGTACTGCAACCAGCGCAGCAGCACCATTCTTTTCAACGAAGCCCTGCAGGATCTGAAAGACCGCTACCCCGCGCGCCTGAGTCTGATCCATCTGATGTCACGCCAGGCGCAGGAGGTGGCACTTTTCAATGGCCGGCTGGACGCTGGCAAGGTGAGCGAATTGCTGGCCAGCCTGATACCGGCAGCCAGCATTGACGAAACCTTTGTGTGTGGACCCGAAGCCATGATCGAAGCTTGCGAGCAGGCCTTGCTGGCGGCCGGCGTGCCCCGCGAACGCATCCACACAGAACGTTTTCTGTCCGGCGCACCATCCGGCGCTTCACAATTCATAGCAAACTCTTCCCGTCCTCAAAGGGCTGGTGGCCCCAATGACTCCAAAGATCCTGTGAAGGCCACTCCAATACGCCTGTCGGTGGCGCTGGACGGCAAGGTACATGAACTGCGCATGGCCGCCGATGAGCGCATTCTGGACGTGGCGCTGGCCGCCGGGCTGGACCTGCCCTACAGCTGCAAGGGTGGCGTCTGCTGCACCTGCCGCGCCAAAGTGCTGGAAGGTCAGGTGGCGATGGAAAAAAACTTCACCCTGGAAGCGTGGGAAGTCAGCAAAGGCTTTGTGCTGAGCTGCCAGGCGCGGCCTGTGAGCCAGCATGTGTCCATCAGCTACGACGACAGGTAAACCCCCCACGGCCGCTCGGGCGCGCATGTTTCCTGGGGTCGGCCCGTCGGAAAAACATAGGCCCCGGTTTTTATATCTAGCGGGTGCGCGAGTTCCAGACGTGAAGTTCGAAGACGGGTGTGCCGGGTGCAATGTTCATGAGCCTGAACACCGACTGTGTGGCCTCGCCGGCGGCTGTTTCCCAGCGGTTGATCACCTCCTGCTCCTCGGCGGTCCGTACCTCCTTCGGGTTTTCGGCGCGCATGGAGCGCACCGCCAGGTACTCACAGTAAGTGCCTCTCACCGCAGAGGCGCTGCCAAAAATCCGCTCCAGCACCTGGAGAAACTTTTCTTCCGCAGCCTTGCGTTTTTCCGGGGGCATGTCTGGCGCGCCGAGCAGGGACGCGTTGTAACGGGTCTGGTGTGTCATGTCGCCGGATTCCGGAAATGGGAGGGTTTTATCTTACTGCCCATCATCGTTTGCGCGGCGTGAACAAAACACAACATTGGGCTGCGAATCCTGATTCGCATGGACTCGAGGATGAAAAGGGGCATTTGCCCTTTGATGACGGATAAAGATTGCTATGAATAGCATAGCGATTTGCGCGCACAGGTGCTCGTGGCAAGATGCAGCCTTCCCCATCCCCAGCGGAGCAGCGTTCATGAGTTTTGGAAAGACGACACCCATTCTCCGCATTTTCGACGAAGCCAGGGCGCGAGAGTTTTATGTCGGGTTCCTGGGTTTCAAGGTGGACTGGGAGCACCGGTTTGCACCCGGCATGCCGCTGTACCTGCAGGTGTCCAAAGGCGCTTGCGTCATCCATTTGTCAGGGCACCATGGCGACTGCAGCCCCGGCGCTGCCATGCGGATTGAAACCGACGAGCTTGATGCGTTTCAGGCGGAACTGCTGGCCAGGCCATACGCCTATGCCAGGCCACACATCGAGGACACGCCCTGGGACAGCAGGGACATGTCGATCAAGGACCCTTTCGGCAACCGCCTGACCTTCACCAGCGCCGTCAGCACCTGAAAGACGGCAGGACCCGAGCCAGCTCCGTCGACACATTGCCTGCGAAAAGTCGTGGTTGGGAGACATGGATCCCGGATCGAGTCCGGGATTACAAAAGCTGGTCTCAGCGCACCCTGGGAGCGCGCCGGATCACTCGGGGACGCGGCGGCGGTGCCAGCATCGCAGGCGTGGAGTCCGGCACAAACAGCAACACGTCCTTGACGCCCAAGCCCAGCATGTCGATGGCTTGCGCGGCGGCTCGGCTCAGGTCAATCACGCGGCCACGGCTGAAAGGGCCGCGGTCGGTGATGCGCACGTCGACCTCTTTGCCGTTGACCAGGCTGCGCACCCGCACCACCGTGCCGAAGGGCAGGGTTTTGTGGGCTGCTGTGAGCTCGTTCATGTTGTAGCGCTCGCCGCTGGCGGTGCGCCTGCCATTGAAGCGCGGGCCATACCAGGAGGCCTTGCCCTGTTCGAACTCTTTCGGTGTCTCACCCGCCAGCAGGCTGGGCTCCTGCGAAACAGGCAAGGGAAGCGTCACTGCATCTGCGGTGGGAAGAGGCGCTGAGACAGGTGCCGGCGCAGGGGACGCGCGGCCGGCGGCTTCGGGTGTCGTCTGTGTTGCAGGAGGCGTCACGCAGCCCGACAGCAAGACAAGCAGGCTGGCGCTGATGCAAAACCTGAGCGCGCCCGCGTGCAAAGTCAAAGCCTTATCCTGTCAACTGCAGGCGACGGATGATTTTCGTCGTGGCTGCTGACTGGTTCATCGTGAGACATTGGAGCGTGGGGCGAGGGGCCCCGCTTGCGGGGATCGACCAGCGCAAATGGATCAACACCACATTCACCGCCCAAGCCGCTTCAGAATTTCAGTCGTCGCGCCGGCCTGATTCATGGTGTAGAAGTGAATGCCCGGCACGCCCGCCGTCTTCAGCCTGTCGCACATCTCGGTGATCACATCGAGGCCAAAACTCTTGATGGAGGCAGTGTCGTCACCGTAGGACTGCAGGCGCAAACGGATCCAGCGCGGAATTTCTGCGCCGCAGGCGTCTGAAAAACGCATCAGCTGTGTCGAGCTGATGATGGGCATGATGCCCGGCACCACCGGAATGTCGGCGCCCAGCCTGCGGGTGTCATCAACAAAACGGAAATAGGCGTCGGTATTGAAAAAATACTGGGTGATGGCCGAACTGGCGCCGGCCCTGACCTTGATCAGGTAGGCCTGCAAGTCGGCCTCGGGCGACTTGGCCTGGGGGTGTGTCTCGGGGTAGCAACCCACCTCCAGATGAAAGGCGTCACCGGTTTCGGTGCGTATGAATTCAATCAGTTCGCTCGCGTACTTGAACTCGCCAAACGCGCCAAAACCGCTGGGCAGATCGCCGCGCAGCGCCACCACCCGCTTGATGCCAGCCGCGCGAAAAGCGGCGAGCTGCGCCCGCACGCCCTCGCGCGTCGCGCCTATGCAGGAGAAGTGCGGCGCAGCGTCAAAGCCGTCGCCAATGATGGACTGGACGGTCTGCAAGGTGCCGTCCTGGGTGGAGCCGCCCGCGCCATAGGTCACGCTGAAAAACTGGGGCTTGTGCGCATACAGGGCCTGGCGCACGTTGCGCAGCTTGTCCACACCTTCAGGCGTCTTGGGAGGAAAAAATTCAAAACTGACAGGTAGATTCATTGCGACCTCCGCTTCTTTGTTTTATGTTTTACCGGCGTCTTTGTCGCGCCGCTTGCCACGCGCGGGGCCGTGCTGGCCGGAGTGCGCTTCTTCCGAATCTTCATGCGCCTCATGCATGGCGCGCTGCTCACTGCGTGGTGTGCGCTTGGGCAGGTTGCGCGGCGGCGCAGCCTCCAGCGGCTTGTCTTCGCCCGCCACGTTGTGGCCTTTTTTGGCATGCACAAAAAATTCGCGGTTGCCGTCTCCACCTGCAATCGGGGAGTCCAGCCAGCCGAGCACGTCCAGGCCCAGGGCCGTGCAGCTGTCACGCAGGCGTTGTTCGACAAACGCAAAGTGCGCCGGGTCACGCACAATGCCGCCCTTGCCAATCTGGCCGGGCTGAAGCTCAAATTGCGGCTTGACCAGCATCAGCAAATGGCCATCGGCTTTAAGCAAACGCACCACCGCTGGCAAGACCAGCGTCAGCGAAATAAAGGACAGGTCGCCGGTCAGAAAATCAAACACCGGGTCAAAATCAAGCCCGGCTTCTTCTTCAAACCCGTCGCCGCTGTCTTCTCCCGCATGCAGGGCCTGGCGGTAGTGGTCGATCAAATCGTCTGCCGTCAGCGAACGTGCATTGACCCCTTCGATGCAAACGACGCGCGGGTCATCGCGCATGCTGCCGTGCAACTGCCCATGACCAACATCCACGCCCACCACCTGCGCAGCGCCGTGCTGCAGCAGACAGTCGGTGAAACCGCCGGTCGACTGCCCGATGTCCAGGCAGCGCAGGCCAGTCACGTCCACGCCAGCGCTTTTGAGCGCGCCTTCGAGCTTGAGGCCGCCGCGCGAAATGTATTTCGCTTCGGTGGTGTCCGGGACCTGGATCTCGGCACCGGGAGGCACCTCGTCCCCGTTCTTGGCAACCGTTTTCCACGGCCCGCCTTCTTCGGCACGCCATTGCACACCCGACGCAATCAGGCGCTGGGCCTGGGAGCGGGTGGTGGCATGGCCGTGTTCGACGAGGAATAAATCAGCGCGCATGAAAGCTTTCGATGACGCCGCATGGCGTGTCATTGCGGGCTTGACCCGCAATCCATGCTGGGGAAAGAGCCAGAGCTGGAAGACATGGATGCCGGATCAGGCCTGCCCCGGACTTGATCCGGGGTCCGGCATGACAGTTCGATTTAATACCGATACGTATTCGCTTTGTACGGGCCGGCTTTGGAAACACCGATGTACGCGGCCTGCTCATCGCTGAGCTCGCTCAGCATCGCGCCGACCTTTTTCAGGTGCAGGCGTGCGACTTTTTCGTCCAGGTGTTTTGGCAACACATAGACCTTGCCCACTTCGTAGTCGGCCTGCTTGGTGAACAGCTCGATCTGCGCAATGGTCTGGTTGGCAAAGCTGGAGGACATCACGAAGCTCGGGTGGCCGGTGCCGCAACCGAGGTTGACCAGGCGGCCTTTGGCCAGCAGGATGATGCGTTTGCCGTCCGGGAAGATCACATGATCGACTTGCGGCTTGATCTCTTCCCATTTGCATTTTTCCAGCGCGGCAACATCGATCTCGTTGTCGAAGTGACCGATGTTGCAGACGATGGCCTGGTCTTTCATGGCCGCCATGTGTTCATAGGTGATCACGTTTTTGTTGCCGGTGGCGGACACAAAAATGTCGCACTTGTCGGCAGCGTATTCCATGGTCACGACCTTGTAGCCTTCCATCGCAGCCTGCAGCGCGTTGATCGGGTCGATCTCGGTCACCCACACTTGAGCGGACAGCGCGCGCAGCGCCTGGGCCGAGCCCTTGCCCACGTCGCCGTAACCAGCGACCAGGGCCACCTTGCCGGCGACCATCACGTCGGTGGCGCGTTTGATCGCGTCAACCAGCGATTCGCGGCAACCGTACAGGTTGTCGAACTTGGACTTGGTCACCGAGTCATTGACGTTGATGGCGCGAAGGGCCAGGGTGCCCTTGGCTGACATCTCGTTCAGGCGCAGCACGCCGGTGGTGGTTTCCTCGGTCACGCCGATGATGTTCTTCAGGCGGCGGCTGTACCAGGTCGGGTCCTGCGCGAGCTTGGCCTTGATGGAGTTGAACAGGCAGATTTCTTCTTCGCTGCCGGGCTTGGACAGCAGGGAAGCGTCTTTTTCGGCCTTGGTGCCCAGGTGCATCAGCAGCGTTGCATCGCCACCGTCGTCCAGGATCATGTTGGGGCCTTCTTCAGGTGTTCCCTTGGCGCCGGTGAATTCAAAAATGCGGTGGGTGTAGTCCCAGTAGTCGGCCAGGGTCTCGCCCTTGATGGCGAACACCGGTGTACCGGCAGCGGCGATGGCTGCGGCGGCATGGTCCTGCGTCGAGAAAATATTGCACGAAGCCCAACGCACATCAGCGCCCAGAGCTTGCAGGGTTTCGATCAGCACGCCGGTCTGGATGGTCATGTGCAACGAGCCGGTGATGCGCGCGCCCTTGAGCGGCTGCGCTTTGGCAAACTCTTCACGAATGGCCATCAGGCCGGGCATTTCGGTCTGGGCGATGTTCAGTTCCTTGCGGCCCCAGGCGGCGAGGGACAGGTCGGCAATCACGTAGTCAGGTGTGGATTTCAATACGGCGCTCATTGAGGATTCTCCAAAATCAAAGGTCAATTGGGCAAAATAGCCACGGCGCAAGGCGCTGAAGGATGGGGAGTCAGATTGGTTCGACTCACCCGGCTTCAAAGCACATGCGGGTGAGCGTGGTTGCAATTGATATGTCCTGAGCCTGGTCCACATGCCGTGGGTTGCAACGCTCCTCAGGAAGCCTGCCATTGTACAGACATGCGACACTTTCGTCATGCACGCTTTTCAAGCCCTGAAAACCTGGCCGCTGGCTGAGCGGCAGCGCATCACAGGCGTTTTCACCGACATTGACGACACCCTGACCACCGATGGCGCCATCACACCCGAGGCACTCCTGGCGCTGGGCGACCTCAAGGCCGCCGGCCTGCATGTGATTGCCATCACCGGCCGGCCTGTCGGCTGGAGCGAGCCCTTTGCCGTGAGCTGGCCGGTCGATGCCATCGTGGCCGAAAACGGCGCTGTGGCATTGCTTCAAAAGAAAAAAGGCAGTTTGCCCTTTGATGACGGGGAAAGTTTGCTATCAAAAAGATACCAGCAGAGCGAAGCCACGCGCAGCGCCAACTATGCCCGCATGCAACAGGTCGCGCGGCGCGTGCTGCAGGAAGTACCCGGCGCCGTGTTGTCCGAAGACAGCCCCGGTCGGGAAACGGATATGGCGATAGACCACAGCGAGTTTGTGCACCTGCCGCCCGAGCGCATTGCGCAGGCACTGCACATCATGCGCAGTGAAGGCATGACCGCAACGGTGAGTTCCATCCACATCAATGGCTGGTTTGGCGGGCACAACAAACTGGACGGCGCGCGCTGGATTGTGCGTGAGCTGTTGGACCGCGACCTCGACGAGGAGCTGGCGCGCTGGGTTTATGTCGGCGACTCCACCAATGACGAGTTGATGTTCAAGGCTTTTCCCAATTCTGTGGGCGTGGCCAACATACGCCGCTTTGAAGCCGGGCTGCAGCACAAGCCGCGCTACATCACGGAGGGTGAACGTGGCACCGGTTTTGCCGAGGTGGCGGCCGCCTTGATGGAAGCGCTCAGAACCTAGCGCGCCGCCACCGTCAGGGCCGAAGGTTTGGTCGCACTCATGACCTTGCTGCCCGCGCCATTGCCAACCAGCTCGAGGCGCATGGTGTAGTCGCCAGGCGGCGGACTCAGCCAGGTCTCGGTCTGTCCCCCGGTGAAGCTGATCACCTCGGGCTTGCGGCCGGCCCTTTCGACCGTCAGGCGAAAGTGCCCGGTGTCGTCTGCTTTGGCGGCAACATGCGAGACGTTGTAGCCACTGGCGTGAAACTGAACAAGAAAAGGCGTCTTGACCTTTTCGCGGTCTGCAGGCGACAGCAGCTCCACCCGCGCAGGGCCCTGCACGCTGGCTGGTGTCACGTTTTTGTTTTGCTTGCTGACGGTGATTTTCATCGGCTTGCTGTAAACGAAATACGGAATGTGGCCCTGGTCGGCGAGCAGCAGGCGCAAGTCATACGTGCCCGGCGGCAGGTTGACCACCATCTCCATTTGACCCTTGCCGAAGTGGATGTACTGCTCGGTAAAAGGCAGGGGTTTTTTGAAGTCCAGTGGCAGCCCCTGATTGACCAGCAGGTGGTGGTGACCGGCGCGCCCGGCCGTTTTCCCGGCGGGCACCAGACCACGCATGGACAAGCCGAAACGCGCGACAAAGGGCGACTCGTAGCTTGCGCCATCTTTCAGGTTGCTGAAGTAGGTTTCAGCCGAGCGTGGCGAAGGCACCACCCAGGGGTGTGGCAACACCTCCACTTCATCGGTGGGCGCAGCGGCCGTCTGTGCGGTGGCAGGTATGGCCGCAGCCATCAGGAGGGCAACCACACATACACCGATGTAGTTCAGGGCGGGACTCAGCATCTTGTTTACTCAGTAGATTGATGCAGATCCCCATAATCTGCACTGTTCGGTAATTTTATGACTTAACAGTATTTATTTCGGGCCGCCTCAAGGGAAAACCCTTGACCGGAACAGGTCTTTGCCGGCCTCAGCGCGCGAGCACGGCCGCCAGCGCCTTGCCCGTGGCGGTTCCCAGCTTGACCACCTGCTCCGGCGTCGCAGCCGCCACCACCCGGCCACCGGCATTGCCGCCGTCGGGCCCAAGGTCAATCACCCAGTCGGCTTCGGCAATCACGTCCAGGTCATGCTCAATGACCACCACGCTGTGGCCACCGTTGACCAGCCGGTGCAGCACATGGATCAGTTTTTCGACATCGGCCATGTGCAGACCCACCGTCGGTTCGTCCAGCACATACAGGGTGTGCGGCGCCTTCTGGCCACGGCGCGTGATGTCGTCGCGCACTTTGGACAGCTCGGTCACCAGCTTGATGCGCTGCGCCTCGCCGCCCGACAGCGTGGGGGACGGTTGCCCCAGCGTCAGGTAGCCCAAACCCACATCCTTGAGCAGTTGCAGCGGATGCGCGATGTTGGGCATGGACGCGAAAAATTCCACCGCCTCGTCCACTTCCATGGTCAGCACGTCACCGATGTTTTTGCCGCGCCAGGTCACCGCCTGGGTCTCGGGGTTGAAGCGCGCGCCGTGGCAGGTTTCGCACAGCACTTTCACATCAGGCAAAAAGCTCATGCCTATGGTTCGCACGCCCGCGCCCTCACAGGTCGGGCAACGGCCTTCACCGGTGTTGAAGCTGAAACGGCCCGCCGCATAGCCACGCGCCCGCGCCTCCAGCGTGTCGGCAAACAGCTTGCGTATGGTGTCCCAAAAACCGATGTAGGTGGCCGGGCAGGATCGCGGTGTCTTGCCTATGGGGGTCTGGTCCACTTCCAGCACGCGGTCCACCACCGCATAACCTTCAATACGCTGGCAGCCGGTCCACGCAGGGGTTCTCCCCTTGTCGTCAGCCTCGCGGCCGGCCTTGGTGGAGCGTTGTGCCACCGCCGCCTGCACATTGGCCAGCAGCACATCACGCGCCAGGGTCGATTTGCCCGAGCCGGACACACCGGTGACCGCCACCAGGCGGTACAGCGGCAGGCTGACGGACACCTTCTGCAAGTTGTGCAGGTCGGCCTCCACCACGTCGATCCAAGAGGTGAACACGCTGGCAACCGCCGGCGCCGCATTGTGCAGGGCACTCGCACTGGCGGCCGCGGCCTTGAGCGCTGCCGCTTTAAGTGCTGCTGCTTTTTGCTTGCTCAGGGGCTTGGCTGGTGAATTGGGGTCAGAGCCCAATTTGGACGATGCGCCTGAGCCCGTTCGACTACCGAGGCCCACATTGGGATCCGACCCCAATTCGGCACCGGGGCGTGTTTCGCGCCGCGGATGCAAAGGATGAATCAGCGGCTGGGCCAGATAGCGCCCGGTGAGCGAGTCGGGCAGCGTGGCCAGATGCGCGGCCGTGCCCTGCCCCACCAGCTGGCCGCCGCGCTTGCCGGCGCCGGGGCCAATGTCGATGATGTTGTCGGCGCGGCGAATCGTGTCCTCGTCATGCTCAACCACCACCAGGGTGTTGCCACGGTCGCTGAGTTTGCCCAGCGCGCGCAGCAAGATCTGGTTGTCACGCGGGTGCAGGCCAATTGTTGGCTCGTCCAGCACATAACAAACGCCCTGCAGGTTGGAGCCCAGTTGCGCGGCCAGGCGGATGCGCTGCGCCTCGCCGCCCGACAGCGTGGGTGCGCCCCGATCCAGCGTGAGGTAGCCCAGGCCCACATCCTCCAGAAACTCCAGCCGGCTTTTGATCTCGGGAATCAAATCGCGGGCGATGCCGGCCTCGCGGCCCTGCAGAGCCAGCTTTTCGATCCAGCGGCGCACATCGGTCACCGACAGCGCAGCAATGTCGGCAATGCCCACACCGGCAAACTTCACAGCGCGAGCCTGGGCGTTCAACCGGGTACCGGCGCAACCGGGGCAGGCAGCGTCCGTCACGTCTTCGGCCTCCGGCTCCGCAAAACTTTGCTCGCGGCCCTTGTTGTCGGCATCGAGCACCGAGTCGTCAAACACCTTGCGCTGCTCTTTGGTCAGCTTGACGCCGGTACCCACACAGTCGGGGCACCAGCCATGCTTGCTGTTGTAGCTGAAGAGGCGGGGGTCCAGTTCTGCGAACGAGGTGGCACACACCGGGCAGGCCCGCTGCGTGGACGATGCGTGCAAATGCCCCAGATGTTTGGTGGAGCTGCCGGTCATCATCGCGCCGCGCAGGCCATCGAGCGGGGCCAGCACATGCACCACACCCTTGCCATGCTGCAGCGCTGCGGCCAGCGCCTGGCGCAGTGCGGCTTCGTTGTCGGGCGTCACATGAATGTCTGCAATCGGCAGTTCGACCGTGTGTTCCTTGAAGCGGTCAATACGCGGAAAGTTGGTCGTCGGCAAAAACTCGCCGTCAATACGCAGGTGGGTGTAGCCACGCGGACGCGCCCAGTCGGCCAGCTCGGTGTAGACGCCCTTGCGGTTGATCACCAGCGGCGCCAGCAAGCCGATGTGCTGGCCACGGTAAGCCTTGAGCAGTTGCGCAGCAATGCTCTCTGCGCTTTGCGGCATGACCGCCGCGCCGTCTTTGGTGCAATGCTGCGTACCCAGCTTCACATACAGCAGGCGCAAAAAATGCCAGACCTCGGTCGTGGTGCCGACGGTGGACTTGCGCCCGCCGCGCGACAGGCGCTGTTCGATCGCAACCGTCGGCGGAATGCCGTACACCGCGTCCACCTCGGGCCGGCCCGCCGGCTGCACAATGCTGCGCGCATAGGCATTGAGCGACTCCAGGTAGCGGCGCTGCCCTTCGTTGAAGAGGATGTCAAAGGCCAGCGTGGATTTTCCGGAACCCGACACACCGGTCACCACATTGAACTTGCCGCGCGGAATATTGACCGACAGGCTCTTGAGGTTGTGCTCTTTGGCGTTGACGATCTGGATCAGGTTGGAGAAGGCCGGTTTCGTTTTCCAGGCCTTGGCGCGCGCCTCTTCCACACCGTGCACCTTGCCCATGGCCGCTTCGTACTCGCGCAGCGCCAGCGCCGTGTGGGAGCTGGGATGCTGGCGCACTTCTTCGGGCGTGCCCTGGGCCACCAGCAGACCGCCTGCTTCGCCGCCCTCGGGCCCCAGGTCTATCAGCCAGTCGGCAGAGCGGATCACGTCCAGGTTGTGCTCGATGATGATCAGCGAGTGGCCGACGTCCAGCAGTTTTCGCAGCGCGCGCATCAGCTTGGCGATGTCGTCGAAATGCAGGCCGGTGGTCGGCTCGTCAAACAGGAAGAGCGTGCCGCGGTTGATGTTTTTCAGTGCCAGCGGCTGGCGGCTGGCACTTGCCGTCTTCGATGCCCCGGCCAGAAAGCCCGCCAGCTTGAGGCGCTGCGCCTCGCCACCCGACAGCGTGGGCACGGGCTGGCCCAGCTTCACGTATTCCAGGCCCACATCCACAATTGGCTGCAAGGCGCGAATCACTTCGCGGTCCTGCGCAAACAGATGGCTGGCCTGGCTCACCGTCAGGTCCAGCACGTCCGCCACATTCATCAGGCGTGGATGCACATCGCCCAGAGCCTTGCGCTCTATCGTCACTTCCAGAATCTCGGGCCGGTAGCGTTTGCCGTCGCAGTCGGGACAACGCAGGTAGACGTCGCTCAGAAACTGCATTTCCACATGCTCGAAGCCCGAGCCGCCACAGGTCGGGCAGCGCCCGTCGCCGTTGTTGAAGCTGAACTTGCTTGCGGTGTAGCTGCGCTGGCGGGCCAGCGGCGCCTGCGCAAACAGCTCGCGTATCGCGTCCCAGGCGCCAACATAACTGGCCGGGTTGGAGCGCGCCGTCTTGCCAATCGGCGACTGATCGACAAACACCACGTCGGTCAAATAATCAGCGCCCATCAGCCGGTCGTGTTGACCGGGTGTCTCCGTCGCCTTGCCAAATTGCCGCAACAGGGCCGGGGCCAGAATGTCCTGCATCAGGGTTGACTTGCCCGAACCGCTGACACCGGTGACACACACCAGACGCTGCAGCGGAAACTCCACCGTCAGGTTCTTCAGGTTGTGATCGCGCGCGCCCTCCAGAATCAGGCGCGGCGTGTTGTCGCTCACGGCGCGCTTCAGTCCCATGCCGACCTGCTTGCGCGAACCCAGGTAGGCACCGGTCAGAGTGTCGGCATGTTTGAGATCTTCGGGCGTGCCGTCAAACACGATCTGCCCGCCCTTCTCACCCGGACCCGGCCCCATGTCAATCATGCGGTCGGCGGCCAGCATCACGGCCGGGTCGTGCTCAACCACCACCAGGGTGTTGCCTGCATCACGCAGCCGGTGCATGGCCTGGGTGATGCGGTTCATGTCGCGCGGATGCAGGCCGATGGACGGCTCGTCCAGCACAAACAGCGTGTTGACCAGCGAAGTGCCAAGCGCCGTGGTGAGGTTGATGCGCTGCACCTCGCCGCCGGACAGTGTGCGGCTCTGGCGGTCCAGGGTCAGGTAGCCAATGCCGACGTCGCACAGGTATTTGAGGCGGGTGTGGATTTCTTCGAACAGCGATTTGAGCGCCTTGAACTCGGCGTCAGGCGCGCTGCCATCGTCAAGCGCAGCGGGGGTCAGTCCGTTGAAAAAGTCGCGCAATCTGTCTATCGGCAGCTGCATCAAATCGTGCACGCTCAGGCCCGGCATGGCCTCCAGCTGCGCGCGGCTCCAGCTCACGCCCACCGGCATGAAGCGCTTGCCCGGCGGCAGCGCGGCGTCGGCGGCCTCTTTGGAGCCCAGCCGCCACAGCAGCGCCTCCAGTTTCAGCCGCGCGCCGCCACAGCTTTCGCACGGCGTGTAACTGCGGTACTTGGACAGCAGCACACGGATGTGCATCTTGTAGGCCTTGGTTTCCAGGTAGGCAAAAAAGCGCTTGATGCCGTACCACTGCTTTTTCCATTGCCCATTTTTATAGGCCGGCGTACCGTCAATCACCCAGTGCTGTTGCTCCGGCGTGAGTTTGTACCAGGGCGTGTCGCGCGGTACACCTGCCGCCTCGGCGTGGCGCATCAGGTCGTCCTGGTTCTCGGCCCAGGCCGGTGTCTGCAAGGTCTTGATGGCACCGGCCCGCAAGGTCAATTTGTCGTTCGGAATCACCAGCCCATAGTCGACACCGATCACACGGCCAAAACCCCGGCAGGTTTCACAGGCGCCCATGGCCGAGTTGAAAGAAAACAGGGATGGCGTCGGATCGGCGTAGCGCAGGTCGCTGTCGGGGCAATGCAGGCCGGTGGAAAAGCGCCACATCTCCTCTGTTGCATTTTCCCCGGTGCCCTGAACGTAAACATTTAAACGGCCGCCGCGCTTCAAGGCAAGTTCAACCGCTTCAATGACTCGCGCCTTCTCTGCAGTCTGCACCTTGAACCGGTCAGCCACCACGTCCAGCAGCTTGTGCGGGCCGGCAGACGTGGCCACCACGCGCTCGGCATGCACACGTGTGAAACCACTGGCGGACAACCATTGGGTCACTTCTTCAGCCGTGGTATTTCCCGGCAATTCAACCGGAAAGGTCATGACTACTCTTGCATCGCTGCCTGCGGTACGCGCCATCAGTTCCGCATAGATCGACTCGGGTGTGTCATGCCGCACGGCCTGCGCGGTTTTTGAGTCAAACAGTTGCGCGGCACGGGCATAAAGCAGCTTCAAATGGTCGTTGAGCTCTGTCATCGTGCCGACGGTGGAGCGTGAGCTGCGCACCGGGTTGGTCTGGTCAATCGCAATGGCCGGTGGCACACCCTCGACCTTGTCCACCGCGGGTTTGTCCATGCGGTCCAGAAACTGCCGCGCATACGCGGAAAAGGTCTCCACGTAGCGGCGCTGGCCTTCGGCAAACAGGGTGTCGAACACCAGCGAGGACTTGCCGGAGCCGCTGGGGCCGGTGACCACCGTCATTTCACCGGTGCGAATATCCAGATCGATGTTTTTGAGGTTGTGCTGGCGCGCACCGCGAATGCGGATGGTTCCCTGGGACATGTATGGCTATCTTTCCTGAAGAGGTCAAACATTCTAGGAGTCTGTCCGGCCCCGTACCTGCAGCAAAAAATTGACCCCGCAGAAGAAAGAGTTTGTCGCACGGACGTCAAAAAGGCCCCGAAGGGCCTGTGAGCGCATGCTGTCAAACGATATGAAAGCCACTCGCTGGCGCGGTGTCAGCAGCGTCCGGTCTTTCAGCGCTCCCCGCGCTAGCGGGCCGGTGCTGGAGCCGAGCTTGCCGCAGCAGGGGGATGAGCGACGTCTCCGCCGTGCTTTTCACCGCTCAGATCTATATCGCCACCTGTACTCAGGATAAAAAGGGCAAGACCGGCAAAGGCAATAAATCCAATAGCAATTTTCCACATTTCGAATGTCTCCAATAAAAAAGACCCCCGCCCTTGAACGGGAGCCTGTCGAGGTTTGCAAGTGGGGGCCCTCCCGTTTTCACCGGGAAGGGCTTTCCGTTTATTTTCAGTCGTTGGCGTAGATATCCACGTCTTTGGTTTCCCTGACCAGCAGCATGCCGATCACGAAGGTGCCCGCCGCAACAACAACCGGATACCACAGGCCATAGTAAATATCGCCGGTAGCCGCCACCATCGCAAACGCGGTGGTAGGCAACAAGCCACCAAACCATCCGTTACCAATGTGGTACGGCAAGCTCATCGACGTGTAGCGGATCCGCGTTGGGAACAATTCCACCAGCATGGCAGCAATCGGGCCGTACACCATGGTGACCAGGATCACGAGGTACACAAGAATGACACCAATCATGAGTTTGTTCATGCTCTTGTCGTCAGCCTTGGCGGTCAGGCCATTTGCTTTTGCGTTGTCAAGCACGGCTTTCTTGAATTCAGCGATGCCCTTGGCGCTCTCGGCTGAGAACGCATTGCGCTTGTCGTTCAGGGTTGCGTTCAGTGCGGGCACTGTGGTGGTTCCGATTTGAACCGTGGCGATGGAGCCCGCAGGACCTGCAACGTTCTTGTACGGGATGAAGTTCTGTGCCAGCACGCGTTTGGCCTGGTCGCAAGAACTGGTGAAGTCAATCTCCCGTGCAATCGGGCTGCCCTGGAAAGAGCATGATTTCGGATCGGCCGTGACGGTCACAGTCACCGTGTCGTGTGCGTTTTTCAGCGCCGGGTTGGCGTACTGCAGCAGCATGGGGAACACGGCGAAGTAAGTCACTGCACCCAGCAGGCAGCCGGCCATGATGATGGGCTTGCGGCCAATCTTGTCCGACAGCATGCCAAAGAAGATGAAGAATGGCGTGCCCACCACGAGGGCGGCAGCAATCAGCAAGTTGGCGGTCACGCCGTCGACCTTGGCAATCGTCGTCAGGAAGAACAGTGCGTAGAACTGACCGGTGTACCAGACCACAGCCTGACCCGCAGTCAAGCCCAGCAAGGCAAGAATCACGATTTTCAGGTTTTTCCATTGGCCGAAGGATTCGGACAAAGGTGCCTTGGAGGTCTTGCCTTCGGCCTTCATTTTCTGGAAGGCTGGCGACTCATTCATCGACAGACGAATGTAAACCGACACGGCCAACAGCAAAATGGACACCAGGAAAGGAACACGCCAGCCCCAATCGGCAAATGCGGCTTCGCCAACGGCCTGACGCACGCCCAGAATCACCATCAACGACAGGAACAATCCCAGCGTGGCAGTGGTCTGGATCCATGAGGTGTAAAAACCGCGCTGACCTTGCGGCGAATGCTCGGCCACATAAGTAGCGGCGCCACCATATTCACCACCGAGTGCCAGGCCCTGAAGCATGCGCAAGGCGACAAGAATAATGGGGGCGGCAATACCAATCGTGGCGTAGCTGGGAAGCAAGCCCACGATGAATGTCGCCGCACCCATGATCACGATGGTGACCAGAAAGGTGTACTTGCGGCCAATCATGTCGCCCAACCGGCCAAACACCAGCGCGCCGAACGGGCGTACCAGGAAGCCGGCGGCAAATGCAAGCAGGGCAAAAATGTAAGCGGCCGAAGGGTCCAGGCCCGAGAAAAACTGCTTGGCAATAATTGCCGCGAGCGAACCGTACAGGTAAAAGTCGTACCACTCAAATACCGTGCCCAGCGACGAAGCGAAGATCACTTTCTTCTGCTCCGCGGTCATGGGTCTGTTGTCGATAGCTACTGACATGAGGTTGTCTCCAATAATTAACGCGCCCGACATGGGAACTGACGCGATTGTTGATGGAGACACTGACCCAGCCCTGACCTGAAACCAACAGGAGCTTGCACCAAACTTAACAGCGACTGACAACTCAAGGGAAAACCCGAAGAGAATCTTCCAGCACGCACGTGTTGCGCGCGACCATCTACTTCTGGCGCGAGATTCCTTGCGTCACCTGACTGACGCCATCCCATGCACCGCCCTGAAACCAGTCATGGCCGGACAGATAGTCACGCAGCATGGGCAGCGCATCCAAGCCCCAGAAGGCCTTGCCGTCCACCACCAGCGTGGGCACACCAAAAACACCTTGCGCCAGCGCTTCGTCGCTGTGCGCCTTCAACTGTGCCTTGACATCGTCACCATCCAGCGCGCGCTGTGGCGAGAGTTGCGTGGCGAGGGCGGCCAGGCGCTGCGGGTCCGAGGCGTCCGCACCACCGGTCCACACATGCCTGAAGATTGTTTCGCAGACAAAACGGTTGGGCAGTCCCCGCGTATCGCAGGCCACCGCCAGGCGCAGCAGCGGCAGCGGGTTGAAAGGATGGCTGGCCGGCATCTGCAGCGCCGTGCCCTGCTGCTGCGCCAGCCACAACACCTGGCGGTAAGTCCAGTCGCGCTTGCTGGCGATTTCTGCGGGGCCCAGCTGACCGTGGTGCTTGAGCAAGCCCGCAAACAGCAGTGGCTTGTAGCTCACGCTGTAGCTCAAGCCCTTGAGTGTCTCGGGTAATTTTTCAAACGCCAGCCAGGCATAGGGCGAGATGAAGTCCAGGTAAAAGGTGATGTGTTTCATGGCTGTGGCTGCAGGGCGCTGATGCGCTGCTCGATCAAATCCCAGATCTGACGTTTGTGCACGTCGCTCGCCTGGCTCCATGCAGCGATCTCGGCGCCGGTGCGAAAGCAGCCCTCGCACATGCCGCCCGCATCCATGCGGCACACCGAGATGCAGGGTGAAGGCAAATCAGCGGATTGCCCCCTGATCTCGCGGGCACGGCCGCTCACCAGAAAAACAGCATGCGCCAGGGCCTGCTTTTCAAGCACCGGGTCAACCGCCACATCGGCCACAGGCGCGCCGGTCAGCGACACCAGTTGCTCGGGGCTGAGTTTGAATACGCCATGCGGGTGCCCGGCCGCAGCCCAGATTTCTTCAAAGCGGAAAAGCAGTTTGTCGATCAGCGTGATGCTGGGCGTGGCATGGCCAAGCGGCGACACCCCGCCTATGGAGAACCCGGTTTTTTCTTTCACAAAGGCCGCATCCGCGCGGCCCAATCGCCTGCCTTCGGTTCCCAGCAGGGCTTCGACTTTCTTCTCGTCCACCCGTTGATCACCCGAAGTGATGACAAGCACCGCAGCGTCGTCCGACTTGCGCCGGAAGATGATGCTCTTGGCGATCTGGCCCAGCGCGATGCCCAGCGCATCGGCTGCCTGCTGCGCGGTGCGGGCTGCGTCGTCAAGCATCACGGGCATGTGCGGGTGGCCTTTGGACTGCAGCACCTTCGCTACGCGTTGCACACCATCAGGCAAGCTAATCAACTCCGCACCACACACGTTAGCAGCCCCCACGTTCGTTCACTCCGTGTAACTCTCTGCCCCCTGAGGGGGCCGTGCTTGCTTGGGACGGCCCGGCGCGGCGCACTAGCCAGCCCTCTTGTTCAGCAAAGCTGTGGCCGCCCGCGAGTTGGGTTTTCGCCCGAGGAAGTCACTGATGAACTTGCCTGCGTCGACGAGTTTGTCCAGGTCGATGCCGGTCTCTATGCCCATGCCCTGCAGCATGTAGACCACGTCTTCAGTGGCCACATTGCCTGTGGCGCCCTTGGCGTAAGGGCAGCCGCCCAGTCCGGCAGAGGAGGCGTCGTACTGCCACACGCCCATCTGCAGGCAGGCCAGCGTGTTGCCCAGCGCCTGGCCATAGGTGTCGTGGAAATGGCCCGACACATCGTTGATGTTGTAGTGCTTGAGCGTCGCCTCCATGGCGCGCTGCACCTTGAGCGGCGTGCCCACGCCTATGGTGTCGGCCACGCCCACATGCTGCACACCAATGCCCTTGAGCAGGCGCGCCACCATCTCCACCCTTTCAGTCGATACTTCACCTTCGTAAGGGCAGCCGACCGCGCAGGAGATGGCGCCGCGCACATAGATGTTGTTGGCGTGTGCGGCCTCGGCCACGGCCCGAAAGCGTTCAATGCTTTCTTCGATGGAGCAATTGATGTTGCGCTGGCTGAAGGCTTCGCTGGCTGCAGCAAACACCACAATCTCGTCGGGTTTTGACAGCAAGGCCGCCTCAAAACCCTTGAGGTTGGGGGTGAGCACCGAATAACGCACACCCGGTTTGCGCCTGATGCCAGCCATGACCTCCGCGTTGTCAGCCATCTGCGGCACCCACTTGGGCGAGACAAAGCTGGTGACTTCAATCTCGGTCAGACCCGCGTCCTGCAAGCGATGCACCAGCTCGATCTTGACCGAAGCGGGCACCTCGCCTTTTTCATTCTGCAGGCCGTCGCGTGGACCGACGTCGACGATTTTGACTTTGGATGGGAGATTCATGAAAGCTCTTTCAGGAGATATTTGTGCCGCAAACCGACAACCAGTTCTTAACCAAGCAGGGGCCGCGGAACCGGCTTCGCCGGGCCGCAGGCGCAGCGGCCCCCTCGGGGGGCAGGGAGTTACGCGAAGCGAATGACCGTGGGGGCGACATCAGTATCTTTTATTTAGGTCAACCACACCGGCGAGGGTGGCAATCGGCTGGCCAGACTCCAGGGCAGCTATCTTGCCCGCAATCTGCGCAATGCTTTCTTCACGCAGCGTGCGGGCCGAGGTGTGCGGCGTCACGCTGATTTTCGGGTGCTGCCAGAAGGCATGGCCCGCAGGTAGCGGCTCTGTGCGAAACACATCCAGCATCGCCCCGGCCAGGTGCCCGCTGTCCACCAGCGCCAGCAAATCATCTTCCACCAGGTGGCCGCCGCGCGCCACATTGATGACATAGCCACCCGGCATCAACCGTGAGAGTGTCTGGCGGTTCATGATGCCTTCTGTATCCGGCGTCAGCGGCAGCAGGCACACCAGAATGCGCGTTGCGGCCAGAAACGCCTCAAAGCCCTCTTCACCTGCAAAGCAGCGCACACCCTCGACGGTTTTGGCAGAACGGCTCCAGCCGCGCACCGGAAAATCAAACTGCAGCAAGGTGCGCGCCACGCGCTGGCCCAGCACGCCCAGGCCCATCACACCGACCGGAAAGTCCGCGCGCATGCGCGGCTTGCGGAAAGACCACTTGCCCTGCTGCACATCGGCCTCATAGCCATCGAACTCGCGGAAATGCCGGATCACCGCATGGCTCACATATTCGGCCATCTGCACCGACATGCCGGCGTCGTCCAGCCGCACCACGGCGGCGCCAGCAGGCAAGCGCATCTTCATCAGCGCATCTACACCGGCGCCAATGTTGAACAAGGCCTTGAGTTGCGGCTGCTCGTCCAGAAACTGTTGAGGCGGCGCCCAGACCACGGCGTAGTCGGCAGCAGCCGCGCCAGGGGCCCAATTCTCAACCGTGGCGCTTGGAAAAGCTGCGCGCAGCCCGGCCAGCCAGGGATCGGCTTTGGTGTCGGTACAGCAAACAGTGATTCGCATGCCAGCCATTGTCCATCTTGTCTATATGCGCAGTGATAGCAAATGCATACCCCTGCCATCTGTCATTGCGAGTGGGGTCCCCGAAGGCTTTCAAACAGAAAATCGCAAGAGAAATCGGCAATCTGCCCTTTAACGGCGGAAATAGTTCGCTATGAACTTTATAGCGCTTCAGGCTTCAGGCGATCTTCAGCAACTCCGCGCCCTCAGCCACCTGGTCACCGGGCGCATAAAGCAGCTCCTGCACCACGCCGTCCGCCGGCGCGGCAATCGTGTGCTCCATCTTCATGGCTTCCATCACAGCCAGCGCCTGGCCTTTTTCAACCTTGTCACCGGCCTTGACCGAGAAGGACACCACCTTGCCTGGCATGGGTGCGGTCAGGCGGCCGGCTTCGCCATGGGTTTCACCGGCATGCGCCAGGGCATCGATCACCGTGATCTGCGTGGCGCCTTGCTGTGCAAACACATGCACCACCTCACCGCGGCGGTACATACAGGCCGCCAGCCGCTGCGCGCCAAAGATCAGCGTGACATGGCCTTCGCCTGGTGCAAAACTCAGCGCACCCTGAACACCACCCGCCGCAAGCTGCAGTGTGCCGTCATGCAGGTAGCTCAGATCGGCCTGCGCAGGCTCGCCATGAAATTCAAACTCAAAGCGCCGCTGCGCCGCGCCGTGTGTACGCCAGCCGTCCCGCTTGCTGAAAGGGTCCACTGTTTCCAGCGCTTTTTCCTCCATCAGGGTCAAGACCACGGCCGCAGCCGCAGCCAGCGGCAGGCCAATTTTTTCCTGCCTGAACAGCACCGCTGTCTCGCGCGGAATCAGGGCGGTGTCCAGATCGGCCTGTGCGAAGGAACCGCTGTTCACCACATGGCGCAAAAACTGCACGTTGGTGCTCAGGCCCACAATGTGCACCTGCGCCAGCGCCTCGTCCATGCGGGCCAACGCCTGCTCACGCGTGTCGCCATGCACGATGAGCTTGGCAATCATGGAGTCGTAGTAGGGCGAAATCTCATCGCCCTCGCGCACGCCGGCGTCCACCCGCACCAGCCCGCGCTCAAAGGAGACTGAAGCAGGCAGGCCATAGACATGCAACTTGCCGGTGGCCGGCAAAAAGTTGTTGTCGGGGCTTTCGGCGCATATGCGCGCTTCCAGCGCATGACCCTGAATGCGCAACTGGTCCTGGGTCAAAGGCAGCTTCTCACCGGAAGCCACGCGCAGTTGCCACTCCACCAGGTCCAGCCCGGTGATCGCTTCGGTGACGGGATGCTCCACTTGCAGCCTGGTATTCATTTCCATAAAAAAGAAATTCATGCTGCCATCAGTGCGCTGCTCGACGATGAACTCGACCGTGCCTGCACCCACGTAATTGACAGCCCGCGCAGCGGCCACCGCAGCTTCACCCATCTGCTTGCGCATCGCTTCCGTCATGCCGGGCGCTGGCGCCTCTTCCAGCACCTTCTGGTGGCGGCGCTGCACCGAGCAGTCACGCTCAAACAGGTACACATAGTTTCCATGCGTGTCGCCAAACACCTGGATTTCGATATGCCGCGGGCGCTGCGCGTATTTTTCAACCAGTACTGCGTCGTCGCCAAAGCTGTTGATCGCCTCGCGCTTGCACGAGGCCAGGGCTGCATCAAAGTCGTCCGACTTCTCGACCGCCCTCATTCCCTTGCCGCCACCGCCTGCACTGGCCTTGATCAGCACCGGGTAGCCAATGCGGTCGGCCTCGCGCTTGAGCAGCGCCGGGTCCTGGTCGCTGCCGTGGTAGCCGGGCACCAGCGGCACACCGGCTTTTTCCATCAGTTGCTTGGACTCCGCCTTCAGACCCATGGCCTTGATGGCCGAAGCGGGTGGGCCAATAAAAACCAGGCCGGCGGCAGCGCAGGCCTGTGCAAACTCTTCGTTCTCGCTCAAAAATCCGTAGCCGGGGTGAATCGCCTCAGCGCCCGTCGCTTTGGCAGCCTCAATGATTTTTTCCCAGCGCAGGTAGCTGTCTTTGGGCGCGCTGCCGCCGATGTGAATGGCCTCGTCGCACACGCTCACATGTTTGGCCCCTGCATCTGCCTCGGAGTAGACGGCCACGCTCTGGATGGCCATGCGCCGCGCGGTGGCCGCGACCCTGCAGGCGATTTCACCGCGATTGGCAATCAGTATTTTTTTAAACATGTCAGTCGTTCTTTTTTGAGAAAGGAGATTTGAGGGTGAAGGCAGGCGACGGCCCGGTATCTGGCTTGCCGCTGAAGATGCGCGCCATGCGGGTGAAAAGCTGCCGCAGGAAACGCCAGCAGGTGCGAATCAGCCAGACGCTGAAGATCACCGCCAGCACCAGCACAACGACAAACACCAGCGGATACGCCAGCGCCAGCCACAGGCCCGCCGGCACCAGGCCGTCTTCCAGCAGCGATGCGCCCACATTGCTGAAAGGCTCGGGCGAGGTGTTGATGGCTGCGCGCGCCGTGGCTTTGGCCGCGTGGCTGGTGGCGGCCAGCGTGCCACCCATGAGCGCAGCCACCAGGGCCATCAGCCCGCTGTCGGCGCCAAACACGCCAGCGGCCAGCGCTGCGCCTGCCGGGATGCGGATCATGGTGTGCACCACGTCCCACAGCGAATCCAGCCCCGGAATCTTGTCGGCAAAAAATTCGACAAACACCATGAAACCACTGGCGCCCAGCACCACCGGATGGGCCAGCAGATGCAGGCCTTGCGGCAACTGGATCCAGCCCATGAAACCGGCCAGGCCGGTGAGCAGCACCACCAGGTACAGGCGTATGCCACTGGCCCAGCCCAGCGCCCCGGCCAGGGCAATCAGTTGTGCGGTGTCCATGGTGTTCATTTGTCATCCTGCCAGACGACGCTGTCGTCCACTGAATACAGCTTGCACCCCAGCTTGCTGTGGCGCTTGCAGTTGTCCAGCGCGCGCCTGAGCGGGTCATCCCCGCCCTCGGCCCAGCCCCAGGCGCGGTCCGGCGAGATGGCAAAGGCCCGCGGCGTGAGCTTGGTCAGGTAAACCTTGTAGCCGGCGCGGCCGGTGTCGCGCACATGGGGCAGACGCGTTTCGTCTTCCAGCGGGGCAAACTGCGTGGCGGGCGGGATGGGCGTGAGCCCGGCCATGCGGTATTTTGAAAACGCAGGCAGCGGCTCGCTGGGCAGGCCGACAGAAGCCAGCAGCGCCGTCACCTCGGGTTGCCAGATGGGCGCGCCGGCGCGCGATCCAAACAGGCTGTGCGCGTCCGAACCAAAGGTACCAAACGCCACCAGCCGGGCCTTGCCGCCAGCAGCGGTGTATTGCTCGTGCATGGCCCGGTACGTGGGCTGCGAGAAGTAGCTGTCGTTGTCGCCATAAAACCAGAGCGATGGCAAGTGGGTCTCACGCGCATACGCGGCCGCGCCGCGCGCCAGCCCGCCTTCCCACGAGGCGCAGTTTTCGTTTCGCAGGCCCCCGGCAAAGTTGATCAGGGCCTTGACGCCGGGGTATTGCTGCGCGCCCAGGGCCAGCGTGGTCCAGCCACCGTGGGATTGCCCCAGCACAACCATGTTGTTTTTGTCGGCCCAGGGCTGGGCAGTGACGTGGTCCAGCACGGCCTTGACATCGGCCGCCTGTGCGCGGCCATTGCCCTCGACATTGCAGCCGCCGCCGATGTAGCTGCCGCCTGATCTGGAGAAACCCTGGCGCATGGGCACCACCACCGCATAACCACGCTGCATGAAGTAACGCGCGGCAGCCGCAGGCCGGTAGCGCGACTGAAAACGCGGGTCGCCATAGGCCTTGCCATGGTTGATGACCGCAATCGGGAAGGGCCCGTCGCCCTCAGGCTTGTAAAGCGTGGTCTCCAGATCGATGCTGATCAAACCCGGCTTGGGGATTTGCAACACCACCTCATTGACCGAGGCATCCAGCTCCACCGTCTGCGCCGCAGCCTGTCCCGCCAGTGCGTGCAGCAGCGCGGTGATCAGGAGGAGGGGTTTGAGCTTCATGTTGTGCCTGCGCAGTCTTAACTGGGCAAGAGCCAGTCGGGTTTGCGTTTCTGGAGGAAAGACTGCACACCTTCCCGGCCTTCGGGACTGACGCGGATGTCGGCGATGGCATCCACCGTCATTTGCACCAGTGCCGGTGTCACTGGCTGGTCAGCCACGTCCTGCACCAGCTTTTTGCACAGGCGCACGGCAGCCGGTCCGGCGTTGACCAGTGTTTGTGCCAGCTCTGCCACTTTGCCGTCCAGCTCCCCGGTTTTCACCACCTCATGCACGAAACCGATGCGCAGCGCCTCGGCTGCATCAAAGCGCTCGGCCGTCAAAAAGTAGCGGTGGGCCGCGCGTGCGCCCATGGCCCGAATCACATAGGGGCTGATGGTGGCCGGTATCAAACCCAGCTTGACCTCGCTGAGGCAATAGCCTGCAGTGTCCACCGACACAGCGATGTCGCAGGCGGCCACCAGGCCGGTGCCGCCGGCATACACATCGCCCTGCACCCGCGCAATGGTGGGCTTGGGGCAGGCGTAGATGACACGCAGCATCTCGGCCAGCGCGCCTGCATCAAGCAGGTTCTCGGCATGGGTGTAGCTGGCCATGCGCTTCATCCAGTTCAGGTCAGCACCGGCACAAAAGGCCGTGCCGTTGGCAGCCAGCACAATGCAGCGCACGTCGTCGCGCACGGCCAGCTGGTTGAAGGCTGTAGTCATTTCGGCAATGACTTCGTCGTTGAAGGCATTGCGCACCTCGGGCCGGTTGAGGGTGACGGTGGCCACGCTGCCGGTGGTGGTGAGTTGAATGTGGTTCATCGAATTTTTTCCTTAGTAGCGCTTGGCCACTTCTTCCAGCATGACTTCTGTCGCGCCGCCGCCAATGGCCAGCACACGCGCGTCGCGCCACAGCCGTTCAATCGCGGTCTCGCGGATGTAGCCCATGCCGCCGTGAAACTGCTGGCAGGTTTGCACCACCTCGTTGACCAGTTCACCCGTCAGCGCCTTGAGCATGGACACATCCTGCACGATGTCGTGGCCCTGGGTGACGCGCCAGGCGCAGTGGTACATGAACTGCCGCGCCGCGCGTGTTTTGGCGTCCAGCATGGAAATGCGCTGGCGTATGGTCTGCTGCTCCCACAGCGGCCCGCCAAAGGCCTGACGCTGGCGCACGTAGTCAAGTGTGAGCTTGAGCGCCTGCTGGCAATGGCCCACGGCCATCGCGCCCAGCGCAATGCGCTCGGTCTGAAAGTTTTTCATCACCGAATAAAAGCCCTTGCCCTCTTCGCCCAGCAGGTTGGCTGCCGGGATGCGCACGTTGTCAAAAATCAGCTCGGCGGTGTCGGACGACAGCCAGCCCGTCTTTTTGAGCGCGCGGCCCACGCTGAAGCCGGGCGTGCCTTTTTCAACAATGAACATCGACATGTCGCGCTTGCCCGGGCCGGTTTTGGCGGCCACAAAGTACAGGTCGGCAAACACGCCGTTGGTGATGAACATCTTGGTGCCGTTGATGACCCAATGATCGCCATCGCGTTTGGCCGTTGTGCGAATGCCCGCCACGTCCGAGCCGGCACCCGGCTCGGTGATGCCCACGGCGGTGATCAGCTCACCGGCGATCACCTTCTTCAAATACTTTTCTTTTTGGGCCGCATTGCCTGCGTGGTGCAGGTGCGGGCTGGCCATGTCGGTGTGCACCAGCACGGTGATGATGAAGCCCGCAAAGGTGGACTGCGACAGCGCCTCGGCAAACACCAGGTTGGTCATGGCGTCGCTGTCTGCGCCGCCGTACTGCTCTTCATACATCAGGCCAAACAGGCCCGCCTGTCCCATGCGGCGCAGCACCTCGCGCGGCACATGGCCCTGCTCTTCCCACGCTGCGGCATGCGGCTCGACTTCTTTGGCAATGAAGCGCGCGATCTGGTCGCGCAGCGACTCGTGCTCGGGAGTGACGTAAATGGAGTCGTTGGACATGTGTGTCTTCCGGGCTTACATGCGGAAGACGCCAAACTTGGTGTCCGGAATCGGTTGGTTGAGCGTGGCCGACAGGCCCAGCGCCAGCACGCGCCGCGTGTCTGCCGGGTCAATCACGCCGTCGTCCCAGCCGCGCGCGCTGGAGTAATAGGGGTGCGACTGGTGGCCAAACTGGTCCAGCACCGGCTGTTTGAAAGCGGCCTCTTCTTCAGCGCTCCACTGGCCGCCCTTGGCCTCAATCGCGTCGCGCTTCACGGTGGCCAGCACACCCGCGGCCTGCTCGCCGCCCATCACGCAGATGCGCGCGTTGGGCCACATCCACAAAAAACGCGGGCTGTAGGCCCGGCCACACATGCCATAGTTGCCGGCGCCGTAGCTGCCGCCAATGATCACGGTGAACTTCGGCACCTGCGCCGTGGCCACCGCCGTCACCATCTTGGCGCCGTGGCGGGCAATGCCCTCGGCTTCGTACTTGCGGCCCACCATGAAGCCGGTGATGTTCTGCAAAAAGATCAGCGGCACCTTGCGCTGGCAGCACAGCTCGATGAAGTGCGCGCCCTTTTGCGCCGACTCGCTGAACAAAATGCCGTTGTTGGCGACGATGCCCACCGGCATGCCCTCAATGTGCGCAAAGCCGCAGACCAGCGTGGCGCCAAAACGCGCCTTGAACTCATGGAACTCGCTGCCGTCAACGATGCGGGCAATCACCTCGCGCACGTCATACGGCTTTTTGGTGTCCACCGGAATCACGCCGTGCAGCTCTTGCGGGCTGTAGAGCGGCGGCACCGGCGTACGCAGGGTTTGTTCTGGTCGCTTGGTTTTGTTGAGGCTGCCCACAGCCTGGCGAGCCAGTGCCAGTGCATGCGCGTCGTTTTGCGCCAGGTGGTCTGCCACGCCAGACAGGCGGGTATGCACATCACCACCGCCCAGGTCTTCGGCGCTGACGATCTCGCCAATGGCGGCCTTCACCAGCGGCGGGCCGCCCAGAAAAATGGTGCCCTGGTTTTTAACGATGATGGTCTCATCGCTCATGGCGGGCACATAGGCACCGCCTGCCGTGCAACTGCCCATGACCACCGCGATTTGCGCAATGCCCTGCGCGCTCATGTTGGCCTGGTTAAAAAAAATGCGGCCAAAGTGGTCGCGGTCGGGAAACACGTCGTCCTGGTTCGGCAGGTTGGCGCCGCCCGAGTCGACCAGGTAAATGCAGGTCAACCCGTTTTGCATGGCCACTTCCTGCGCACGCAAATGCTTTTTCACCGTCATGGGGTAATAGGTGCCGCCTTTCACCGTGGCGTCGTTGCACACAATCATGCAGTCCACCCCGTTGACGCGGCCAATGCCGGTGATGACACCGGCACACGGCGCGCTGTCGCTGCCGTCCCTGTCGGGGTACATGTCTTTGGCGGCCAGGGGGCCCAGCTCCAGAAAAGGCGTGCCCGGGTCCAGCAGCATCTGCACGCGGTCACGCGGCAGCAGCTTGCCACGCGACACATGGCGCGCCCGCGTGGCCTCGCCGCCGCCCAGCGCGGCCTTGGCCAGTTGCGCGTTCAGGTCGTCCACCTGCGCCTGCATGGCAGCCGCGTTGGCAGAAAAGTCCGCAGAGCGGGCGTTGAGTTTTGTCTCCAGAGCTGGCATGTTGTCCTCATAGCGGCGCGCGCGGCCGCACATCAGCCACACCTTAACGCCAAACCGCCCGGCCGGGGCCGCCA
>JAKFXR010000092.1:29195-37081 GCA_021731285.1 Polaromonas sp. | reverse complement strand
CCCTTGACGCCGGCTGCGAACTGGACGGCTATGCCAGCGACATCACGCGCACCTTCCCCGCCAACGGCAAGTTCACGCCGGCGCAGCGCACGCTGTACGACATCGTGGTGGCCTCGCAGGAAGCGGCCATCGCAGCGACCAAACCGGGCAAGCGTTTCAGCGACCCGCACGACGCAGCCACCCGCGTGCTGATTGAAGGCATGCTGGCCACCGGCCTGCTCGAGAAGAAGAAACACGGCAAGGTCGACGATGTGCTGGCCTCTGGTGCGTACCGGCAGTTTTACATGCACCGCACCGGCCACTGGATGGGCATGGACGTGCATGACTGCGGCGACTACACCGAACCCGGCAGCAAACCCCGCGAAGAAAAAGACGCGCTGGGCCAGACGGTGATGCGCAAACCCTCGCGGGTCCTGCGCCCCGGCATGGTCACCACCATCGAGCCGGGCCTGTATGTGCGCCCGGCCAAAGGTGTGCCCAAAGAGTTCTGGAACATCGGCATACGCATTGAAGACGACGCGCTGGTGACCGCCAAAGGCTGCGAGCTGATGACGCGCGGCGTGCCGGTGAAGGCCGATGACATCGAGACGTTGATGCGGGGGTGAGGCTTTTGCGTTGCGAATGCCGGCCGTCAGTCCGGCCCTTCCTCGCCCAGCACCATGCGCGCCCACCGCGGCAAATCATCAACAAACACCGTGACCTTGGCGCCCTGGCACATGGCCACCATGTAGGGCCCGCCCTCTTCGAACTCACGCGCTTCATACAGGTAGGCCACCGATGCCAGGCCAACTGCTTTGGAGAGGTTCTCCAGTGTGCGCGGGTAGCGCGCCAGGATTTTGTCTGGCGGCACGGCGTGGCCGCCTTCGCTGACGCGGCGCTGCACCCGGGCAAGCAGGCGCTGGGGGTCGTCAAGCGCGACCACATACAACGCAACCACATAGTCTTGCGCGATGGCATCGTCGATCAGGGCCAGCTTGGACTCATGGGAAAAAACCGTTTCACTGACAAAGGACTCGCCGCCGCCCAGCCTGGCCGCGCGTTCGGCGTCCGCCCAATGCCGGGCTGCTTCGGAGCGCTGCGCCGCGTCGGTGATGTGCTGCAGCTGGTCGCGTTCGAAAAGGTCGGCATTGACGAATACCAGATCGGCGCTGATGAGGTCGTCGCGCACCAGAGCGCGGTACAGCGTGGATTTGCCCGCGCCGTTGGGGCCCGCCAGCAGATGGAAGACCGGCTGCGCCGTCAATTGGCGAGTTTGCGGTTTTCTTCGACCACTTCACGCACGCGGCGCGCCAGCGATCCGCTGACTTCAGCCGCCAGCAAACGGCTGGTGAGGTCGGCCACTGTCCGGGTTTGCCGGGACTTGAGTGCTGCGGCTTCGTAACCTTCGATGGCGGTCTGCGCCTCCTGCACGGTCAGGCCGGAATGCTCGACCACCCGGCCCAGCGTGGCCCAGTATTCGATCTGCCCGGCAGCAGAGCGGCGCAGCGGCTGGGCCGCTTCGCGCGCCTCCTGCACCAGGCTGGCCGGGAGTTTGACAGAGGCAAAGTTGCTGGGGGCAGTCATAAAAGGCTCCTTTGACGCATTGTGCGCCATTTTGCCCCTTTTTGCCTGCCTCAACAAAAATTCGTCAGCCCTTGGGCGCAGTAGCGCGCTCAACCACAATCCGGGGCTGGGGCGGCCCGGGCTGGGCCTCGGCAATGGTCAGAACCGCAGTAAGTCCGCCCACATTCACGAGAACCTGCAGGGGCAGGGCGCCGGCCGGCACATCCTTGGCGACGAAGCCGCGGGTCCCGGCGTCGTAGCGTAACCATGACGGCAGCGGCCGTCCGGTCAGGGTGGTCGCCAGCACGGGCGCCGTCGCTGCCGCCGTCTGCAGGGCACCGGGCAGGGAGAAGGTGAAGCCCTCACCACCGGTCATGCGTTCACGCGGCACAGCCACCGCGACGAGGCCGATGGCCTGGGCCGTGGGCTCACGCATGGTTGTCACCGCGGCACCTCCGCCGCCACCGGAAGCCGTGGGGTTGCTCTCCAGCAGCGCGTTGGCGTCCGCGACCGGGGAGCCGGAAGGGCGCCCCGGCAATGTATTCACGGGCGTCGGGGGCGGTGAAACAAATTTACCCGTGATCGGGGACAAGTCGGTGATGCTGGCTGTTGTTGTCGCGGTATCGCTGGCCAGAATGTAGTTATCTGCCGCGGCGCCGCCCAGTGAAATGCCGGTGATAAAAACCGTTTTGTTGCTGCCTACCGAGGGCGTATCGAATTTGCCAGTCGCCGTGGAACTGAGCACGTCACCCGGAACCATGCCGTTGTAGTTGGCACCGCTTGTCGTGAGCGTGGCGTTGGTATTGCCATCGACGAGTTTGTCGTACGCCCGGATGCCCCCCACGCTGGTGATTGTTGCCCGGTTGATCGTCAGTTGGCCGTGGCTCAGCACCAGTGTGTAGTTCTCGTTGTTGGTGGCGCCGGAGGTGATGGCGATGCCACTCTGGGCCACCGGTGTGTTGAACACCGCCGCGCTGGTGCGGCTCACGCCCACGCTGGTCGCAGTGTCGCCATCGATATAGCCCGAAGAGCTTCCGGTAAATGCCGGGTTGGTCTGGCCGTAGGTTTTGCTGGCGTTGTCGCTGGTAATTGTCAGCGTGGGCGCGATGCGGTACATGACCATGTTCGCGCTGCCGCCGGGCGTGAAGCTGGAGGAGGTGTTGTAGCGCTTGCTGTAGCCCGTGACACCCTCGGTCGTGGTGCCGGGATCGCCGCTGTACACCAGGTAGCGGCCCGCAGCAGCAACAATGCCGTTGACACCGACGTTGTTGATCAGTTGCCCGCCGGTGGAGGTGCCGGCAGCGTTGGAAGAACCGGCCTTGAGCACGATGGCGTCGCCGCCAGCGCTGGATGTCACCGCGTTGTTGAGTGTGAGGTTGGACGCCGCACCCGTGGTTTCGATTTTTGCCGTGCCGGTGGTGGTCACGCCCGCCACGCCCACGGTGCCAACAATCAGCGCCCCGGCCTGGCTGTAATCAACACTGCCGGTGTTGGCCGCCAGCGTGGTCACCGCATTGCCTGTATGTCGCAAGGTGTGCGCGCCGCCAGTACCGGTGAGCGCCAGGCCTGCCGCAGCAATGGCACCAGACTGGGTCACGGTGCCACCGGCAGACAGGGTGGCATTGCCTGTGGTGGCCACTGCAGCAACATCGAAGCCATTGGCGTCGGTGTACTGGATGGCGCCCGCGGCATTGAGCGTGTCGCCGGCATTGCGCGATCGCAGGTCAATCGCACCCGCATCATTGCCGCTGTTTGTCAGCGTGACCGTGGCCGTGCCCGCCGACAGTGTCTTGACCTTCAGAGTGCCGGCCGCGATGTTGCCTGTGCCGGTCTGGGTCACATTGCCGGTGGTCGTGAGGTCCAGCGTTCCAGCCACGCTGGAACCACTGCTTCCCACGCCGAAGTTGACCGCCGCGGTGCTGCGCACAAAGGCGTCGCCGTTGTTGGTGGTGTTGACATTGAGGTTGGTCGCGACCACATCAATGCCATTGCTACCGTCGGTGCCGATCTGGCCGTTGGCATTGAGCGTCAGGTTCAGCGCCGTGATGGCCTGCACGCCAGTGTCGGTCATGGAACCCGCGTTAAGCGTCACGGTTTTGCCACTCAGGTTAGGGACGCCGACGCCACCGATGGTCAAAACACCGGTGCTGGCGCTGTCACCGATCACGATGGGCCCCGTGGCACCGCTGGCAAAGCGCGCGACCTCTGTCGCCGAGAGGTCGAACGCGGAAGCGCCGCCCAGCGACATGGCCTGCCCGGCTGTTTTGGGCTTGAGCGTGAGTGTTCCGGAAGTGATGAAGGCGTTGTTGCCGGTATTGGTAATGCCGATGGTCACCGCGTCCGCTGTCACGGTAATCGGTCCTGTCCCGGCCGACACGTCCACATTGTTGCTTTGCGTATAGGTCCCGGTTCCGGCATCTATCGCCACCGCGTTGTTGGTGGCCGTGATGTTGCCCGCCACTGTCACGCTGTTGTTGCCGTTGTTCAGCGTCAACCCGCCTGGCGTGGTGATGGCATTCAGGGTCGTGATCTGGTTGCCCGAGTTGTTGAGGATCAAGGCGCTGGCAGCACCGGTCAATGTCGCCGTCAGCGAAGTGGCTTTGACCGCATTGGCCGCGGTTATCGACGCTGCCGCGCCCAGCGTCAGCGCGTTCACATTCAAGGCTCCGTTAAGCGTGATCTCCCCCACATCAGCGCCTGCCGTTGTGGCGGTCAGCGCGGTGGCGCCCGTCACACCGGCTGCGCCCCCGCCTATGCTGGCCACCGTGATGTCGTTGCCCGTCACCGTCAAGGCCGACAGCGCGCTCGTAGCGCCCATCGCACCGCTGACCGTCACATCGCCCGTCCCGCCCGTGAGCACCAGTGCGCGCGCCCCGCCGGTGCTGTTGATGGCCCCGTCCAACTGGATGTTGCCGCCCGTGCCCGCACCGGTATTGCCGCCGCGTGTGTCCAGCGTCACTGTGGCCGCATTGAGCAGCGCGTCCTGTTTGACGCGTATGTTCGCTCCGCTGCCCGAGGTGCCTCCGCCAATCTGGTTGCCGCCCACTGCGCTGAGGTTGCCCGCCAGTGTGATGGTGGGCGTGCCGCCTGCTGCATCGAGTGTGATGGTCCCGGCGTTACCGCCCGAGGCCACACCCGTTACTGCGTTGCCGCCGCTGGTGGTGATCGCTCCTGCCGTGACGTTGCCGCCCGTCGATGTGATCGAAACCGTCCCGCCTGCGCCGCCGTTCTGGTTGGTGCCCACGCCGGCGCTGCCGGTGGCGGTGATGGCGCCAAGGGCTGTGATGGCGTCGCCCGCGCTGATGGTGACGTTGCCTGCGTCGCGCCCGTCCAGGGTGCTCAGGGCGTTGACCGTGCCGCCGCCTGTCCCGATGGTGCCTGCGCTCAGTGTGCCCGTCGTGGTGATGCTGACCAGACCGCCATGGCCGTTGGCCTGACCGCCGGTGTTCAGGTTGCCCAGGGTGGTCGCCGTCGCTGCCGTAGCGTTGTTGTTCACCGTGATGCTGCCCGCAGCCAGCGCCGCTGTGGTGCCTGTTGATGCGCCCGCGCGGGCGTTGAGCCCGACGCTGCCTGCCAGGCTGATGGTGCCTGTGCTGGCTGCTGCGTTGATCACGCTGATGGTGCCTGCCGCCCCGCCTGCTGCGCCGGTGCCCGAGGCTGCGCCGCCGTTGGCTGTCATGCCGCCCGCGCCCGTGCTGCTCATGCCGCCGGCGTTGCTGGTCACGCGGATCTCGCCGCCACTGCCGCCTGCAAAGCTGGCGCCGTTGCCGGCTCCGCCCGTGGCCGTCAGGGTGCTGGCCCCCAGGGTGACCGTGCCGCCGCTCAAGGTGATGTTGCCTGCGTTGGCCCCTGCGCTGTTGATGCCGGCACCGCCCGTCGAGGCAATGGCCGCACCGCCTGTGCTCAGCACGCCCGCCCCTGCTGCGCTGACGCTGATGCTGCCGCCTGCCCCTTTGGTGCCGCCCGTCGTCGTCAGGGCCGCCGTGGTGACGTTTCCTCCAGCGAAGGTGTTGCTCACGCTGATGGAGCCGGCCGTGCCGCCCACACCTGTGCCCGCCGCGTTGCCCGTGCTGGCCGTCAATGCGCCCACGCTGATGTTGCCTGCTGCGCTGTTGCTCACCGTGATGTTGCCTGCGTTGCCTCCGGCGCCATTGTTGACGCCGGCGCCCCCGCTGGCGGTGAAGGCGCCGGTCTGGGTGATGCCATTGGTGGACGTGAGGTTGACCACAGCACCGGCGCCGCCGGCCCGGTCGCCGGTGGTCACGCCAGGACTGCCGCTGGCGCTGATCGCCGCCAGCGTCACGCCGGCACCGCTGACGCTGATGGCGCCGGCATCGCGCCCGGGGTTGCCGGCCGTGGCTGTGCCGCCTGTCGTGGTAATGGTGCCTGACACATTGACCGCGCCGCTGCCGGTAATGCTGACCGCACCTCCGTTGCCGTTGCCGGCACCTGTGGTGGTCAATGCGCCGGTGGAGATGGCTTTGCCCGTCAGGCTCAACGCAGTGCCTGCGCCCGTGCTGGCGCCGGTGATGGTGATGTCGCCCTTGTTGCTCGTACGGTTGGTGTCAATCGTGACGCTGTTGGCCAGTGTCACTGCGCCGGTGATGGTCACGTTGTTGGCGGCCACATCAGCTGTGGTGATGTCGCCGCGCAGGGTGCTGGTTGCTGCCGTCAGGGCCACGGAGGCCACTTCGCCGGCATTGCCGATCTGGCCCACGCTCAGGGTGCTGGTGCCGGCGTTGAGGCTGACGGTTTCTGCCGAGGTGGCACGCACACCGGCAAAGGCATTGATGACGCCACTGCCAGAGTTCACGCTGAGATTGGATCCGTCGGCCAGCAGCAGCGTGCCACCGGTAGCATTGGCGGTGTTGCCGAAAGTGATGATGTCTGCGGTGCCGGTGAATGTTGTTGTGGCACCAGCGTTGACCTTGAGTGTGTTGCCTGTTGCAGCAACGTAGGTCTGGGCGTTGGCGTTGTAGGTGGTGCCGGTGAAGGTGATCTCCCCCACATCAGCGCCTGCCGTTGTGGCGGTCAGCGCGGTGGCGCCCGTCACACCGGCTGCGCCCCCGCCTATGCTGGCCACCGTGATGTCGTTGCCCGTCACCGTCAAGGCCGACAGCGCGCTCGTAGCGCCCATCGCACCGCTGACCGTCACATCGCCCGTCCCGCCCGTGAGCACCAGTGCGCGCGCCCCGCCGGTGCTGTTGATGGCCCCGTCCAACTGGATGTTGCCGCCCGTGCCCGCACCGGTATTGCCGCCGCGTGTGTCCAGCGTCACTGTGGCCGCATTGAGCAGCGCGTCCTGTTTGACGCGTATGTTCGCTCCGCTGCCCGAGGTGCCTCCGCCAATCTGGTTGCCGCCCACTGCGCTGAGGTTGCCCGCCAGTGTGATGGTGGGCGTGCCGCCTGCTGCATCGAGTGTGATGGTCCCGGCGTTACCGCCCGAGGCCACACCCGTTACTGCGTTGCCGCCGCTGGTGGTGATCGCTCCTGCCGTGACGTTGCCGCCCGTCGATGTGATCGAAACCGTCCCGCCTGCGCCGCCGTTCTGGTTGGTGCCCACGCCGGCGCTGCCGGTGGCGGTGATGGCGCCAAGGGCTGTGATGGCGTCGCCCGCGCTGATGGTGACGTTGCCTGCGTCGCGCCCGTCCAGGGTGCTCAGGGCGTTGACCGTGCCGCCGCCTGTCCCGATGGTGCCTGCGCTCAGTGTGCCCGTCGTGGTGATGCTGACCAGACCGCCATGGCCGTTGGCCTGACCGCCGGTGTTCAGGTTGCCCAGGGTGGTCGCCGTCGCTGCCGTAGCGTTGTTGTTCACCGTGATGCTGCCCGCAGCCAGCGCCGCTGTGGTGCCTGTTGATGCGCCCGCGCGGGCGTTGAGCCCGACGCTGCCTGCCAGGCTGATGGTGCCTGTGCTGGCTGCTGCGTTGATCACGCTGATGGTGCCTGCCGCCCCGCCTGCTGCGCCGGTGCCCGAGGCTGCGCCGCCGTTGGCTGTCATGCCGCCCGCGCCCGTGCTGCTCATGCCGCCGGCGTTGCTGGTCACGCGGATCTCGCCGCCACTGCCGCCTGCAAAGCTGGCGCCGTTGCCGGCTCCGCCCGTGGCCGTCAGGGTGCTGGCCCCCAGGGTGACCGTGCCGCCGCTCAAGGTGATGTTGCCTGCGTTGGCCCCTGCGCTGTTGATGCCGGCACCGCCCGTCGAGGCAATGGCCGCACCGCCTGTGCTCAGCACGCCCGCCCCTGCTGCGCTGACGCTGATGCTGCCGCCTGCCCCTTTGGTGCCGCCCGTCGTCGTCAGGGCCGCCGTGGTGACGTTTCCTCCAGCGAAGGTGTTGCTCACGCTGATG
>JAKFXR010000092.1:0-29095 GCA_021731285.1 Polaromonas sp. | reverse complement strand
TGTGCTCAGCACGCCCGCCCCTGCTGCGCTGACGCTGATGCTGCCGCCTGCCCCTTTGGTGCCGCCCGTCGTCGTCAGGGCCGCCGTGGTGACGTTTCCTCCAGCGAAGGTGTTGCTCACGCTGATGCTGCCGGCCGCCCCGCCCGCGCCTGTGCCTGCTGCGTTGCCCGTGCTGGCCGTCAATGCGCCCACGCTGATGTTGCCCGCCCCGCTGTTGCTCACCGTGATGCTGCCTGCGTTGCCTCCATTGGTGTTGCCGGTGCCGCCGTTGCTCCCGCTGGCCGTGATGCCGGCCGTTGTGACCCCACCTGCACCACTGACCGTCACCACACCGCCGTTGCGCCCGATCAGGCCCGCACCGGCCGTGCCTCCGCTGGCGGTGATCGCACCCGCCAAATTCACCACGCCCGTGCTCGTGATGCTGACCGCTCCTGCATCACCATTGCCAGCGCCTGTGCTGGTGATCGTGCCCGCAGCGGTACTGGTCACGCTGGCACCGGAGAGGGTGATGCCACCGGCCTGCGAACTGAGCGCGGCACCCAGCGACAGGGTGCCTGCACCGCTGCTGTCGGCATCGGCCTTGAGATTGATTGAACCCGTACCCGTCACAGTGACGCCTGCGCCAACGCCGACACTGATGTTGTTGTTGGCTTCAAGCCGCACACTGCCGTTGGCCGCCATGGCCAGGGGGTTGCTAATGGCAATATCGCGCGTTGCCTGTAGAAACAGCTCGTTGAATCCGGTCACAGTTGATATCTGGACCACATAAGTACCGGGGTCAGGCGCGGTGGCAAATGCCAGATCCGGCGTGTTCACGGCCTGATTTGTCACCACCGATGGGCTCGATGCGGCTGTACTGAGTGTGATGTCCTGGGGGTCAAACAGCACCTTGCCGCCCACACCCTGAGGCGCGGCGACGTCGATGCTGCCCCGCGTATCAAGGTATTGCTTGCCAGAGACTTCAACAAAGCCGCCGTTACCACTATGGCTGCCCCCGCGCGCGCTGATGCTGCCTGCGCTGCGCGTGTCCCCATCAGCCCAGATGACCACCTTGCCGCCATTGCCGCGATCGAGAGCATCGGCCCGGATGGTGGTGCCTGCAGCCACATGTGTGCGAGCGGCGTTTTGAACCGCGTTGTTGCCACCCTGGTAGTCGCCGCCCACAAGCACAGTTCCACCGCCCGCCTGGCCAGACGCATCGACAGTGGCGCCAGCGGCCAGCAGCACCTTGTCGCCCAGCACTTGTACCGTACCCCCGGTCTGGCCCGCCGCGGCGCCGCTCGCATCGAGCGTGCCCGCAACATGGACCACACCATTGCGACCGCCACTGAGCACAATCAAACCGTTGCTCTCGGTCGCAGAAGTAGCGCGGATCACGCCGGTCTGGTTGATGACGGTAGCCATGGCGTCACCCAGAGCACTTGCAAGCACCGCCACCTGACCGCCTTGAGCGGTGATCACGCCGCTGTTGGCCGCAACGGCGTTGACTGCAGCCGCGTCGACAGAAAAACGCACCAGCCCTGCACCCGAGGTGTCCAGGCTCACGCGCGAACCCGCCACCAGGCCGGTAGAGCCGCCATTCGTCGTGATGGAGCCCGTGTTGCTGACACTGGGCGCTGCGAGCAACACGTAGCCACCGCGCGCAGTGTTGATGCTGCCGTGATTGGCGACACTGCCGCTGCCGCCGGCACTGCTGCTGAAGGTGTAGCGGCCGGCAACAAAGTCTTCGTTGCTGATGGCCAGACTCGATGCGACGAGACCGCCCACATTGACCTGCGCGCCAGGTGCAAACATGACGCCAGACGGATTGATCAGGAACACCTGGCCGTTGGCGCTGAGTGAGCCGTAAATCTTCGAGGCGTCGTTGCCAATGACCCGGTTCAAGGCTACAGAGGCGGCGCTCGGCTGTACAAATTGCACCGACTGTCCGGCGCCGATATTAAAACTTTGCCAGTTCAAAACGGCTTTGTCGCTGCCCTGATTGACCACCATGGAGTTGGCCGTCGGCGTAGTGATCGTCGCCTGACCGGCCACCACATTGCCATCGGCAGGCAAGGACATCACCAGCGGGGAAAAGCCCGACAGCATGGCCGCAAGAAGATTCGACAACACACGGCCCGTGCGAATGCGGTAGGTGGCGGTGAGTTTGCGCGACAGGCGAACCACCACCGTACGAACCGCCCATGGGCGGTATGCACCGTGTTTTGTTGTGGTACTCATGGCCAGCAGCTTGCTAAAACCACTTCTGGGCCGACACCCAGGCGCGCGGGGAGCGATCCGGATCACCGGTAGAAGGCGAAAGCGGTGAGGTGCGCCAGGCCAGGTAAGTGGTAATCAGGAAGTTATTGATCCGGCCAGCCAGAAGCCCAATGCCCACTGCCCCAAGGGAGATGCGGTTGGTCCCCGCCAGCGCACCCGGATCCTGACTGAACCTGACCGTACCGTAGTCATAAAAGGCGGCCAGCGTCACTGGTTCTCCGGCCAAGGTGCCAGGTGCTGGCAGCTGATAACGATATTCCAGATTGAGAAGAACGCCTGCATCGCCCGTGCCCTCGCCCACCGGATAAGCGCGGACCCCGGTGGGCCCGCCCAGAGACATTTTTTCCGCGGATGCAAGGTTCTTGGAGGCCATCTGGGCCTGCAGCCCCAGGTAGACACTGGAGGGGCCGCCCAGGAACTGCGTTCGCTGCAATTCAAGGTTGTACTTCTGGAACCCACCAGACGTCCGGGGGCCGCCCACGCCCTGGTCGAAACCCAGACTGGCTTCGTCGAGCCTGACGCGACCCAATGTCGCGCCCAGCGCATAGCTGCTGGAGCTGCCTGTCACTGCGGCCGTATCGGAGAAATTGCCCAGAACCCCGATACGCGCCGAAAGAATCCGCCGCTGGCTCTCATTGGCAGGTGTTGCAATTTCATCGCTGAACTTTTTGTGTTCCACACTGAGCAACCCATACAGATTGTTGTCACGGGAGCGAATCAGCGGGCGTGTGAGCGAAACATCCATCACCTCGGCCCTGCCGCTGGCGCCCAGCGCGGCAAATTGCTTGCCCAGCGTGTAGCTGGTGCGCGCGGCACCGAAAGCCAGACGGGATCCGGCGGTGTCAACCGGCAAGGCATAGCTCAACCGGTAAAGCGAGCTGCGGGAGGCTTCACTCCCCTGCACGCGCACGCTGGCAACGTCGCCGCGTCCCAGCAGGTTGCTGAGGTTTAGCGTGGTCGTCAAGCGCAGCGCTCCCGCAGCGCGTGCGCCCGAGTTGTCGGCACTGACCGAACCATCGACCTGCAGGCCTGAAGGACGTACGGTGACCATGACATCCGCACGGCCCAACTGCGCGCCAGGCTCCACCACAGCGCTGGCCTCCATACCTGCCAGGTCGCGCAGAAGCAGTATCGGCTTGTCAAGAAGGTACTCGGTGATCAGGGCTCCCGTCGGGAGGTTGGCGATGGCCAGCCGGCGGGCAAACAGCGCAGGGCCCCGATCTCCCTCCACCCGCACCTGAACGTTGCCAATGCGCGCCTCGATGACGGCGATGGTGACCGTGCCGCCGGTGGCCTGAAAGCTTTGCTCGGGCAGGTAGGCTTCGGTCAGCAGATAGCCTTGCGCCCGGTAGTATTTGCTGACGAGCGAGGCCGCCTCATGCAGTCCGGCGAGATTGGTGGGCTGGTTGACCCACGCCGTCAGCAGCGCGGCCAGCACCTCATGACCGAAAACGGTGCTGCCCTCAAAACGAAATGCTGCAGGGGTGATGCGCACGCCCGTCTGCGGTGGTATGGCGAGCGAGCGCTCAGGCAGGCTGATCTGCGGCGCACCGGGCTGTGGAAGACGCGGGATCTGTCGTTGCGGCTCCTGCAGGGTTCCTGCGTCAGGACGCCTTTGCTGTGCAAATACAGCCGGACAGACCAAAACCGCCAACGCCAAAAGCCGGCCAGTCCAGTTTGCAGGGCCGCCGCAGCGGCTGGGGCGTGTCTCCATGTTTTTTCTTTACAGCCATTTACCTTTTGTTGCCTGTATTTGCGGGCTGCTGACCATGACCCGTCTATTTTCAGGTCAAACCTTCAGTTTTCCTCGCAAGCCAATGCTTTGAACGGACTTTTTTCGCACACTGACAACAATCTGACCCATAAAAGTGGTTACAAAAGCCTTATCCCTTCCAGACAGCACTGCGAAAATGGTCACAACTGTTTGCGTACATCCACGTACTAGGGTTTTCCCGTTACCCGGCCTACAATCGCAGACCTAACAAAAAACCGGCCCGTCGGGGCCGTCCAGGAGACAAGAATGCCCCCAGAGAATGCCGCAGACAGCAACCAGGACAAGCGTGACGAACTTCGCCGCGCCGCGCTGGAATACCACGCGTTCCCCACGCCTGGAAAAATAGCCATAGCGGCCACCAAGCAACTGATCAACCAGCGCGACCTGGCTCTGGCCTATTCACCCGGTGTAGCGGCACCTTGCGAGGAGATCGTCAAGGACCCCAACGCAGCCTTCAAGTACACCAGCCGCGGCAACCTCGTGGCGGTGATCACCAATGGAACCGCGGTGTTGGGACTTGGCGACATTGGCCCTCTTGCCTCCAAACCCGTCATGGAGGGAAAGGGCGTCCTGTTCAAGAAATTTGCCGGTATCGACGTCTTCGACATTGAAATCGACGAGAAGGATCCGGCAAAGCTGGTAGACATCATCGCTGCACTTGAGCCTACCTTCGGGGCCATCAACCTTGAAGACATCAAGGCACCCGACTGCTTTTATATCGAGCGCGAGCTGCGCAAGCGGATGAAGATCCCGGTGTTCCACGATGACCAGCACGGCACGGCCATCACGGTGGGAGCCGCTGTCCTCAATGCATTGAAGGTGGTTGGAAAAGACCCCAAAAAGGTCAAGCTGGTCACTTCGGGGGCCGGCGCGGCAGCACTGGCGTGTCTGAACCTGCTGCTCAAGCTGGGAATCCCCCGCGAGAATATTTTTGTAACTGATCTGGCCGGCGTGGTGTACGAGGGCCGCACCGAACTGATGGACGAGGACAAGATCCAGTTTGCGCAAAAAACATCGGCCCGCAGCCTGAGCGACATCATTGAGGGAGCTGATATTTTTCTGGGCCTGTCCGCTGGCGGCGTGCTCAAGAAGGACATGGTCAAACGGATGGCGGCCAAGCCGATCATCCTGGCGCTCGCCAACCCGAACCCGGAAATCACGCCCGAAGAAGTGCGAACAGTGCGCGACGACGCCATCATGGCCACCGGCCGCACCGACTACCCCAATCAGGTCAACAACGTCCTGTGCTTTCCCTATATTTTCCGTGGCGCACTCGACGCGGGCGCATCCACCATCACGATCGAGATGGAAATTGCGGCGGTACACGCCATCGCCGAGCTGGCCCAGGCAGAGCAAAGTGAGGTGGTGGCCGCGGCCTACGCTGGCGCGCAGCTCGCCTTCGGCCCCGAATACCTGATTCCCAAGCCTTTCGACCCCCGTTTGATGATGAAGATCGCGCCCGCAGTTGCCCAGGCGGCGGCCGACAGCGGCGTGGCTCTTCGGCCCATCACCGACATGGACGCGTACCGCGAAAGGCTCCAGAGTTTTGTGTACGCATCAGGCACAACGATGAAGCCGATTTTTGCGGCCGCCAAAAAGGCCAGCAAAAAACGCGTGGCCTATGCGGAGGGCGAAGAGGAACGTGTGCTCCGTGCCTGCCAGATCGTCGTGGACGAAGGCCTGGCCCGCCCCACCCTGATCGGTCGACCCACGGTGATCGCCCAGCGCATTGAAAAGTTCGGTCTGCGCCTGAAGGAAGAGCTGGACTACGACATCGTCAACGTCGAGCAGGACCACCGCTACCGCGACTTCTGGCAAACATACCACCGCCTGATGGAGCGCCGGGGCGTAACCGCGCAGATGGCAAAAATAGAAATGCGGCGGCGCCTGACCCTGATCGCCGGCATGCTGTTGCACAAAGGCGATGTGGATGGCCTCATCTGCGGCACCTGGGGAACCACTTCCCATCATCTGGACTATCTGGACCAGGTGATTGGCAAACGCGCCGGCGTCTGCACCTATGCCTGCATGAACGGCTTGATGTTGCCGGACCGCCAGGTGTTTCTTGTCGACACCCACGTGAACTACGACCCCACCGCGGAGCAGTTGGCAGAAATCACGACCATGGCGGCCGAGGAAATGATGCGCTTTGGCGTCAAGCCCAAGGTGGCGCTGTTGTCCCATTCCAACTTCGGATCGTCGAATTTGCCCAGCGCTCTGAAAATGCGGCGCACTCTCGAGCTGCTTCGTACGCACGCGCCGTGGCTTGAAGTCGATGGGGAAATGCATGGCGATGTGGCGCTTGACGCCGCGGCCCGGGCCAACGTCATGCCCAACAGTACTCTGGCTGGTGAGGCCAATTTGCTGGTTCTGCCCAATATTGATGCGGCCAACATCGCCTACAACCTGCTCAAGACTGCAGCGGGCGGCAACATTGCCATCGGCCCCGTGTTGCTGGGTGCGAGCAAGCCCATGCATATTCTGACTGCGAGCACGACTGTCCGGCGAATTGTCAACATGACAGCGCTGACGGTGGCTGACGCCAATGCGGTGCGTTGAGCCTCACATCGACAGCTAGCACTAACTTAAAATTTAGTGTGCCTCCTCTGAATTGCCTAAATTTTCAGCAGGCACTTGCATTTTGCGTGGGGATGCGTCACACTCTGTCTCTTGAAATTTAAGGGTTAACCCGGCTCGGTTGCGAGCTTGACGCGGGCCCTGATTCAAGAAAGACGTTTCATGTTGCGAAAAAGTAAGACTGGCTGGCGCTTGGCTGCAGCGGTCGTACTGACGGTTTTAGGCATGGGGTTTAACCCCGAGTTGGTGCAGGCCAGAGAGCTTGCCTCCGGAACCGGTGTCGGTACCGTTGCCCAAGCCGAGCTGCCTGTTCAGGGGCGCAACATGATGAGGCTGATTTATCAGGGGGGGCCGTTCAGTTACGACAAGGACGGTTCGGTGTTCGGCAATCGGGAAAGAATTCTTCCCGCCAAAAGCCGCGGCTACTACCGCGAATACACCGTTAAAACTCCTGGTGATCGAAGTCGGGGCGCCCGGCGCATTGTTTGTGGAGGTTATGTGGCCGCCACACCCGATGATTGTTTTTATACCGATGATCACTACGCGAGTTTTCGCCGCATCGTTCAGTGAATTTTGCGAGTGATCATCAACTTTGAGTTATTGACTTAAGAAAGAGACGCGGAGATGGACATGCCACTTCGTACTGTTAGGCCCAATATCGTGCAGTCCATACGCGCTTTTCGCGTGCAGGATCTGCAGGAGGCAGCCACACATCTGGGACAGCATTTCCTGTACGCCAACCTGGGCAATGCCCAGAGCAAGCAGGATGTGCTGGACATGATTGCGGCACAGTACACATTCCCTGCGCATTTTGGAAAAAACTTCGATGCGCTTTACGACTGCATGACGGACCTGGTACACAAGTCCGGACCGCAGCCCGGTTTTATCGTGTTGCTGGAGCAAATTCCCGCGAACGCCAAGTTCGACAAGGAGGCGCGCGAGCAACTGCTCGACATCTTCCGGGATGCGGCGGACTACTGGGCAGACCGAAAGGTCCCGTTCAGATGTTTCTATTCTTTTCTGTAGCCCGCTCCCCAGACATTGGCCAAGGGGATCGGGCGAATGAGGCCCAGCAAGCAAGCAGCACAGACGGTGAAGAGCCGATGCCGACCGACAAGTTGCTCGACGTGTCGCCGCTTGCACTGCGAATGAGCAGTCCGTTTAACGCAGGGTATTGGTTGGCAGCCGCCTGAAGCGTCTCCAGCAACCGCTGCTCAAAAAAGCCCGTTTCACAACGGGCTTTTTTTATGGCGATCTGCCGGATATGGCGTCAAGGCACCAGGGGCGGATGGAGAGCCTGGGCCAGGGCCACATACTCGGCCACCGGCACCTCTTCGGCCCTGCGCTGCAGATCAAAAGGCTGGCCGTGCTCGCGCAGCTCCAGCCACTTGCCGAGTGAGTGGCGCAGCAGCTTGCGCCGCTGGCTGAAGGCCACGCGAACGAGCTCGCTCAACAAGGCCACGTTCAATTGCTCAGGTTCGGCATGCGGCACCATGCGCACCACCGCGCTGTCGACTCTGGGAGGTGGATCAAAGCTTTCCGGCGGAACCCGCAGTACATTTTCCATCGAGTAACGCCACTGCAACATCACACTCAGTCGACCATAGTCGCTGGTGGCTGGCCGCGCCACCATGCGGTCAATCACTTCCTTCTGCAGCATGAAATGCTGATCCTCGATCACATCAACTGCATCGAGCAGGTGAAACAGGATGGGGGTGGAGATGTTGTAAGGCAGGTTGCCCACCACGCGCAATTTGGCTTGGGGTGCGTGGACCCGGGCGAGGGCGCCAAAATCCACCTTGAGAACGTCGGCCTCGACCACCACGAGTTGAGGGCGCTGGCGCAGTTGTGAAGCGAGGTCGCGATCCAGCTCAATGACGGTGAGTTGACCAAGGCGTTCAACCAGGGGTTGGGTCAGCGCGGCCAGGCCTGGGCCAATTTCAACCACGGCCTGCCCGGGCCGCGGAGCAATCGCCTGAACAATCGCGGCGATGATGTTCTGGTCCGTCAGGAAATGCTGACCAAAACGCTTGCGCGGAATATGTTTCACGCTAGCCCTGAGACGGAAGCTGGGCGGTCCCGGACTTCTCTTTCAAGCAGGGGCCGCGGAACAGGCTCCGCCGGGCCGCAGGCGCAGCGGCCCCCTCGGGGGGCAGCGTATTAAACGAAGTGAAAAGCGTGGGGGCCATACCTACTGAGGCGGTTCCCTGTATTCCACATAAGCGCGGCCCCGCACCTCCTGCGACCAGGTGATGTAGGCCTCTTCGTATTTTCTTTCGCGCAGCATGGCGCGGGCAGCCTCGCGCTGTTCACGCGGTGACAGCTTGGTGGTACGCCGCTCCATGACCTGGATGAGGTGAACGCCGAAACGCGACACCAATGGATCACTCACCTGCCCGGGGGCAAGGCTGTTCATGCGCTCCTCGAACTCCGGCACCAGCATGCCGGGGCCGACCCACCCAAGATCGCCCCCCTCCTTGGCCGACCCGTCCTGGCTGTGCTCGCGCGCGAGCGCTGCAAAATCCGCCTGCCCGGCAGCAATGCGCCGCTTGAAGTCGGCCAGACGGGCAGCTGCGGCCGCCTCACTGAGTTGTTCGCCAGGCCGCAGCAAAATGTGACGCGCCCGGGTTTCAGTCACCGAGGTGCCCGGCATGCCTGCGCGCTTCTTCTCCAGCACCTTGATCAGATGGAAGCCGGCCCCGCTGCGCAGAGGGCCTGCGACGCCGCCAACCGGCACATTCTGGATGGCGTCAATGAAAAGCTGTGGGTAGCGATCTTCGGTGCGCAGACCCATCTGACCATCAGCGCTGCGGTCAGCCAGGCTTGAAAACTCCTTGACCAGTGCAGCAAAGTCCGCGCCTCCACGCGCCCGATCCATCGCCAATTGCGCCCTGGCCTGAAGGCTGGCAACCTGCTCTGGACTGGCGTTTTCGGGTACGGCAACCAGGATCTGCGCCAGATTGACCTCCAGTGCACTCGGCTGACCGGTGTCCTGCCCCGACAGCAACTGGTCAATGTCCTGTTCGCTGATTTTGACCCGCGAGTCCAGCTCGCGTTCGCGGATGCGCGTCAGCAGCAGCTCGTTGCGCAAATCCGCGCGGAACTGGCTGAACACCAGTCCGTCCGCCGTCATGCGCCGGCGCAGTTCTTCCAGCGTCATCTGGTTTTGCCGCGCAACATTCAGTGCGGCCTCATCAACCGCACTTTCGCTGATCTGAACGCCCAGCTCCTTGGCCAGCTGCAGTTGTGCGCGCTCGACGATGATGCGCTCCAGCATTTGTCGGGACATCTCGGCGCGTGGCGGCACGGTCACGCCCTGCTGCGCCATCTGCTGCTCGGTACGAAGCACGCGGGCCCGCACCTCGTTGTTGGTCACAGGCTCGGAGTTGACCACCGCAACGATGTAGTCCGCCTGCCGTTGTCCGCCCGCATTGGCACCCAGAGTGGAGCCCGTCGACCCGATGTTGGGCAAGCGGAGCTGATTGAAGGTTCCGGGCGATCGCGGCTGGCCTTGCGCCCACAACGTGGACGAAGCCAGCAATACGGCAAGCATGGCCGCCAGAGGCAGGCACAACCTGGCTTGGACCAGGGGCATGGAGGGAAATTTAGTCATAGTTGGTAAACCGGCTGGGTGTGACGCTCTGCTCACGCAGATACTGATAACGTGGAACGTTTGATTTCAATGTCTTCAGGGGGTTGGATCCGATGCGCGAGAAGCCGAGGAACTCCATCTGGAACAGCAACCGTGTGCTGTTTGCCACCCGGCTTTGCTGGGTGCGCTCAATCACAACGCGGCCAATCCAGCAGCAGCTCTCGTATTCGAGGCCAAGAACCATGTCTACCAGCTTTTTGTCAGGCACGCTGTAGTTCAACCGCCCCACGGTGTACCAGCGGCCCGCCCCTTGCCCGCGCCCGGCGCCCAGGTCTTTTCCCTTGTCGCCCCACAGATCGTTGATGGGCCACTGCCAGCCGATGTCGTATTGCTGGCTGACATTTCGGGTCCGGCGAAAAACAGCACTTACCACCCGGTAGTTGCTGGGACTGTAACGTCCGCCTATCGTCGCGCGCTCCGAGATGTTGGTCTTGGGGTTGTACTGGACCGTGCTATCGAGCGACCAGGCGGGGGTCAGGTTGACCGAAGCACCCATCAGCAAATCGCTCGCGCGTTCGTTAATGGGCGCAACGTTGGGCAGGGTCACGCGCTGCTCCTCAAACCGCAATCGCTGGGCCAGCCCCAAACGCAAGGCCTCGGCTCCGGTGTCGGGATCCAGCAACCGTGAGGTCACGCCCATTGTCAGCAAGTTGGCATCGGCTATGCGATCGTTTCCGACGAAAGCATTTTCGGTGAAGAGCGTGGCGAAGTTGAATGCGTTGAGGCCCGAATCGTAGTTGGGCAAGAGGTTCTGGTTACGGTAAGGCGTCCGAACATAAAAGGCCCGGGGCTCCAGGGTCTGTGTGTAGTCCCGCCCGAAATAGCTGGTGTCACGCTCAAAGGTCAACCCGGTATCGAGGCTGAAAGTGGGGACCGTGCGAGAAGCCGACCGGGCGCCATTGGTGAGCGGCCCGTCAAACTGATACGTCGTGGTGTTGAGCATCAGCTTGGGCGTGATGTACGCGGCCGGACTCACCCACGGCCGGCTGATTCTGGCAACGGCAAACGTGCGATTGGCGTTGGGCTGCTTGGTCAGCAGGGGCTCCGACTCGAAGCGGGTGTAGTCGGCGTTGAGGGAGTAATCCAGGCCGCCAAATCCGTAGACCGGCACATTGACGCGGTTGTAGCCTGCGGTGACCTGCGGCATGCGGTTATACGGCGGGGTGATGGGTGAGGCCACATCCTGCAGAACCTGGTACTTGAGGGCCCGAATCGCGGTGGCGAAATATCCGTAGCCCCAACTGAGACTCGCGTCATTGGCCAGCAGGCGCTGCGTCAGTGAACTGTTGGCGCGGGGGAAGTCGCGCCAGTAATTGTTGTCCCCAACGCGGTTCAGATTTAAGCCAACGCCCACATTGCCAATGGTTTTCGAACCCGTGTCGTAGGCTCCCGAATGGATGTAGCTGTAGGCCCAGCGATGGTCGTTTCGCAGCTTGTCGTGAGGCATGAGGCTGGCGCGCAGTTCGCCGCGGTAGGTGCGCTCCAGGTACCGGAATTCGCTCGCCAAGTCGATGCCGCGCTTGCCCATGAAGGTCGGGGAAAACGTCGCGTCGCGGTTGGGTGCTATATCAAAATAGTACGGCGTTGTAAGCGCCACGCCGCTGACACTGTCGATGCCTATGGTCGGCGGCAACAGGCCCGACTTGCGTTTGTCGCTGAGCGGAAAGGTAAATGTCGGTGCCGCCAGGATGGGCACATTCATGAACCGCAGCACGCCGCCCGAGGCTTCGCCCACGTCCGCCTCTTTGTCAAAGCTGATCCTGCTTGCGGTAACAATCCAGGCCGGTTTCCAGCCCGGGGTGTCTTCGCGCTGGCAGGTGGTGAACGAGGCGTTGTAGGCGACCAGTCGCTTGTCGTCGATGAAGTCCACGCGGTCGGCCGCACCGTAACCGCTGTTTTGCAGGAAGCGGTAGTCGGGATTGAGAAAAAAGCCTTCAAAGGTGTCAAGCTTGATTTCCAGCTCGGGCCCATTGAACAGGTTGCCATTGCTGTTGACCCGCACATTGCCTTTGCTCTTGACCACATCGGAGGACTGGTCGTACTGGATGCGGTCGGCGCGTATGGACGAGCCGCCGCGACGCAGCTCCGCATTGCCGTCAATGACCGTTTCCAGCTCGGGACGACCCGAGACGGTATCGCCAAACACGAAGGTCGGCAGTTCAACGCCCGGCCCGCCCGGCGGTTCCTCGGCCATCATCGTGGAGCTTTTCATCTGGCCAGGCACCAGAACGCGCGGCGCCTCCGGCGCGGGACCGGGTGCAGGGAGCACGCCTTGCGCGTGAGCGGCACCGCCATGCCACAGGCCCAGCATGGTGCAGGAGACCAGACTGAGCACGGCATGCGCTACCGGGGAGTGAATAAAATGCGAGCGGGATGCGCGATGCATCGGAAGTGTGAGATAAACCCGTTTATAAAATCAGGCCCGATTATCCTATGCCCACCTCCCCCTTTTTGCATCTTTCGACGCATCGCCACGGGGCGGGCCGAAAGACCCGATGACCCACTCCCCCATCGTCTGGACAGACGCCACACGGGCTGACGCATTTGCCCGGTGGCTCGCAAGCACCGCCCCGGCCCACGGCCTGCGGCCCCACACCCTGCGCCTGGCATCAGCCGACGCAAGTTTTCGGCGGTATTTCCGGGTGGAAACCACCACAGGCGGCAGCTGCATCATCATGGACGCCCCGCCCGCGCAGGAGAACTGCCGGCCCTTTGTAAAGATCGCGGACCTGATGGCAAACGGCGGGCTCAATGCTCCGCGGGTCCTGGCATGGGACGAAGCAGACGGCTTCATGCTGCTGACAGACCTGGGCGCGCAGACCATGCTCGACGTCATCGAACAGCAGACTGAACCGGTCAGGACGCAGGCGGCTTACGCCTTGTACCTGCAAGCCGTTGATGCATTGATTGCCTGGCAGCTGGCATCCAGGCCTGATGTTTTGCCGGCTTATGACGATGCTTTGCTGTCCCGTGAGCTGGCGCTGTTTCCGGAGTGGTATGTCGCCAAACATCGGGGCATCACGCTCGACAGCGCGCTGCTGGGCAAGCTCGACAGCCTGTTTGCGCAGATCAAGGCCAGCAACCTGCAGTCGCTGGCTGGGGTCCGGGTGTATGTCCATCGCGACTTCATGCCCCGAAACCTGATGGTGGACCACACCCCCACGCTTGTCGCTTCGCGTGCCTCCGGCGTTGCGCTGCCCCTCTCATCACAAACAGGGGCTAATTTTCCTGGGGGCGGCCCGTCGGAAAATTTCACCGCTGCAACCGGCAACAACGGGCTTGGCGTGCTTGACTTCCAGGACGCGGTCTACGGCCCCATCACCTACGACATCGCCAGTCTGATGCGCGATGCCTTCATCAGCTGGCCGGAAGACTTTGTGCTGGACATCACCATCCGCTATTGGGAACGTGCGCGCAAGGCGGGATTGCCGGTCGGGGACGACTTTGGCGAGTTTTACCGGGCTGTCGAATGGATGGGCCTGCAGCGTCACCTGAAGATACTCGGCATTTTCGCGCGCCTGACACTGCGCGATGGCAAGCCCAAATACCTGGCCGACACCCCGCGCTTCATCGGGTATGCACGCTCCACCTGCGCGCGCTACCGGCAGCTGGGCCCGCTGATGGTGTTGCTTGACGAGATCGAAGGCAACGAAACACGGGTAGGTTATACATTTTGACCCCCGCTTACTTCATCAAATCGCCCATCTGCCCTTTGGGGGCGGGAATTGTTTGCTACTGTTTTTATAGTATTGCGCTTCTCGCTGCAGGACGCCCATGAGCGCCCGCTTCTACGCCGACCTGCCGCTTCAGCCGGGTGACTCGGTCACCCTGCCGGAGCGCGCTGCCCGCCATGTGCAGGTGCTGCGGCTTCAGCCGGGTGACCTCATCACCCTGTTCAACAGCCGGGGTGGGGAGTTTGGCGCCACCATCGAACGCATGGGCCGCAGCGATGTACAAGTCCTCATCACCGCCCATGACCCGGTAGAGCGCGAGGCGTCGCGCGTGGTGCATCTGGCGGTCGGCATGCCGGCCAACGAGCGCATGGACTGGCTGGTCGAAAAAGCCACCGAGCTGGGTGTTGCAAGCATCACGCCCCTCATGGCCGAGCGGTCGGTGCTGCGTCTCAAGGGTGAACGGGCTGACAAAAAGGTGTTGCATTGGCGCGGCATCGCCATTGCCGCCTGCGAACAATCGGGCCGCAACCGCGTGCCTGTGATCCATGAGGTAGCCGCCTTGAGCGAATGGCTGGCAACACTGCAAGAGGCACCCTTTGCACCGCGTCTGCTGCTTTCCCTCGGCCCGAACACCCTTGCCTGGGGCCAGCGCATGGCCGGAGTGAACCATGCCACGGACCTGACCTTGCTCAGCGGGCCCGAGGGTGGCCTCAGCAACGCGGAGGAGCATGCCGCACTGGCGCGCGGCTTCCAGGCCGTGTCCCTGGGCCCGCGCATTTTGCGCGCCGAGACAGCGCCCCTGGCCTGTCTTGCACTTCTTGACGTCAAGGCTCAACCATGAACCGCAATCTGTGGCTGCTGGCCATCTGTCAGGGCCTGTTTCTGACCAACAACGTGACCTTCATCGCCATCAACGGCCTGGTGGGGCTGGCCCTTGCGCCTCTGGGCTGGATGGCCACATTGCCAGTCATGGGCTACGTGGTGGGTGGTGCCATGTCCACCAGCCTGGTCGCGTGGACGCAGCGCCGCTTTGGCCGCAAAACGTCGTTCCAGCTCGGGCTGCTGGTCGGCGCGGCGTCGGCCCTGCTGTGCTGCTACGCCGCTTACGGCAGGCACTTCTGGCTGCTGGTGGGCGCCACCGTGGTGGCCGGTTACTACAACGCCAACGCGCAGCTCTACCGCTTTGCCGCCGCCGAACTGGCAGCGCCGGCGTTTCGTGAAAAAGCGGTGTCGCTGGTCATGGCCGGCGGGCTGCTCGGCGCGATTGCCGGGCCCAACCTCGCGTCAGGTACACGCACGCTGACCGAGGTCCCCTTTGCCGGGGCCTACCTTGCACTGGCCGCGGTTGCGCTGCTGGCCATGACATTGCTGGCCTTCATGACGTTTCCTCCTGCCCCCACCAGCAAGGCCGTGTCCGGTGGCCGGCCTTTGCGGGAGATCATGCGCCAGCCCGTGTTTATTGTTGCTGCCGCAGCAGGGGCGCTGGGCTTTGGGGTGATGAATCTGTTGATGGCCGCCACCCCGATTGCCATGCAGGTTTGCGGCCTGCCATTTTCGGACGCCGCGCTGGTGCTGGAGTGGCATGTGATCGGCATGTTTGCGCCGGGGTTTTTCACCGGTCACCTGATCAAGCGTTTCGGCACGCTGCCAATCATGGCAGTGGGGCTGGCGCTCAATATCCTGTGCGTGGCCGTTGCGCTGACGGGCGTCGATTTTCATCAGTTTTTGATCGCACTTTTCCTGCTCGGCCTGGGCTGGAATTTACTGTTCACCGGCAGCACCACGCTGGCGTTGACAGCCTATCGCCCGGAAGAAAAAGACAAGGCCCAGGGTGCGCTGAACTTCTGCGTTTTCGCCGTGCTGGCCCTGTCCTCGCTGGCCTCCGGTGTGCTGGTCACCACGCAAGGCTGGACCCTGCTCAACCTCGGCTCCCTGCTGCCTCTGGGTCTGACTGGCCTGGCGCTGGGCTGGCTGGCGCTGCTCAAGCGTCGCCCCGGGGCTGCGTGAGCGGGCAAAATTCGCTATTTATTTGGTAGCAAACAAGTCCCGCGCATCGAGGGCCAACTGCCGATTTTGTTCAGAACCGGGCGTCCATCCACGCTTTCAGGCTGGCAAACACGGGCGCTGCGTCCTGCTCGTTGAAAATCTCGTGGTACAGATCGTCAAAGCAACGGGAAGTCACCACGCCAGCGCTGCCCTTGCTGCCTGCCACTTCGGCAAAGGCGCGGCTTCCTGCAGGATTGACCAGCTTGTCGGCCCCGGCATAAAGCAGCAGGGTGGGCGTGCGCCATGTCGCTGCTGCTGCGACCGTGGCCGGACCGGCAGTCGCGATAAACCTGGCGAGGCGGGCGGATATCTTTGAGTGCACCAGCGGGTCTGCCAAATACCTCTGCAGCACCTGCGGGTCATGGGACAGGAACTCCGGTTTGAGGCCGTTGCTGACGCGCAGATTGGGGGCGATCGCCGGCAGGGTGGCCAGCATCAACTTCTGGATGGCGTTGAGCCCCGGATCCAGCGCGGGCGAAGACATCACCAGACCATCGACCGGCCGGATATTGAGCGATACAAACCGGGCCGCAACCAGTCCACCCAGGCTGTGGCCCAGCAGGATCAAGGGCAAGGCCGGCAAGTCACCGTTGCCGCCGGCAGATGGCAAGCGCATGGCCCTGAGCCGGGTATCGTCGACGATCTCGGCCAGGTCTTCCAGCAGCAGGGCGTCGCTCGCCACGCCACCGCGAACACCCCCTGACTCCCCATGGCCGCGCTGGTCGTACGCGCGGACGGCGAAACCCCAGTCCAGCAAATGCCGGGCCACATGAGCGTAGCGACCGGCATGTTCGCCCAGGCCATGAACCATCAGCACAACCGCGCGCGGTGGCAAGGCGTTGGCCGGTTGCCACGCATGCATGGGCCACTCGTAGAGCGCCAGATTTTCTCCATCGCGCGCGGTGAAAGGCGCCAGCACGGGCTGGTCTGCGGCCGTCTCCGCTTCTTCCAGCGTCATGGCATGCGCGCAATCACATGCGCCACGGCTGCCGTGAGCTTTTTGGCATAGGGCACATGCAGGAATTCGTTCGGGCCGTGCGCATTGCTTTTGGGACCGAGGACGCCGCACACCATCATTTGCGCTTTGGGAAAACCTTTGCTCAGCATGTTCATCAAGGGGATGGTGCCGCCCTGGCCGATGGTGCCGCACGGTGCGCCATAACAGGCCTGCGAGGCCGCATCGAGGGCCTGGTCAAACCAGGGCAGGGTGGCAGGCGCATTCCAGCCGGTGGCGCCGCCCGCGCTTTCAAAAGTGACCCTGGCCTGGTAGGGCGCGTTGTCTTCCAGCAGCGTCTTGAGCTGCTGCACTGCCTGAGCAGCGTCCACCAGCGGCGGCAGGCGCAGCGACAGCTTGAAGGCGGTGTAGGGCCGCAGAACGTTGCCGGCATTGCCCATGTCGGGAAAGCCATCCGCGCCGGTCACGCTCAGGGTGGGTTTCCAGGTGCGGTTGAGCAAGGCCTCCACCGGGTCGGTTGTGGTCGGCAGCGCAAAGGCCGTTGCGCCGCCGCAGTCGTAATGCGCCCATGGAAAGCGTTTGTAAATTTCGTCACCGAGGATCTTTGCCGTAGCCTGCGCCTGGGCCCGCCGGTCGGCGGGGATCTCGCAGTGAAAACTTTGCGGCAGCAGGCGCCCGGTCTTGCTGTCTTCCAGGCGGTCCAGCACCTGCCGCATGATGCGAAAGCTGGAAGGCACCAGACCACTGGCGTCTCCCGAGTGCACGCCTTCGGTGAGGATCTCGACCTTGAGAACGCCACTGGCCATGCCGCGCAGCGAGGTCGTCAACCACAACTGGTCATAGTTGCCGGCGCCGGAGTCCAGGCAGACCACCAGCCCGACGTCACCCAGCCGCGAACGCAGCGCATCGACGTAGGGCAGCAGATCGTAAGAACCGCTTTCCTCGCAGGTTTCGATCAGACCAACGATGCGCGGGTGTGGAAGGTTTTGCGCTTTCAGGGCCTGCAGGGCGGCGATGCTGGCATACACCGCATAACCGTCATCCGCGCCGCCGCGGCCAAAGAGCTTGCCGTCTTCGTATGTCGGGGTCCAGGGACCGAGGTCATTGCGCCAGCCGGTGAACTCGGGCTGCTTGTCGAGATGCCCATACATCAACACCGTCCGGCCGGAGCTCGCCCGCGCCGCCGCGCCGACGTCAGGATCTGCACTGGTAGCAGGCACTTCAAAAAACAACACTGGCGTGCGGCCGTCCAGGCGCACGATCTCCAGCGTGAGCCCCTCGACCTTTTGCGCCTCCACCCATGCCGCTGCATTGCGCATGGCGGTGTCGAGGTAGCCATGGCTGGCCCAATCCTTGTCAAACGCCGGCGATTTGCAGGGAATACCGACATACTCCGAAATTTGCCGGACGATGTCCGTGTCCCATTGGGCGCTGACCTGGGCGAGCGCTTGCGCCGGGTTGAAGATGTCGGCTGGAATTTCGCGGTGCAAAGGGGCATTCATGGGGAACTCCGGGACCGGCAAACCACCGGGCTGCAACTACTTTACCCGCGTCGGCTTGCGGCCGCCATCCGGACAGACACAAAGGAAAGCGGCAAGCCGGGGCATTTTCTGTAAACATCGCGGATTGGGCACTGATTACCGGAGGTCACGCTTGAAACCCCCCAAAACAAAGACCGGCAGCCTGCGTGTTGGCATAGGTGGCTGGACCTATGCGCCCTGGCGCGACAACTTTTACCCTGCAGGCCTGTCGCAAGCCAAAGAACTGGGCTTTGCAAGCCGGCAGGTCAATGCGATCGAGGTCAACGGCACTTACTACAGCACCTTCAAGCCGCCCACCTTTGCCAAGTGGCGGGCCGAGACACCGGATGACTTTGTGTTTTCGCTCAAGGCCAACCGCTTCATCACCAACCGCCGCGTGCTCGCAGAAGCAGGCGAGTCCATCGCACGTTTTGTGGGCAGCGGCATCAGCGAACTCGGCCCCAAACTCGGGCCCATCGTCTGGCAGTTCATGCCATCCAAAGCCTTTGATGCTGAAGACTTTGAAGCCTTTCTGGCCTTGCTGCCGGCCAAAGCGGGCGGTCTGCCTCTGCGCCATGTGCTGGACGTGCGTCACCCCAGCTTCATGACGTCAAGCTATCTGGCGCTGGCGCGCCGCTACCGGTGTGCCACGGTGTTTTGTGACTCGGAGGAATACCCTTCGTTTGCCGACCTGACCGGTGATTTTGTGTACGCCCGCCTGATGCGCAGTCAGGCCAGACTGAAAAGCGGCTACGCCCCGAAAGCACTCGACAGCTGGACGGACACGGTCACAACGTGGGCCAACGGCGGGGAACCCGCGCACCTGCCGCGCGTCGAGCCTGCACCCCGGGCCGGGCCAGCGCGCGACGTCTTTGTATTTTTCATCAACGGCGCCAAGGAGCGCGCACCCGCGGCAGCCACGGCGCTGTTGCACCGCCTGGGGCCGCACCCCAAAGCTACAAATAAGGTTTGAGCCAGCCCAGGCCGGCCGACGTACCGCCGGGCTCTCCGCCGCGCTGTGGGCGGTACTCGCAGCCTATCCACCCTGGATAGCCCAGTTCGTCGATCACCGAAAAGAGGTAGGGATGGTGCATTTCCCCGATGTCGGGCTCATGCCGCTCGGGAACGCCGGCGATCTGGAGGTGGCCGACTCGGCCGGTCGGCAGGTAGTGGCGCAGCTTCATCGCCACATCGCCTTCAACAATCTGGCAGTGGTACAGGTCCATCTGCACCTTGAGGTTGGCTGCGCCAACTTCCGCAAGGATTTCATGCGCGTGGTCCTGGCGGTTCAGGAAGAAGCGCGGGATATCGCGGGTGTTGATCGGCTCGATCAACACTTCGACGCCCGCCTTTGCCGCTTCGGCTGCGCCATGACGAAGGTTGCTCACATAGGTCGCCTGAGCGGACTCGCGCGATGTGCCCACCGGTACCTGTCCGGCCATCAGGTGAATGCGCGGACAACCGAGTTGGGCCGCATACGCCAGCGAGAGCGCCAGGCCCACCCGAAACTCGGCCTCGCGCCCGGCCACGCAGGCCATGCCTTTTTGCCCACTGCTCCATGCCTGCCCGATGCTGTCCGCGTCAACCCCGCCCGGCGGCGCGTTGAAAAGCACTTGCTGCAGGCCATGAGCACGCAAGCGTGCCGCCAGCTCTTTGGCTGGCCAGCCAAAGGGCGACAGGTATTCCACCGCCCGGAAACCGTCCCTCGCCGCCGCCTCAAAACGGTCGAGGAAAGGCAGTTCGGTGTACATCAAACTGAGGTTGGCGGCAAATTGGGGCATGGCATCAAGCAGGTCGGCCAGGCTTCGCAGGAAGCGTGGTTTTATCGGGGTCCGGTGCTGGAACACTGCGGCACTCCCAGAAAATTCGGGCGGTGCACTGTCTGCAAATGGCCGGGTCCAGCCGGGTGAAGATGCTGGCGATGGCGCTGCGCTTGTCGGGGAACTGATGCGCCGGCCCGAGCAGACGGGTAAAGCCGGTGGTCTGCCACATGCGGATAACCTCGGGCCTGGGACGGTGAAAGTACAGGTCGCCACCCAGCTCCCGGCGAGCATTGAGTTCGTCCTCCCACAACTGGGCGCCGGCAAGGTCGATGAAGTTCATGCTTTTGCCCATGACCAGCAAGTGCTTTTGCGGATCCGGCGCATGCCGCAACGCGTGCAACGTGTCGGCCACATGCTGGGTGGCGCCAAAATACACCTCGCCCTCCATGCGCAAAAGCTTGAGCTGAGGGCATTCCGGCAGTGGTTGTGCGGCATCGGCGAGAACCACAAACTGCCGGTCCGGCGATTCGCTGTCAAAGCCCATGGTTCGCATGGCCGGTTTTGACGTGCGATAAAGAAAGGACATCAGCGACAGCAAGGTACCCAGCAGGATGGCAATTTCCAGGCGAATGCTGACCGTGGCAATCAGGGTGGCCAGTGCCACGCCCAGTTCGGTGCGGCTGAGTCTGAAGAGCCTTCTCCAGCGCGGCAAATCCAGCAACGACACCGCCACCAGCAGCAGCAGGGCCGCCAGCGCCGCCATGGGGATGCGCGCCAGCAAAGGCGCACTGAATGCAACCAGCACCAGCAAAAGGAGGGCTGAAAACACGGCAGCCAATGGCGTGCGGGCACCCGCTTCAAGATTGGGCAGTGACCGGTTCAATGATCCGCAGGACACATAGGACGAAAAAAATCCTCCGACGATATTGGACAGGCCCTGGCCGCGGAACTCACGGTTGGCGTCAATGCGCTGGCCAGACCGCACCGCCACGGCCTTGGCAATCGAAATCGATTGCCCCAGCGCCACAATCGTCAGCGCAAACGCCAGGCCCACCAGCTCGGGCAAGGCCGACCAGGCAATGCTGGGCACAGCGAACCGGGGCCACGGAATCTCCATGGCCCCAACGGTGCGCAGGGGCAGGAAGGTCCCGCCCGCATGGCTTTCCCAAGCCCATGCCAGCGCCGTCGAAACCATCAATCCGGCAAGCATGAAAGGCCAGCCCGGTCGCCATCGCCGCACCAGCAAGGCCACTCCCAGTGTGAGCCCGGCCACGGCCAGCGCCGCCGGCTGCACAGTCCCAAGCGTGGTGACAAGGTGCAAGAGCACGGCCCCCACGCCGTGCTGCCCGGCACCCGGCAGGCCCAACAGGTCCGGCAGCGCATACACCGCTATCAGCAGCGCCGCACCCGAGGTAAAACCAAACAGGGCGGCTGGCGAGATAAAGTTGGCCAGCGTGCCCAGGCGCAAGGCGCCTATCAGCCACTGCATGACACCCACCAGCACGGTGACGGCCAGCACCAGCTGGATATAGGCCGGGCTGAACGCAAGGGCCAACGGCGAAAGCATGGCAAACAACGCCAGTGAATTGGCATTGGTGGGCCCCGACACCACATGCCGGCTGGAGCCAAACAAGGCGGCGATGATCACCGGAACGATGGCGGTGTACAGCCCGTAGGCCGGCGGCAAGCCTGCCAGGGTGGCGAAAGCAATGCCCTGCGGGAGCACCAGCACGGCGCCCAGCAGCCCTGCCGCGGCATCGGCACGCAAACTGGCAGCCGACACCTCCCGCACCCAGGGCCCCAACAGACGCTCCAGCAGGGTGGCGGTCGGCTCGGCGGGGGGGGGTTCCACAAGGCCAGGCATGCTCAGAGCATACCGCGCAGCGCCGGCCGTGGACGCCGTCTCAGGCCAGCCCGCCCCAGCGCAGCAACAGACCTGCCAGCGCACTGGCAGCGATCACCGGGATCACGCCGACCTTGTAGCGCAGCAGCGCAACAGCGGCAAGCAACATGAGGACCACCGCCGCCCAGTCCACATTTGCGGGAAAAACGGCCGCTGCGCCCGCTTTCACCGCAATGTGTGCAATGAAAAAGAGGGCGAGGCTGGCAATGACCCCGACCACTGCCGCAGTGATCGCGGCCAGCGGTGCGGTGAAGTGCAACTTGCCGTGGGTGGACTCCACCACCGGCCCGCCCGCGAGGATGAAGATGAACGACGGCAAAAAGGTGAACCAGGTCACCAGCGATGCCGCCAGCGCCGCCCCCAGAAAAAGCGAATCCGGACCGAGCACCTGTTTGGTCCACCCACCCACAAATCCGACAAATGCCACGACCATGATCAGCGGACCCGGCGTGGTTTCGCCAAGCGCCAGCCCATCGATCATCTGCGGGCCGGTGAGCCAGCCAAACTGCTCCACAGCACCCTGGTAGACGTAGGGCAAGACCGCATAGGCACCGCCAAAGGTCAGCAAGGCCGCTTTGGTAAAAAACCAGCTCATCTGTGTGAGGGCGCCGCTCCATCCCTGCCAGGCCACGAGCGCGGCCATCGGCAGCAACCACAGCAACGCTGCGCTTGCCAGCACCACGGCAAACCGGGATTTCTTGAAGCGGGCGTGTTCAGGCGTAGGCGTGTCGTCGTCAATCAGGGCCCGTCCATGCGCCCTCCCTGCCGCCGCATGCGCGCCGCCCGCAGCAAACTGTCCGGGTGCAAATTTTGCGCACAGCGCGCCTGTCAACGCGGCGGCCAACACCACCCACGGGAAGGGAACCCCCAGCAACGCAATCGCTATAAAACTGATAGCGGCAACTGCCCAGGGAATGGGGGCAACCGCCGGATTTCTCAATGACTTGCTGCCAATGCGGTAGACCGCCTGCAAAACAATGGCGGCCACCGCCGGCTTGATGCCATAAAAGATGCCGGCCACCATCGGCACATCGCCAAAGACAACGTAGATCCAGCTCAGCGCCATCAGGATGAACAGCGAGGGCAACACAAACAGCGCTCCGGCCACCACGCCGCCCCAGGTCCGGTGCATCAGCCAGCCGATGTAGGTGGCCAGTTGCTGGGCCTCCGGGCCTGGCAGCAACATGCAGTAGTTCAGCGCATGCAAAAACCGCTTCTCGGAAATCCAGCGTTTTTGCTCCACCAATTCACGGTGCATGATGGCAATTTGCCCGGCGGGCCCGCCAAAGCTGATGAATCCGAGCTTGAGCCAGAAGCGCAAGGCTTCCTGAAACGAAACGTCCGCGGGTTTGTCATTGGGACTCGATGTCATCCAGCAACTCCTGCCTCGACCGGAGGCCAGTTATGTGTCTCGGCAGGCGTGCCCTGCCAGACGGCCGCAGCCGCGCTTTGGCACCAGGCATACAGCGCGTCATACAAAGGCATCGCCGTCTCGAGCATGGCGTGGTCATCCTGGTGCAGCCGCGACAGGCCCAGCGACAGCGCCAGCAAGCCCGCCGCCTCTGGCGCCAGACCATGCCGATCGGTGTCTGCGCCGCGGACGATGCGCGCCAGACGATTGAGCGCAGCGTCTTGCAAACCAAACGCCGCGAGCAACACATCAAAGCTGCAGCGCTCGCCCTCGTGTGAAATCGGCGCGCCCGGAATGTCATAGGCCACGGCGCCCAGACGCCCGGCTTCGCTCATGACTTCTGCGCTTGCCACGTAGAAAAATTCGGCGCGCGGATCAATGAAGCGGCGAACCAGCCAGGGACAGGCGATGCGGTCGATCTTGGGACGCTCACGCGTGATCCATCGCGATGGACATTCGCCGGTCACGCCCATATCGGGTCGCTTGGCAATCGCGGGCGGTCGTTGCGCGCGCCACTGCGCAATGTCTTTGGGGGCATCGACCCCGTCTTCGCCGCCCTCCATGCCGCCAGCCAGCGCGCGCGCATTCCAGCCCGACGCGCGCAGTGTTGCCGCGGCCCCGGCGCCTACATGATGTCCGTAGACACAATAAACCACCACCTCGCGGGGCGGCTGGCTGGCTGCAAACCCGGCGACCTGATCAGGCGCGCAACGCTGCGCGCCGGCCAGCAGGTGGCTGCTCTCCAGAAATTTTTTGTCGGGCCGCACGTCAAGCAGCAGGGGGGCGTCTGCGCGACCCAGGCGGGAAGCGAGCTCATCAGGCGTGCAAAAGGGAACGGAAAGGTTTGAGGTGTCCACGGATAACTCCAAGTCGGTTGCCAGCGCTTGGACGGGACACCGTCTATCTGTGAAGATTCGGGAGGCTGAAATCCCGATGCCGCAATATTAGCAGCAGAAAGAGGCGGTGCACAACACCGCGTCAGTCTCGCTGGAATTTGAACACCGCCCGGCTGGCGCGGGCATTCGGCCAGAAGCGGATTTCGCGGCCCTCCTGCAGGCCAAACGAATCGAGAATCTTCAGCCGGTTTTTCTGCGCCAGCGCGGCAAAGTCCTGCAGCGTACCAACACGGATATTCGGCGTGTCGTACCACTGGTAGGGCAGCACCTTGGTGACCGGCATACGGCCGCGCAGCACCGCCAAGCGGTTCGGCCAGTGCCCGAAATTGGGAAAGGCAACAATGCCGGTACGGCCCACACGCGCGGTCTCGCGCAGCATAACCTCGGCATTGCGCAGGTGCTGCAGCGTGTCGATCTGCAACACCACGTCAAAACTCGCATCGCCGAACATCGCCAGGCCTTCGTCGAGATTGAGCTGGATCACGTTGACGCCACGCGCCACGCAGGCCTGGATGTTGCTGTCGTCTATTTCCACGCCGTAGCCGGTGCAGCCGCGTTGGCGCACCAGATGGTCCAGCAGGGCGCCGTCACCGCAACCAAGGTCCAGCACCCGCGAGCCCTGCGGCACCAGACGGGCGATCAGCAACTGGTCGGCGGAAAGTTTTACGCCGGTATTCAGCACGGCGCCACCTTGCTGTCGAAGTAGGAGCGCACCACGCCGAGGTAGCGGGCGTCGTCGAGCAAAAAGGCATCGTGCCCGTGTGGTGCGTCGATCTCGGCATAACTGACGTCGCGCTGGTTGTCGAGCAGGGCCTTGACGATCTCGCGGCTGCGCGCCGGCGAAAACCGCCAGTCGGTGGTGAAACTCACCAGCAGGAATTTGGCGCGGGCCTTCGCCAGCGCCTGCGTGAGATTGCCGCCATGGGCGGCGGCCGGGTCGAAATAGTCGAGTGCCCGCGTGATCAGCAAATAGGTGTTGGCATCAAAGTACTCGCTGAACTTGTCGCCTTGGTAGCGCAGATAGCTTTCGATCTGGAACTCAACCTCTTGCGTGGAAAACCTGTAGCCGCTGTCATGGCCCACGACCGCTTCGCGGAGTTGTCTGCCAAACTTTTCGTTCATCACGTCGTCGCTGAGGTAGGTGATGTGGCCGATCATGCGGGCAATGCGCAGGCCGCGCTGCGGCAACACACCATGCCGGCCGTAATGCCCGGCATGAAAGTCCGGGTCGGTCACGATGGCGCGGCGCGCGACTTCGTTGAAGGCAATGTTTTCGGCCGTCAGGTTCGGCGCGCTTGCCACCACCACCGCATGGCGCACCCGGTCCGGGTATTGCAGCGTCCAGCTCAGGGCCTGCATGCCGCCCAGGCTGCCGCCCATTACCGCCGCGAGCGTCTGGATCCCCAACGCGTCGAGCAGACGGGCCTGCGCATCGACCCAGTCCTGCACGGTGACTACCGGAAAGTCGGCGCCGTAGACCTCGCCGGTGTCGGGATGAATTTGCATGGGGCCGGTCGTGCCGAAACACGAACCCAGGTTGTTCACACCGATGACAAAAAACCGGTCCGTGTCCACCGACTTGCCGGGACCAATCATGGTATCCCACCAGCCCTCTGACTTCGGCAGCTCGACACCGTGCGCGTCAAGGTAAACGCCGGCCACATGGTGCGAGGCGTTGAGCGCGTGGCAGATCAACACCGCGTTGGACCTGTCGGTATTGAGCGTGCCGTAGGTTTCATAGGCAAGGTCGTAGGCGCGGATAGTCGCGCCGCTTTGCAACTGCAAAACGTCGGCAAAATGCATGGACTGCGGTGTGGCAACTAGCAAGATAGAAGACCCCAACAAAACAGCGAACAAAAGAAAACCCGGCATCGCTAAAAGCGAGTCCGGGTTCATGGATGTTCGTCTTTAGCCGTACTTTTTAAGCGCCCGCAAGCTGAGCAAATCGGCGCTGGTGGCTAGTATAAGTGCAAGGCGTCTAACTAAATCACTTCAATTCAGGAAATCCCATGGCAGAACTGTTTGGCTCCGATGCCTACGCGCCACGCGAAATTGCCGAGCGCATTGAAACCGTGGGCGTGACCAAGGCACGAATGGCGACCCTCACCCTGCTGATGCTGGGTGTGCTGGCCGGGGCGTTTATCGGGCTGGGCAGCCTCTTTTTTGTGATCGTGAAGTCCGATGCTAGCCTGGGTTTTGCGACGGCCCAGCTGGTTGGCGGGCTGGTCTTTTCGCTGGGGCTCCTGCTGGTGGTGGTGGCCGGGGCCGAGCTTTTTACCGGCAACAACCTGCTGGTCATGGCCTGGGCCGACGGCAGAATCACGAGCGCCGACGTGCTGCGGAACTGGGTACTGGTCTGCGCGGCCAATTTTGCCGGCGCGGCCGGGCTCGCGCTGCTGGTGTTCGCCAGCGGCCACACCGGCATGAACGACGGCGCCATCGGCCGCACGGTGGTGAAACTGGCGCAGATCAAACAGGACTTGTCCGTCTGGGAGGCTTTTTTTCGCGGTGTGCTGTGCAATGTCCTGGTGTGCATGGCGGTGTGGATGGCGATGGCAGGTCGCAGCGTCATGGACAAAGCGGTCGCCATTGTTTTTCCCATCAGTGCATTTGTCGCTGCGGGTTTTGAACACAGCGTCGCCAATATGTATCTGATGCCGCTGGCCATGCTGCTTCAGCAATCGGGTGGCGTGCCCGCGGGCGAAGCAATGATCACCTGGGGCGGCATGGCCCTGAACCTGGTCGTTGTCATTGCCGGCAACCTGACGGGCGGCAGCGTGCTGGTCGGCCTGACCTACCACCTGATCTACCGGCGCGGCCCCAAGGCATCGTGAGCGCCTTCAGCCCCAGCCGAGCAGGGCGGCGGCGCCGAGCAGCGCAAAAATCAATGCCGACACCAGGTGCACGACCCTGAGCGGCACTTTCTTCGTGACCTTGGCGCCCAGCCAGACCACTGGCGCATTAGCCAGCATCATGCCCAGCGTGGTGCCGGCCACCACGGCCAGCCAGGTGTCGTAGCGGGCAGCCAGCATCACGGTGGCAATCTGTGTCTTGTCGCCCATTTCAGCCAGGAAGAACAGCATGGTGGTGGTGCCAAACACACCGAAGCGCGGCCGGCGGCTGGCGGCATCACCCTCATCGAGCTTGTCCGGAACCAGCATCCACAGCGCCATCGCAATGAAGGACACACCCAGAATCCAGCGCAAGGTTTGTGGACTGATCATGGCGGTGAGCCAGGCGCCGAGAGCCCCGGCCATGGCGTGGTTGGCCAGCGTAGCGACAAGAATACCGAAAACGATGGGCCAGGGCCGACGAAAGCGCGCGGCCAGGACCAGCGCAAGCAGTTGTGTTTTGTCGCCCATTTCGGCGAGGGCAACGATGCCTGTAGAGACGAGGAAAGCTTGCATCAAGGAAAAAACTCCGGCCGAATACCTGGGACTGCACGGCATCCCCGGCCCGAAGCGGAGACTGTGCAGCCAAAGGTCTCGCCGGGCTTTCGCACATGCTGAAAACCGCTTGCGCCATGTCCAGCCTCTGGACAGGCCGGGCAAGTCTGTTGACGCAAGCCCCATGCACAACGCAGGGTGGCTACTCCCCAATGACAGCCATGTATCTTACTGCCGCTCCCAAGCAAAGCTTGAAAGGCGTTCTTTAGCCCAAACTGGTGCGCACTCATCTGGCGCAGTTTTTGCTTGCTTTTGGTGCTGTTGCATATCGCAGCTATCTTTGGCACTAAAACAGCACAATTTACTTCATGAGGGTCTTATGGACGCACTAAAACAGGGCTCAGACGCTTTGTTCATTCTGCTGGGCGGCATCATGGTACTGGCCATGCATGCCGGTTTTGCGTTTCTTGAACTGGGAACGGTGCGTAAAAAGAACCAGGTCAATGCCCTGGTCAAAATCCTTGTGGATTTCTCGGTGTCTACCGTGGTCTATTTTGTCGTCGGTTATGGCGTCGCCTACGGCACCAGTTTCTTCGTAGGGGCCGAGCAGCTCGCCGCCAAAAACGGCTACGAGCTGGTCAAGTTCTTTTTCCTGCTGACTTTTGCCGCCGCCATACCGGCCATCATTTCAGGTGGTATCGCCGAGCGGGCGCGCTTTTATCCTCAACTGCTGGCCACGGCCATCATCGTTGGCCTGGTCTATCCGCTGTTTGAAGGCGTGGTCTGGAACCAGCGCTTCGGAGTGCAGGCGTGGATAGCCGCGCTGACCGGCGCCGAGTTTCACGACTTCGCCGGCTCCATCGTGGTCCACGCGATAGGCGGCTGGCTGGCCCTTCCGGCGGTGATTTTGCTGGGCGCCCGCAGCAACCGTTACCGCAAGGACGGCGGCATCTCGGCGCATCCACCGTCGAGCATTCCATTCCTGGCGCTGGGCGCCTGGATTCTGACTGTTGGATGGTTTGGCTTCAATGTCATGAGTGCGCAGACCATAGACAAAATCTCCGGGCTGGTGGCGGTCAACTCGCTGATGGCCATGGTCGGCGGCACCCTGGTCGCGCTGGTGCTGGGCAAGAACGACCCGGGTTTTGTGCACAACGGTCCGCTGGCCGGGCTGGTGGCCGTGTGTGCCGGCTCCGACCTGATGCACCCACTGGGCGCATTGATCACTGGCGGGGTGGCCGGCGGGGTGTTTGTGCTGATGTTCACGCTCACCCAAAAC
>JAKFXR010000017.1 GCA_021731285.1 Polaromonas sp. | reverse complement strand
GTTATAGTTTGCTATCAACTAGATAGCAATGCCTGTCATCCCGGGCCTGACCCGGGATCCATATTGGTGAACTACCGCCGGTGACCAGCGAGGCATGGATCCCCGATCGAGTCGGGGATGACAGCCTCAACACCACGACCCCGCCTCCCCATCTTGTCATCCCGGGCTTGACCCGGGATCCATGCGGGCAAACTACTGCCAGTGGTCAACGCTGCATGGATCCTGGATCGAGTCCGGGATGACAAGTCCGCATCTGACTATTTGACAAGTGGGGCCAATAGTGGCACCATACTTGCCGTATGGCGAACCTTGAAAAGCTTGTCGAATCAATGCGCATGGAGCCTGCCAACGTAGGCTTCAATGATTTGAAAAAGGTGTGCACGGCTTACTTCGGCAAGCCGCGGCAAAGCGGCAGCAGCCATGCCATTTTCAGGACGCCCTGGACAGGCGATCCGCGCGTCAACATTCAGAACGCGAAAGGCAAGGCCAAGCCCTACCAGGTCAGGCAAGTCCTGCAGGCAATTGACAAATTACGAGGCACAGCATGAACATCAAGCACTACACCTACCGCGTCACCTGGTCGCCGGAAGACAACGAGCATCTGGGCCTGTGCGCGGAATTCCCGTCCCTCAGCTGGCTGGCAAAAACGCCTGAAGCCGCGCTCAAAGGCATTGGCAAAGTCGTCGCCGAAGTCGTGGCCGACATGCAGGCCAGTGGCGAGCCCGTGCCAGAACCCATGGCCGACAAGCACTACAGCGGTGAGTTCAGGGTCCGCATCCCACCGCTGCTTCACCGCAGCCTGGCACTGACGGCTGCGGAACAAGGCGTGAGCCTGAATCGCCTCGCGAGTGCGAAGCTGGCGGCTTGAGAGTCATTGAAACCTCCACTGTCTTCCTCAAGCCAGCAGTTCATGCGGCGTAGAGCCGGATCACGCCCGAGATAACAAACCCCTTTAAAAAGTTCCCGCAGCGCTTGCCCGCCCGGTCTTGCGAGACAAATCGGCATCCTGCCCTTTGGTGACGGCGATAGTTTGCTATCAACTCAATAGCACATTTCGTCACAGCAGTTTTGCTTTTGGTGCATGGCCGGGTTGGGGTCATCCCGAATGCAGGCATGGCGTGCTTGAGGTTCAATTGGCTTTGACGCAGGACAACAAACTGCTCGCGATTCGGGCGGTATACCCACCACCGTTCACGCCGGGGGCGCCATTTTGCGCAAGCCGGAATCAGGATCTCGTGTCACCAACAACAAGTCAAATACCAACCACCGAAAGGCAATTTCCATGCGCAAACTTAAAAACATCGCGATCCTCGGCGCCACCGTGGCGCTGCTCACCGCCTGTGCCTCCACCTGGGAAGGCACTGGCCCCATGGGCTTCTTCGTCACCAGCGTTGGCAGCGGCAAAGGCGCCGACCTGGGCGGCCTGGCCGGCGCTGACGCCCACTGCCAGAAGCTGGCAACAGCCGCAGGTGCTGGCGGCAAGACATGGCGCGCCTACCTGAGCACGCCTCCCACCTTTGCCTCGCCGACTGCGCCTGCTGTAGCAGCCACGCACGCCAAAGACCGCATTGGCGCCGGCCCCTGGTACAACGCCAAGGGCATGCTGATTGCCCGCGACGTTGCCCACCTGCACAACGGCAACAAGATCAGCAAGACCACCGCACTGGACGAGCGCGGCGGCACCATCAAAGGCCGTGGCGACACGCCCAACGAGCACGACATCCTGACCGGCTCCCGTTCAGACGGCACAGCCTTTGCGCCGCAGACCGACACCACCTGCAAAGCCTGGACCAGCTCGACAGACGGCTCGGCCATCGTTGGCCACCATGACCTGGTGGGCCCCAACACAGACAACTGGGCCAAGTCATGGAACTTCTCCCACCAGTCGGCAGGCTGCAGCCAGGAAGCCCTGGTCCGCACGGGCGGCGCAGGCAAGTTCTATTGCTTTGCAAGCAACTGATCCAGCGCTGAAGAACAAAAAGGGGCCGCAAGGCCCCTTTTTCGTTTGCGCCCTGTCCCGCTCTGTCACATCTCCCCCTCTTGTCATCCCTACACCTTGGCTGTCATCCCGGGCTTGACCCGGGATCCATGCCTCGCGGGCCAGCGGCTCATGGGACATGGATCCCCGATCAAGTCGGGGATGACAAACACGGGCGTCATCACTGCCCCCCGGTTGCCCCCTGCAAGCTTAAGCATTGCCCGCAGACTGCTTCCGGGGCAAGATAAGCACTCCATGTTTTTTCTCTCACCCCACTACCTCTGGCTGATGCTGGCCTTGCCCCTGCTGGTGGTGCTGTACATCTGGCTGCTGCGGCGCAGGGTCAAGCTGGCTGTGCGCTACAGCAACCTGGGGACGGTGCGCGCCGCGTCCGCGGGGCGCAAGTGGCGGCAGCATGTGCCAGCCGCCCTGCTGTTGCTGGCCTGCGCCGGCTTGTTACTGGCTTCGGCGCGCCCCATGGCGCGGGTGCCGCTGCCCTGGGCACGCTCCACCATCGTGCTGGCGATGGACGTGTCCCTGAGCATGCGCGTGAGCGACGTCAAGCCAACCAGGCTGGTGGCCGCGCAGGAGGCCGCCAAGCAGTTTCTGCAGGACCTGCCCAAAAACATTGAGGTCGCCCTGGTCACCTTCGCGGGCAGCAGCGAGGTGGCCCAGGCCGCAACGCTGGACCGCCCCTCCCTGGTCGCGGCGATTGACGCTTTCCAGATGCAGAGAGGCACCGCCATCGGCAGCGCCATCGTGAGCAGCCTGATCGAGCTGTTTCCCGACCACGGCATCAACCTGGAGGAAACCAACTACGGCAGCAAGCCGCGCGGCCGCAGCCTGGACGACAAGGACAAGCCACAGCCCAAGCAGATCACACCCGTGGCGCCCGGCTCGTACAACTCTGCGGCCATCATCCTGCTAAGCGATGGCCGCCGTACGACTGGCGTGGACACACTGGAAGCAGCCAAAATGGCCGCCGACCGCGGCGTGCGCATCTACGTCGTCGGCCTGGGAAGCCCGGGCGGCACCGGGGGAGGATACGAAGACATGCCCATCTACCTGCAACTGGACGAACCGACCATGCGCGAGGTAGCCCGCATGACCGGCGGCGAGTACCACCATGCAGGCACGGCGGAAGCGCTGCGCAGCGTTTACGAGAACCTGGGCTCACGGGTGCAGGTGCAGACGCGGGAGACGGAGGTCAGTGGCTTGGTGGCTTTGCTGGCGGCGGCGTTTGCGCTAGCAGCGGGGGCTCTCTCGCTGCTCTGGTTTAGACGTATCGTCTGAACGCATGAGTGCTTGAGGTTGAGCTTGACGTGGGACCTCTCCCACAGGCACTCAGGTGTTGTGGGGGTGGTAGCAGTCTCGCGGGGCGCGCACTGTAGAAGCACAGGTTCATTCAGGCCCTGCTTACTCCACCACCACAGGACCCCCATGACAGACCCACGCAACGTCGCTCACGACAAAAAAGTTCAGCAGGAAAAGAAGCACCGCGGAGAAGAGATCGCGCCAGGTGCGGAGCATGCTGTTCAGCCGGGGAGGAAGCCGCACATGCAACCACAGGCGGAAGAGCCAGATGTCGATGCTGGGGAAATGGGCAAGGACGAGCAGTCTGCCGGCTAATCGGTCAACCAGTATTCAATCAAAAAAGCCTGTTGGATAACGCAGCCGACTTTTTTACGTACCGGTGGCCAAGCTGGTTGGCGATCCGAAAGTTACTCTCATTCAGACTCATCGCGTTGCCTGCGTCGCAAGTCGCCTTATCGACTAGTCCGTAGAGTCATATAGCTCGGCGACCTTCTTCCCAACAATTCTGATTACAGTCCCTGGAATTCCCTGAACGCCACCGCCCAAGTCAAACGAGAGCCCGTCAACCTCAACCTTGCCAGCGAGATTGAGCCTGAATGATCTCAACGGACCAAACACCGAATTTAATTCACCGCGGTAGTGAGTTACTTCAATATTGGCGACTGCTTGCCCTCCGTAAACATCGATTCTTCCGCGGTATAGGTAGGTAACATCCCCGCCGTTAATTTGACCATCAGTTACGACAGCAAGCCCTCTGCCTGCATCATTCATACTTGAGAAAAATTCAACAAAAAATATTCCGGAAATCATTCTTCGCCCTTGGTCACAAGCTCTTTAAGTTGCAAAAAGTCACTGGCCGCATCTGGGAATGAGGTTACTAAAATTCGAAACCTATCAGCTTTCTTCTCGCTGATTTTGGCAATTTTTGCTGCGACTTGCGTTAGATCAGTTTCCGATTTCACTATGTCCATTATTAATTCTGGCTCAATTTTTAGCTCATTTTTCATGTGAGCAAAGAAGGGGTTGGCCTCAAGTCGAAAATTGAAATCAATTGATTTCAGCGCCTTTGAAAGGTCTGTAGCTCCGTTTTCTATTTCTTTTGACGACCCAATGAACGCTTGAAGCGCGACAACTGTTTCTTCCAATTGCCTCATCTTGATAGTCAACTCCGGCACTTGCGAAGTAGCACCTATGGAAGAGACGTAGAGCTCCTGCCTGCTGTAGTCAGAGGGAGAGAAGAACACCGCCGGTCTTTTATACAAAATGAAGAAGAAAATACATATGAGCACAGATGGGAACCCCATCACAAACCATAAGAATTTTTCTTGAAGATTGCTGGGTAATTGCGTCAGGACTACTGACATTGCTAACTCGGAAATGCTCGCAAAGACCCCCACCATAACTAAAGGGTTCTTAATCGATGATGATTTTTCTGATGAATTCATGTTGTTCTCTAAGAGCATCACTAAGTCATGCAAATGTCATGATCTGTCCGAATCTGCTCCACTTCGCAAAGACCTCTGTTCTAGCCTCCGTAACATTTTTCTGCAAAGTCTATTTCTGCAAGAAAAATTGGATTCTTACCCCGAATTTCTCGCAGTAGTGGTCTACGTTAGGAATTATCCGATGGGACTTTCGCCATCAGCGGCAAAGGACTGGAAAATATCAACAATTTCTGCAAACGGACTAGCGGCCACCAGTTCCGCCTTTGCCAGATACAACGCTTTCAAACGTCCCTCAGGCATTTTTGCCTTGTTCGCGAAGGCTGCAAGAATCGGTTTTCCGGGAAAATCAACTTTCCAGGCGTCGCCGTCCGTCTCCAGCAGCGCACTAAGCCTTGCATGGGTCTGTCGAACAAGCTGCTCGGCGGCAATCGGCTCAAGGGCGCCATTAACACGAGCTTGCTCCGATTTTGCTGCCATTGTTAAGGCGTTAGCGAGCGCTTCAACATCCATGATGTGGGCGCCGCTTGGCATCAAATCAACGTTTCCTACAGCGTCGCGAAGACGCTTCGCCTCAATCAGGGCCACTGCGTATCCGATTTGGGAGTGCGCAATTTCACGTAGGCTTTTTTCAATGGCGACTGAAGAGCGCAGCCAAGAATCATTTGGCTCCATGTCTTCAAAGCATTTGGACAGCACGACAGAATCTAAAAAGTAATTCTCTAGGTGATAGCGATCAAGCACTCTTAAACTGGTTGACTGGGTGTGCTGCTTTTGCGTGGGCGCCGCATCACGATCAGCGAGCATATAGAAACGGATCCCCCAAAGAGTTTTATCAAGAACCTCTGTGGCGACTTTGCTGAATGACTGTAAATTGCCTTTCCCCCCACTGGCCTGCAAAACTAAGCTGGGGAATCTATTCTTTAATAAATATGAATACGTTTGCTTATCGAGGCTCGACTCCGTGCCCTCGATAAGCACAATCCTCTTTCCGAGAGAGACTATTCCAATAGATTGTCCAAGTCTATGTAGCGCTTCTGTCGCATCCGCTTTTGATCCCAGCATGACAGCCTGGTTTCCATCATCAGGTTTTCGAGGTGTTAAGAACACGACAGAGTCATTCAGTGACGCCGATATGATGTCAGGTGAATGAGAGATAAAGATGAACTGGTTGTGCACCCCGACAGCACGTAAGGTGTTTACCAGTCTTGAGAGGAGTTCCGGGTGTAGATGAAGCTCCGGCTCATCGAAGAAAACAATGCAATGTGAAGGCTTCCGCAATAAGAAGTCGAATGTGATTGTTAAGACTTCGCGTTCTCCGCTGCTCAGCGAAGACACCTCTCTTGTTTGACCACCTTCAGAGTACAAAAGCTGCTGATTCTGAATGTCGACGCTGTGCAGTTTTTTGGGCCCTAAGAGACTTTCGAAAGCCTCTTTGAATGGTTCTAAAGGATCAGAAAATTCCAAATTCATAACCGCATGCCCGTCGTTTCGAAGTTGTATCGCCCGACTTGCAATAGACATTTTCTGGCTTTGAATTTTCTTGAAGATAGCGTGCTGAGTGTCCTGCCATCTACCAGCTAGGCCTCCGAATGAAAGATCCCAACCGACAGCTTCATCCCAAGGATCGGCATATTCAAATTGATAGCTTAACGGTTGAACATTTTGAATTGATCGGCTGCTTTCGTAGTAAATGATGGCGCTCTTGAGATTGCGTCTAGTCTTATTCTGTTGCAGCAAAGCTCGTAGCTTTTGTGCTTCATCAGGTTTAGACGTATTTAGGGCCGATTGTCCCCAAACGGAACGCTCTGATTCGTCAGTGGCCTCTACGTTAAATGAAACATTTCCAGTCTTCGAATTCCGAAAATGGGCCAAAAGCCCGTTGATCAGCCTAGTTTTTCCAACGCCGTTAGGTCCTGCGATAACAACAAGATCGGAGAGTCCTTCAACTTGGAATGTCTTAATTGGAAAAATATCTGCTGCTGCGATAGCGCTAATTCTCACTAATTGCTCCTCTTGCTGGCTGCGGATGGACAGGTTTGTCCCGTAAAGTCACACCGAAACTACAAATAGAAAGAACACATGGTAAGTCGTTCGCTAGAAGTCTCTATCCCCCAATTGAAGGATAGAGGCTTGAAAATTCGTCTGTTAGGTCGCTATCACTTTGCCTGTTAAGGCGACATAACCCTGCCCTGCCGGCTGCTGCAGATCAGTTGGCTCAAGTCGAGCTAAAACTATTCCAACCGAATGAGGTCCATAAGTCCGTCCGGCTATAGAGCCTTCCCCAACCGCCCCACACCCTCTTCAATCTTCCCCACATCCGCAGTAGCAAAACTAAGCCGGAAAGTACTCATGTCCGGGCTCTCCGCATAAAACGGCGCCCCAGGCACAAAGGCCACGCCCTGCTCAATCGCTTTTTTTGCAAACTCACCCGCGTCTTTGGTCTTGCCGTTTGCACCCGTCAATCGTGCCCAGAAGAACAGGCCGCCTTGTGGCTGGGTAAATTCAACCGCGTCACCCAGTTCGCGCTTGAGCGCTGCGCCCATGGTTTTGGCGCGCTCGCCATAGACCTTGCGCACATTGGCCAGGGTGGCGGGCATGCGGCCGGCCTTGAGGTATTGCGCTGCCGTGGCCTGAGCGAAGGTGCTGGTGTGGGCGTCGCTGAACTGTTTGCACATCGTGGCTTTGGCCAGCAGCTCTGCGGGGCCGATCATCCAGCCGACGCGCAGGCCGGGGCTGAGGACTTTGCTCATGCTGCCGCAGTGGGCGATCAGTTCGCGGCTGCCGGGCACGTCTTTGCTCAGGGCCAGGATGCTGGGCGGTGGCGCGGCGTTGAAGTAGAGGTCGCCATAGGGGTCGTCTTCCACAATCAGCGTCTGGTACTTCACTGCCAGCTCCAGCACTTTCTTGCGGCGCTCCAGGCTCAGCAGTGCGCCGCTGGGGTTGCCAAAGGTGGGAATCAAATACACAAACTTGGGTTTGTGTTTGGCCATCAGTTGGTCCAGCGCTTCGGTGTCCACGCCGTTGGCATCTATGGGTGCGCTGATCAGTTCTGCGCCATACAGGCGAAAACACTGAATGGTGGCCAGAAAGGTTGGGCCTTCGACAATGACTTTGTCGCCGGGGCTGATCATGGTTTTGCCCAGCAGGTCCAGCGCCTGCTGGCTGCCGGTGGTAACGATCAGGCCATCGGGTGCCACGGCTACACCTTTGGTGCCCATGAAGGCGGCCAGTTGTTCACGCAGGGGGTTGTAGCCTTCTGTGGCGCCGTACTGCAATGCACCGCCGGCTTCTTCTGTCAGGGCCTGGTTGGCGGCTTCCTTGATGCCCTGCACGTCAAACATGGCGCTGTCGGGGAAACCGCCCGCAAAGCTGATGATGCCGGGCTTGCCCAGCAGTTTGAACAGCTCACGGATGGCGGATGTTTCTACGTTGTTCAGGCGGTCGGCAAATTGCAAAGGCATGGGGGTTTTACTTTCACGGTTTTCCTGGGGGCATTGTCGCCAATTTCGCGCAGGCTGGCGCTGGACGGGGCATGCAACCGGGGCGCTTGACAGAGTGTTGGTCTAGAGTAATACTCCAGTCATGGAGCCCACCACCACCAAAGACAAACTGCTGGACGCCGCCACCAAGGTGTTTCTGGCGCACGGCTTTTCCGCTGCCTCCATGGACATGGTGCGGGTCGAGGCCGGTGTGAGCAACGGCAGCCTGTACCACCACTTTCCGACCAAGGCACTGCTGGCCGATGCGCTGTATGCCCACACCCTGCGCGACTTTCATGCGGCGCTGCTGCCACCGATTGCCGGCAACGCCACGGCCGAGGCCGGTGTGAAGGGCCTGATACGTGCCTACATCCAGTGGGTGCTGCAGCACCCGGAGCAGGCGCGCCTGCTGCACAAGCTGCGCCGCATCGATGGCGTGACGGAGGGCATGGCAGAAGGCACCGAGCGCGGCGCGGCCAACGCGGATGCCTTTGGCGCGCTGGCCCTGTGGGTGGGCCGGCAGACAGAGGCCGGCGAGATGCGGGCCATGCCCTTCCCGGTGTGGATGGCGCTGGTGTTTTCACCGGCGCTGTCGCTCACCCAGCACTGGGTGGCCCAGGCCAAACCCGCCGTGGCCCCCAAGGTGCGCGCCGCGCTGGAGCATGGCGCGTGGATGGCCGTGGCGGCCTGAATCAAATTTACGAAGGAGTGGTTTTATGAAAGTGGTCAATGTTCATCAACGCCTGCTGTACGCCCCGCCCGAGCAGGTAGGCGATTTGATTGATTCGCTGGCCTCCCCCAGCGACGCACTGTGGCCAGGCCAGGCCTGGCCGCGCCTGAAGCTGAACCGGCCGCTGGGCGTGGGCGCCGCCGGTGGGCACGGGCCGATTGGCTACTTTGTGGAGGCCTACGCCCCGGGGCAGATGGTGCGCTTTCGCTTCACCGCGCCCAGGGGCTTTGACGGCTGGCATGGCTTTGAGGTGCTGGAGGCCACGCCCGCGCATTGCGTGCTGGAGCACCGCATTGAAATGACCCTGCGCGGCCTTGCCCTGCTGACCTGGCCACTGGCCATCAAACACCTGCACAACGCCCTGCTGGAAGACGCGCTGTCGCAGGCGCAAATATCACTGGGCAACCCGCCCAAGGCCGTGCCCTGGCCCGCCTATGTGCGGCTGCTGCACTGGTTTGCAGCGGGTGGCCGTCGCGTGCCCCAATCCTTGCCCTGGAGGCTGCATGTCCGCTGATCCCGTCAACATCCTGCCCTTTGGCCAACAGGTGCTGGCCAAGCAGGCCTTCAGCACCCTGCTGGGCGCGCAGCTTGATGCGTTTTCTCCGGGGCACGCAGAAATCTCCCTGCCGGTGGTACCCGGCCTGCTGCAACAGCACGGCTTTGTGCACGGTGGCGTGCTGTCGTACCTGGCCGACAACGCCCTCACCTTTGCGGGCGGCTCGGTGCTGGGGGACTCGGTGACCTCGGAGTACAAGATCAACTACCTGCGCCCCGCCAAAGACGCCGACCGCCTGGTGGCCGTGGCCACGGTGGTAGGCAGCGGCAAAACGCAGGCAGTGTGCCGGTGTGATGTTTTTATGGTGCGCGGGGAAGAGCGCACGCTGTGCGCCGCAGCGCAGGGGACGATTCGCAAGGCGGGGTGAGCGGGCTTTGTCGTCCCGGGCCCCGCTGTCATCCCGGGCTTGACCCGGGATCCATGCCTCGCGGGCCAATGGCGCGGGGCACGTTCACATCGTATTAAAACGATAATTTGACTTTATCGTTCTAAAACAATAATATGCAAATATCTCCTTAAGGCGGTATTTGTATGACTACCCTTCAGACCTTTCCGGTACAGACTTCAGCCCAGCTGTCGGTGCACATCAAGTCGCTGCGCAAGGCACGCGGCCTGACGCAAACTGCACTTGGCGAGCGTGTGGGCGTGAAGCAAGTCCGCATTGCAGACATTGAGAAAAACCCGGGCGCTGTCAGCCTTGATCAACTGCTGCAGGTGCTGCATGCCCTGGATGCGCGGGTTCTGCTGGCTGATACGAAGCGATATGCAAGCCCAACGCCATCGCCTGCACCCCAGGTGAACACACCTTCAGCCGATTGGTAAGCCAGGCTCTCAACGCATATGGCATTTCCTGATCTTGATGTATGGATGAACGGCCAGCACGTGGGCGTGTGGTTCTGGTCGCGCACGGGCACACCGGGCTTTCGGTATGCCGATGGCTGGAGCCAGTCGCCCAACGCGCGGGCACTGTCGGTTTCGCTGCCCATGCCTGCGGGCGGCGGCGAAGTGATGGGGGCCAGCGTAGAGAACTACTTTGACAACCTGTTGCCGGACAGCACCCGCATCCGCGAAAGGTTGCGGCGCAGGTTCAAAACCGCCTCCACCCGTGCGCCAGACCTGCTGGCCGCTATTGGGCGCGACTGCGTAGGCGCATTGCAGCTGATGCCTGCTGGGCAAGCTCCACCGCCACACGACCAGATTGAGAGCTATCCGCTGGTGGACAGCCAGGTGGAAAAGCTGCTCGAAGACGTTACCAGCGATGGCGATGTCAATCGTTCCCTGATTGACGACTTTCGCATTTCAATTGCCGGCGCACAGGAGAAAACCGCTCTGCTGCGCGTGGGCGAGCACTGGCACCTGCCCGCCATGGCGACACCCACCACGCACATTTTCAAATTGCCGCTGGGACTGGTGGGCAACATCCGCGCCGACATGAGCGACTCGGTTGAAAACGAGTGGCTGTGCGCAACCCTGCTTGCAGCGCTGGGCTTCGCGGTAGCGCCCACGCAAATGGCCCAATTTGGCCGCCAGAAAGTGTTGATCGTTGAGCGCTTTGACCGCCGCTGGATGGACGACGGCAAATGGATTGCCCGCCTGCCCCAGGAAGACTTTTGCCAGGCCACCGCCACGCCGGGGGATCTGAAATACGAAAGCGATGGCGGGCCGGGCATCAAGGCTGCCCTGGCCTTGTTGGGTGGCAGCACCCGCGCCAACGAAGACCGCCTCAGCTTCGTCAAAGCCCAACTCGCCTTCTGGCTGATGGCCGCCACCGATGGTCATGCCAAAAACTTCTCCATCTTTCTGGAGCGCGGGGGCGGCTTTCACATGACACCGCTGTACGACGTGCTGTCGGTCTGGCCCATCATGGGCACCGGGCCGAACCAGGTGCATCCGCGTCTCGCCAAGCTGGCCATGGCCCTGCGCAGCAAGAACACGCACTACCACCTGCACGAGATCCGCACCCGCCACTGGCAACTGCTGGCGCAGCAAAGCGGCGTGCCCGACGCCTTTGACCACATGGTGGCGCTGGTGCTGCAGGTGCCTGATGCGCTGGAGCGGGTGGCGGCGAACTTGCCCAAGGGATTTCCGGCGCGGGTGTTCAACCCCATACGCGCCGGCATGCTGGCCCAGGCTGAACAATTCATTGCAGAGCTTCCATGAAAACTGCCGACATCGCCCCGTTTTTTGAAACGCTGAAAGCCGCCAACCCCATGCCGGTGACTGAGCTGGAATACACAAGCGTGTTTGAGCTGCTGGCCGCGGTGCTGTTGAGCGCGCAGGCGACGGACGTGAGCGTCAACAAGGCCACGCGCAAGCTCTTCCCCGTGGCCAACACGCCGCAAAAGATTCTTGACCTGGGCTTGGAGGGGCTGGAGAGCTACATCAAGACCATAGGCCTGTACCGCAGCAAGGCCAAACACCTGATGGAGACCTGCCGCATGCTGGTGGAGCAGCACAACAGCGTGGTGCCGCGCAGCCGCGAGGCGCTGGAAGCCCTGCCCGGCGTGGGCCGCAAGACAGCCAACGTGGTGCTCAACTCGGCCTTTGGCGAAGCCACCATGGCGGTGGACACCCACATCTTCCGCATGGGCAACCGCACCGGCCTGGCGCCGGGCAAGACGCCGCTGGAAGTGGAGCTGAAACTGCTCAAGCGCATACCGCCCGAGTACCTGGTGGACGCGCACCACTGGCTCATCCTGCACGGCCGCTATGTGTGCGTTGCACGCAAGCCCATGTGCTGGCAGTGTGCCGTGGCTCCGTATTGCGACTACACGCCCAAGACGCCGGTGCCGGGTTAAGGAGTTTGTCATTGCGGACCTGATCCGCAATCCATGTCCCCTAAACCCGCGGCCCGCGAGGCATGGATCCCGGATCGAGTCCGGGATGACAGACTCGGTCACGCACTACATTATTGATAGCAAACTAATCCCGTCATCAAAGGGCAGAAAGCCGATTTTTGCTCTTACAAACCGCGCCAACCGCCTCCCAGCGACTGGATCAGCGCGACCGCAGCCACCTGCCTGTCCACCTGCAGTTGCAGCAAGTTGCGGCGCGCGTTTTGAGCGGTGGCCTGGGCGTTGATGACTTCGGTGTAGTTGATCTGCCCGGCCTGGTAGCGGTTAAGCACCTGCTGCTCCACCAGATCGGCCGCGCGGGCCGCCTGCTGGCGCAGCGCGAGTTGCTGGCCCAGCACGCGTGAGGCCACCAGCTGGTCTTCAACGTCCTGAAACGCCACCAGCACCGTCTGCCGGTACCTGGCCACGGCTTCATCAAAGGCAGCGCGTGTGCCCTGCACCCTGGCCGTGGTGGCGCCGGCGTTAAACAGCGTTTGCGCCGCAGAGATGCCCAGCGCCCACACCAGATTGGACGCGTTGAACAAGTCCCCCAGGCGTGACGCGCCAAAACCTGCCGAGCCCGACAAACCCAGACTGGGGTAATAGGCCGACTGCGCTATGCCGATCTGCTCATTGGCCTGTGCCACACGCCGCTCGGCAGCGGCAATGTCGGGCCGGCGCTGCAGCAGCACCGACGGCACCTCAATCGGCACGTCAGGCACGGTCAGCAGCAGCGTGCCCTGCACGGGCAGCGTGAAGTTGCCCGGAGCCACGCCCACCAGCACGGCAATCGCGTGCTCAAGCTGCGCGCGCTGGCGCTCCAGGCCCAGCATGTCGGCCTGGGCGTTGGCCAGTTGGGTTTCAGCCTGCAGCACATCGGTACGGGGCACCACGCCGGCGGTGTAGCGGTTGTTGGTGATCTGCAGCGTGCGCTGGTAGCCGGTGATGGTTTGCGCCAGCAGCGCGCGCTGCGCGTCCTGCAGGCGGATGCCAAAGTAGTTGATGGCCAGCTCACCCTGAGCCGACAGGCGCGCCGCTGCCAGGTCGGCCAGGCTGGCCTGCTCGCCGGCGCGGGCGCTGTCTACCGTGCGGCGCAGCCGGCCCCAGACATCGGGCTCCCAGCTCGCGCCTATGTTGACCTTGTAGTTGTTGCGCTCAACCGTCGTGCCGCGCCCGCCGGAACGGTTGGCGCCGCCATCCAGCGTGACGGTCGGAAACAGCGAGGCGCGCTGCTCGGCCACCAGCGACCTGGCCTGCGCATAACTGGCCACCGCGATGGCAATGTTCTGGTTGTTGACTTCCACGCGTGAAGCCAGATCGTTGAGCAGCGGGTCGTTGAAAAGCTGCCACCACGGGCCGCGCTCCAGCGTATCGGCAGGCACGGCGCGCACCCACTCGCCCTGCCCTTGCTTGAAGGCGGCTGGTGTGTCCACTGTGGGCGGCTGCTCGTAACGCGGGCCAACGGCGCAGCCGGCCAGCAGCAGCGCAAGCGCCAGTGCGCTGAGTCTGGGGGGCAAAGTAAGTGATCGTCGCATGGTGACCTCAGGCAGCTTGTATGTCAGGGTGGGTGTCATGGCGGGCCAGCTCGCGCTCTTGCGGGCTGCGGCGGCGCAGCTTGTCCATCAGCAGGTAGACCACGGGTGTGGTCAGCAGCGTGAGCACCTGGCTGGCAATCAGGCCGCCCACGATGGCAATGCCCAATGGGCGGCGCAGTTCTGCGCCCTCACCAAAGCCAATGACCAGAGGCAGCGCACCCAGCATGGCGGCCAGCGTGGTCATGAGGATGGGCCGAAAGCGCAGCAGGCAGGCTTCGCGCACCGCGTCCAGCGGTGAGAGGCCGCGCGAGCGCTCGGCGTCGAGCGCAAAGTCGATGATGAGAATGGCGTTTTTCTTGACGATGCCTATCAGCAGGAAAAGCCCGATCAGCGCCATGATGGAAAAATCCAGCCTGAAGATCAGCAGCGCCAGCACCGCGCCCACACCGGCCGACGGCAAGGTGGACAGCACGGTGATGGGGTGCACCAGGCTTTCATACAGAATGCCCAGCACGATGTAGATGACCACGATGGCGGCAAGAATCAGCAAGGGCTGCTCTTGCTGCGAGGCTTGGGCGGCGCGCGCCGTCCCCTGAAAACTGCCGCGCACATTGATGGGCATGCTGATGGACGCCTCGGCCCGGCGCACTGCCTCCTGCCCGTCGGCCAGGGTGCTGCCCTCGGCCAGGTTGTAAGAGATGGTCGTGGCCAGCTCGGCGTCCTGGTGCGCCACCGAGCTGGCTGTGGGCCGCTCTGAAAACCTGGCAATGGCCGACAGCGGCACCATGGTGCGTGCCCCGCCACTCAGTGCCTGGCCGGTGGATTGGTCGCGCAGCGCGGGGTTGATGGTGGTGCTGGAAGCCGCCGTTGTAGTGGCTGCAGTGCTTGATGTGGTACTCGTCGTGGTGGTTGCGCTTGCGTCCGCAGGAGGCCGGGCAGGCACATAAATGTCCTTGAGCGACTCCGGGCTGCGTATGTAGCGCGGCGCCACGCCCATGATGACCCGGTACTGGTTGAGCTCGTCATAAATCGTGGCCACCTGGCGCTGGCCAAAGCCGTTGTACAGCGCGTTGTCCACGTCGCGCGAGGTGATGCCCAGACGCGCCGCGCTGTCCTTGTCAACTTCCACATACGACTCCACACCGTTTTCCTGCTGGTCGGTGTCCACGTCCACCAGGGCCTCCTGCTGCTTCATGGCGTCCGCCAGGCGCGTGGCCCACTGGCGCAGGTCGGCCACCTTGTCGCTTTTCAGGGTGTACTGGTAGGTCGAGTTGCTGGAGCGCCCGCCCATGCGCAGGTCCTGCACCGGGTTGAGAAACAGGCTGATGCCGGTGACCGTGGCCAGTTGGGGCCGCAGGCGCGCGATGACGGCCTGGCCCTTCTCGGTGCGCTCTGAGGCCGGCTTGAGGTTCACAAAAAGAAAGCCACCGCCCGCGCGACCACCGCCGGTAAATCCGACCACCGTGTCCACCGCCGGGTCGGCACGGATGATGTCCACCAGCGCCTTGAGTTTTTCCTGCATGGCCTGGAAAGAAATGCTCTGGTCGGCGCGCAGCCCGCCCTGGATCTGGCCGGTGTCCTGCGTGGGGAAAAATCCCTTGGGAATCATGACAAACAGGTAGACGTTGAGCACCACCACCAGGCCCAGAATCGCCATGACCACCCAACGCGCATGCAGCGCCCAGTCCAGGCTGTGCGCATAACCACGGTGCAGCCGGTCAAAACCGCGCTCAAACCAGCGGGCCACACGCCCCGGCTGCTTGCCTTCAGATTCGGGCCGCAACAGCCAGGCGCACATCATGGGTGTGGTGGTCAGCGAGATCAGCAGCGAGATCATCACTGCTGCCGACAGCGTGACCGCGAACTCGCGGAACAAGCGCCCGACCTGCCCGCCCATGAACAGCAGCGGAATGAACACCGCCACCAGCGACAGGCTGATGGACAGCACGGTAAAACCCACCTCGCGCGCGCCCAGCAGCGCGGCCTTGAAGCGGTCCATGCCGGCTTCAATGTGGCGTGCGGTGTTTTCAAGTACGACGATGGCGTCGTCCACCACAAAGCCGGTGGCCACGGTCAGCGCCATCAGGCTCAGGTTGTTCAGCGAAAAGCCCAGCAGGTACATCACGCCAAAGGTACCCAGCAACGAGACCACCGTCGCCACCGCCGGGATGATGGTGGCGCGCACGCTGCGCAGGAAGGCGCTGACCACCAGCACCACCAGGGCCACGGCAATCAGCAGCGTGATCTCAACCTCGTGCAGCGCCGAGCGAATGGAGTTGGTGCGGTCCGAAGCCACCGAGAGCTTGATGTCTTTGGGCAACTGCGACTGAAGCTCGGGCAGCAAGGCGCGCACGCCGTCCACCGTCTTGATCACATTGGCCCCGGGCTGCAGGGTGACCAGCACCACCACCGCCGGGTCGCCATTGAACAGGCCCAGCGTGTTGACGTTTTCCACGCTGTCCACCACCTCGGCCACATCGGACAGGCGCACCGCCGCGCCGTCGCGCCAGGCCACCACCAGGCCCTTGTAGTCGGCGGCAGACACCCTGGCTTCGCCGCGCTGGCCGGTGCCGGTGTAAATCTGCAGGCGACGGCCCGAGCCTTCAATGTCGCCCTTGGGCCGGTTGGCGCTGCCGGCTTGCAGGGAGGCGCGCACGTCCTCGGTGCTGATGCCGTATTTGTTGAGCGCAAAGGGTAGCAATTCAACGCGGACCGCAGGCAGCGAGCCGCCACCCAGCTCCACATCACCCACACCACTGACCTGGGCCAATTTTTGCTGCACCACATTGGAGACAGCGTCATAAATCTGACCGGGCGAGCGTGTCGGCGAGGTCATCGCCAGGATGATCACCGGCGCAGCCGACGGGTTGGCCTTGCGGTAGGTCGGGTTGCTGCGCAGGGTGGACGGCAGGTCGGCGCGCGAGGCGTTGATGGCGGCCTGCACCTCGCGCGCCGCAGCATCGATGTTGCGGTTGAGCTCGAACTGCAGGCTGATGCGGGTGGAGCCATTGCTGCTGCTCGACGTCATTTCATTGACGCCGGCAATCGTGCCCAGACGCCGCTCCAGCGGCGTGGCGACGCTGGTGGCCATGGTGTCAGGGCTGGCGCCGGGCAGGCTGGCACTGACAGAAATCGCCGGGTAGTCCACCTGCGGCAGTGAAGCGACCGGCAGCAGGAAAAATGCGCCTATGCCGGACAGCGCAATGCCTATGGTCAGCAGGACCGTGGCAATGGGGCGGCGGACAAAGGGCTCGGAGAGGTTCATGGCTTGGCTCCCTCACCCCCGCCCTCTCCCGCAGACGGGAGAGGGGGCGAGTCACTCCCTCTCCCGCCTGCGGGAGAGGGTTGGGGAGAGGGCTTGCGCCACCGCCGCCCCAAGCGATCGAACCCCAAATAAATCACCGGTGTGGTGAACAGCGTGAGCAACTGGCTCAGGATCAGGCCGCCAAAAATCGCCAGGCCCAACGGCCGGCGCAACTCTGCGCCCTCACCCCATCCCAGCATCAGGGGCACCGCCGCAAACAGGGCAGCCAGGGTGGTCATGAGGATGGGCCGGAAGCGCATCAGCGCGGCCTGGCGGATCGCGTCCTCGGGCGACTTGCCCTGGGTGCGCTCCGCGTCAATCGCAAAGTCAATCATCATGATTGCGTTTTTCTTGACGATGCCGATCAGGAGAATGATGCCGATGACGCCTATCACCCCGAGGTCATTGCCGGTGATGATGAGCATGAGCAGAGCGCCCACGCCCGCCGAGGGCAGTGTCGAGAGAATCGTCAGCGGGTGGATGTAGCTCTCGTACAGCACCCCAAGCACGATGTACACACAGATGATGGCCGCCAGAATCAGCCACAGCTGGTTGGACAGCGAGGACTCGTAAGCGCCGGATGCGCCCAGAAAAGTCATGGTCACGCCTGCGGGCAGCTTGATCTCTTTGGCGGCGTCGCGAATGCTTTCAACCGCGCTGCCCAGCGATACGCCGGGCGCGGTGTCAAAACCCACCGTGGTCGCCGGGTACTGAGCCACGTGGGTGATTTGCAGCGGCGCTCGCCGCTCGGTGATTTTGGCCACGGCAGACAGCGGCGTGGCTTCACCCGAAGATGTGCGCAGCTGCACCATGCCCAGCGAGGCCGGCGAGGCCTGGCTGTCGGGCCGCGCTTCCAGAATGACCCGGTACTGGTTGGTCTCGGTGAAGATGGTCGAGACAATGCGCTGGCCAAACGCGCTGTACAGCGCCTCGTCAATGCTGGAGGCGGTGATGTTCAGGCGGGCTGCGGTGTCGCGGTCTATGTCCACATACACCGCCGCACCAAGAATGGAGGCGTCGGATACGACGTTACGCACTTGCCTGGTCTCCTGCAGCTTTTGCGACAGGCGTGTGGCCCACTCCACCACCGTGGCGTTGTCGGCGGACTCCAGCGAAAAGCGGTATTGCGTGGGGCCGGACTCGGCGTCTATGGTCAGGTCCTGCACCGGCTGCAAATACAGCGTGATGCCGGCCACACGCTGGGCCGTGCGCTTGAGCCTGTCCATGATCTCGTCCTGGTTGCCACGCGAGCTTTTCAGGTTGATCAGCATGCGGCCGGTGTGCAGCATGGTGTTGTTGGCCGCGTCCACACCGACAAAGCTGCTCAGCGTGGCGACATCCGGGTCTTCCATCAGCAGGCGCGCCACCTCCTGCTGCTGCTGCGCCATGCGGGTGTAGGAGATCGACTGCGTAGCCTCGACCCGCGCCTGCAACTGGCCGGTGTTTTGCGTCGGGAACAGCCCTTTGGGAATCAGCACATACAGCAGCACGGTCAGCACCAGGGTGGCCAGCGCCACCAGCAGGGTCAGGCGCTGGCGCAGCAAGACCCAGCCCAGCGCCACGTCGTAGCGCTCCACCACGCGGTCAAAGAAGCGCTGCACCTTGCCGCTCCAGCCGCGCTGGTTGGCATGGCTTTCGGGGATGGCCTTGAGCCAGCGCGCCGACATCATGGGCACCAGCGTCAGCGAGACCACCATCGAGATCAGGATGGTGATGGCCAGCGTGACCGCGAACTCGCGGAACAGCCTACCCACCACATCACCCATGAAGAGCAGGGGTATCAGCACCGCAATCAGCGAGACGGTCAGCGAAATGATGGTGAAACCAATCTCGGTGGCGCCCTTCATGGCGGCCTGCATGGGCGGCTCACCGTCCTCGATGTGGCGCGAGATGTTTTCAATCATGACGATGGCGTCATCGACCACAAAGCCGGTGGCAATCGTCAATGCCATCAGCGAGAGGTTGTTCAGGCTGTAGCCCAGCAAATACATCGCGCCGCAGGCGCCTATCAGCGAGATCGGTACTGCCAGGCTGGCAATGACGGTGGCGCGCAGGCTGTGCAAAAAGGCAAAAATCACCAGCACCACCAGCACCACCGCCAGCAGCAACTCGATCTGCACATGGTGCACAGAGGCCCTGATGCCTGTGGTGCGGTCGGACAGCACATCGACCTTGAGTGCGGTGGGCAGGCTGGCCGTCAACTCTGGCAGGCGCGCCTTGATGGCGTCTACCGTGGCGATGACGTTGGCGCCGGGCTGGCGCTGCACATTGAGAATGATGGCCGGCTTGAGCTGGCCCGACACGACCGACCAGGCACCCAGCTTGACGTTTTCTGCGCTTTCGACCACCTGGGCCACGTCGCTGAGCCGCACCGGCGCGCCGTTGCGAAAGGCCACGACCAGCTTGGTGTAATCGGCCAGCGTCAGCAACTGGTCATTCGAGTTGATGGTGTAGGCCCGCGTGGGGCCGTCGATGCTGCCCTTGGCCCCATTGGCATTGGCAGCGGTGATGGCGGTGCGCACACCGTCCAGCGTCAGGCCGTAAGAGGCCAGCGCGCGCGTGTCGACCTGGATGCGCATGGCCGGTCGCTGGCCGCCCGAGAGCGCCACCAGCCCCACGCCGCTGACCTGGCTGATCTTGAGCGCCAGCCGGGTGTTGACGATGTTTTGTACCTCGGTCAGCGGCAGGGTGTCGGAGGTGATGGCCAGCGTCAGCACGGGCGCGTCGGCAGGGTTGACCTTGGCGTAAATCGGCGGCGCAGGCAAATCAGCCGGCAGCAGCGAGCCGCCGGCGTTGATGGCGGCCTGCACCTGCTGCTCGGCCACATCCAGCGCCAGGCCCAGACCAAACTGCAGGGTGACGATGGACACACCAGACGCGCTGGTGGAACTCATGCGCGACAGGCCCGGCATCTGGCCGAACTGGCGCTCCAGCGGCGCGGTGACGGTTTGCGCCATGACTTCGGGACTGGCGCCGGGGTACAGCGTCTGCACCTGGATGGTGGGGTAGTCCACCTGCGGCAAAGCCGACAGTGGCAACATGCGCAAGCCCACCAGGCCGGCCAGCACGATGGCCAGCATCAGCAGCGAGGTGGCGACCGGACGCAGGATGAAGGGACGTGACGGGCTCATGGGCCACCCTCACCCCAACCCTCTCCCAGAGGGAGAGGGAGCAATTTACTTCCTGCCCCTCTGGGGGGGAGCAGGGGTGCAGGCTCTTCACTCCCTCTCCCTCCGGGAGAGGGCGGGGGTGAGGGCTGGCGCTGCGCCAGCGCCTTCATGGCTGGCCCGGCGCGCTCGCCCGCTGACGACGGCGCTCGCCGCCCTGCCCGCTTCCGCGCGGGCCGGATGAGGCCCCTGCAGGTGCAGATGCACCCTGGCGGCGACCGCCGGCGCGCGGCGCATCCCCGGGCAGGTTGACGCGTGAGCCATCCTTCAGGCGGTCTGCGCCTTCGGTGATCACACGCTCGCCCGTCTGAAGCCCGGCGGTGATCTGCACCTTGTCAACCGTGGCCTGGCCGCGCGTCACCGGACGCAGCGTGACGGTGCGGTCGTCGTTGAAGATGAACACATGGTCACCACTGGCGCCGGTGCGCACTGCTGCGACGGGCACCACCACGGCATTTTCAATGGTGCGCAACTGAAGCTGCACATTGACAAACTGGCTGGGAAACATGGCCTGCTGCGCGTTGTTGAAACGCGCCTTGGCACGCACCGTGCCGGTCTGTGTGTCAACCTGGTTGTCCAGCGAGGCAAACACGCCGGTGTCCAGCACCGTGCTGCGGGTACGGTCCAGCGCCTTGACAGGCATGGCATTGGAGGCATCACGCTGCAGTGCCGGGGCCTGGTCCTGGGGCACCGCAAACTCCACGTCGATAGGCGAGACCTGGGTCAGCAAGGCCACGCCATTGGCGTCGCCGCTGTTGACCACGTTGCCCACGTCCACCACCCGCAGGCCGACACGGCCCGCAATGGGCGCAACGATGCGGGTGTAGCCGAGGTTGAGCCGGGCGGTGCCTTCGTTGGCCTTGGAGATGACCACCGCTGCCTCCAGCTGCTTGACCAGCGCGGCCTGGGTGTCGACCTCCTGCCGGGCAATCGAGTCCTGCTCGAGCAGTGTGCGAAAGCGCTGCAAGGTGACACGCGCCGCTTCAAGCTGGGCCTCGTCACGCATGCGCTGGCCCAGCGCCTGCTGGGTAGCCATTTCAAACTGGCGCGGGTCGATGGTGGCCAGCAACTGGCCCTTGGTGACCATCTGCCCCTCTTTGAACAGGACCTGCTGCAACACACCCGAGACCTGCGGACGCACACGCACCGTGGCCTGTGGCACCACAGTGCCCAGCGCTTCAAGAACAACCGGTATGCTGGCCTGTTCGGCCCGGGCCACTCCCACGGTGGTGGCCTGGCCTCTGCCTCCACCAGGGCCCCCTGCTCCACCTGCACCCGGACCGGCACCGGCAGGCGCCCTGTGGGTCAGCGACCAGGCCAGCCAGCCCACACCAAGCACCACCAGCACAGCCACAACCAGGCCAATGATGGATGCGCGGCGGCTGATGCGCTTTCGCGGATTGACGATGACCAGACTGTCGCCGGGTTCTGCGGGCTGCTCGGGTGCTTGCGGATTCATCGGGTTCCTTCTTCTTCGGTCTTGCCGCCGGCAGGTGTCTGGAGTACTGCCACAGCGTGACAGGTCCGGCCCTTGTCCGCCATCAGTGCGCCGCGCGATACAGCGTAGGCGCACTCCTGCGGTGGTGGCGGAAAGCAGCGGACCAACCGAGCTTGCGGTTTCCTTGTTTCTGCTTTGTGTACTTGCGTTGAGGGAAACGCAAAGGAGGTTCGCGCCAAAGCCCGCTACGCTATCTATTCAATAGCACATCAGGCTTATGGTTAAAGGGCCGATGCCCTGTTTGGCTCTGAACCGGTGACGATCTGGCGCCCGGGGTGATCAACCTCAGGCGTCGACGCGGACCTTGGCCTGCGCGGCCACCTGGGCCCACTTCTTCTGCTCATCACGGATGAATGCTGCAAATTTTTCAGTGCTGCCGCCACCGTCTTCGGCGCCGTAGAGCTCCATCTTCTCCTGCACGTCGGGCATGGCCAGCACCTTGTTGACGTCATCGTTCATACGCTGCACCATCGCGGGCGGCATTTTGGCCGGGCCCATCAGGCCGTACCAGACCGTGGCTTCAAAACCGGGAAAGCCGGACTCGGCCATGGTCGGCACAGTGGGGTGGCCTTTGGCGCGCTTCAGGCGCGTTTGCGCCAGCGCAATCGCCTTGCCGCTCTTGATATGCGGCGTAGCCGAGGTCATGGTTTCAAAGCAGTAGTTGACCTGGCCGCCGATCAGGTCGACCAGCGCCGGGCCGGAGCCGCGGTAAGGAATGTGCAGCGCAAAGATTTTGGCCTGCAGCTTGAACATCTCCAGCGCAAAGTGCTGGGCCGATCCCCCGCCGGCCGAAGCAAAACTGATCTGCCCCGGCTTGGCCCGACACAGCGCCACGAGATCGGCCACCGTCTTGGCAGGCTGATCGGCGTTGCAGACAAGAATGTTGGGCGTGATGCCGACCATGCTGATGGGCACAAAGTCACGCTCGGCGTTGTAGTTCAGCTTGAGTCCCATGGCAGGGGCCAGTGCATGGCTGTTGATGTGGGCCATCAACAAGGTGCTGCCATCGCCAGGTTGCTTGGACACGAAGTCGGCCGCAATCACGCCCGCAGCGCCCGCCTTGTTTTCAATGATGACGGAGGTGTTCCACATGGTTGAAAGCTTCTGGCCCACCACACGCGCCAGCGCGTCGGTGCCACCGCCCGGCGGAAAGCCCACCACAATGCGCACCGGCCCGGCGGGCAGGGTTTGCGCACGCAGCATGGGCGAGACGACGATGGCGGCGCTGGCCGCGGCGGCTGAAATCAGGGTTCTGCGTTGCATGGTGTTGTCTCCGGTGGATTAACTCTTGTTTACTCTGTGGCTGTCATCCCGGACTCGATCCGGGATCCATCTCACATGCGCCTGCGTCTCAGGTCCATGGGGCATGGATTGCGGGTCAAGCCCGCAATGACAGGTCTGCACTTCAAGCAGCCTTGCGCAATGGCACAACCGCTGCGTGGCTTGAAAAATGGTCCATGGCGGCCTGCACGCCCGAGCCTGCCAGCCTGACGCCGGCGAGTTTGAGGCCCATCTCGCACCCCGACAATGCGGCCATCAGGGTCAGGTCGTTGCAGTCGCCCAGGTGGCCGATGCGGAACATCTTGCCCTTGACCTTGCCCAGGCCGGTGCCCAGCGAGCAGTCAAAGCGTTCGTAAATGATTTTGCGCACTGCGTCGGCATCCACGCCTTCGGGCATCATCACGCCGGTCAGGACTGGCGAATACACAGCAGGATCGGCACACTGAATCTGCAAGCCCCAGGCCCGCACGGCGGCGCGCACACCTTCAGCCCAGCGCTGATGCCGTGCAAAGACGACGTCCAGGCCGTGCTCGAGCAACATGTCACAGGCTTCACTCAGCCCATAGAGCAAATTGGTGTTGGGTGTTGAAGGCCAGTAGCCGGTTTTGTTGGACTCGATGATTTCGTCCCAGGCCCAGAAGGCCTTCGGAAGCTTTGCGGTTTTGCTGGCGGCGATGGCTTTGGCAGAGACTGCGTTAAAACTGATGCCGGGAGGAAGCATCAGCCCTTTTTGCGAGCCGCTGATGGTGACGTCCACGCCCCATTCGTCATGCCGGTAATCGGCCGAGGCCAGGCCGGAGATGGTGTCTACCAGCAGCAGTGCAGGATGTCTGGCGGCGTCGATGGCCTTGCGCACGGCGGCGATGTTGCTGGTCACGCCGGTGGAGGTTTCGTTGTGCACCACGCACACCGCCTTGATGGCATGACCGGAGTCAGCCTTCAGACGCTCTTCGATCAGGTCGGCCCGCACGCCATGGCGCCAGATCTCTTTGCCCGGATCGGCCATCACCTCGGTCTTCAGGCCAAGACGTGTGGCCAGTTTTTCCCAGAGCGCCGCAAACTGGCCGGTTTCGTACATCAGCACCTGATCGCCAGCGCTCAGGGTGTTGACCAGCGCAGCCTCCCAGGCGCCCGTGCCCGAGGCCGGGTAAATGATGACGGGCTGCCGGGTCTTGAAGATTTTCTGAACATCGGCCAGCACCTTCAGGCCCAGCGCCGCAAACTCGGGGCCGCGGTGGTCAATGGTCGGCAGGCTCATCGCACGCAGGATGCGATCGGGCACTGGCGACGGACCGGGAATCTGCAAAAAGTGCCGGCCAGTGGGGTGAAAATCAAGCGTCAACATAAATCAGGGCTCCAATCAACATTCCGCCATTTTTTGCATACAAAATTGTTTTGTCAACTTATTTGCGAATAGATTTACATTTGACAGGGCTATTTTTTGCATACAAAATTCACAAATGAGCGCAGAAATCATCCCCATCCCCCGCGCGGCCCTGCATGAGCAGGCGGCCCACCGCCTGCGCCAGATGCTGGTTGAAAACCGCATTGCACCCGGCGCCAAACTCAACGAGCGCGAGCTCAGCGAGGTGCTCCAGGTCTCGCGCACACCCCTGCGGGAAGCCATCAAGATGCTGGCCGCCGAAGGCCTGGTGGAACTGCTGCCCAACCGCGGGGCCATTGCGGTGGAGCTGACAGAAACCGACATCCTCAATACCTTTGAAGTGATGTCCGGGCTGGAGGCGCAATCGGGCGCGCTGGCTGCCGAGCGCATCACCGATGCCGAGCTGGCCGAGATCAAGGCCATGCACTACGAGATGCTGGCGGCCTGGACCCGCCGCGATCTGCCCGCCTATTACCGTCTCAATGCCGGGATTCACCGCGCCATCAATGCCGCGGCCAAGAACCCTGTGCTGACTGCCACCTACAACCAGGTCAACGCCCGGCTGCAAGCCCTGCGCTTTCGCTCCAACCAGGACGGCGAGAAATGGAAAGCCGCCGTGGCCGAGCATGAGCAGATGATTGACGCGCTGACCCGGCGCGATGCGCCCGCCATGCAGGCTGTGCTGCGCACCCACCTGAACAACAAGCGCGATGTGGTGGTCGAGCAATTGCGCGCGGCGGCCCAGGCGCGTCCGCCGGTCAAGGCATGAACGCTCCCCTTCCCCTGCGCGTGGCGCAAGGCAACGCAGCGCAGGTCTACGACAGGGTTTCATTTGCCGGCAACGAGGTGGCGGGCCGGCTGGCCGCCCGTCTGGCCAGCGAGACTTGCGGCGAAGTGCTTTTCTCCAGCGCGGACCGGGGCCGCTACGCCACCGATGCATCGATCTACCAGGTGATGCCCACAGGCGTTTTTGTCCCGCGCAGCGCGCCGGATGTCAAAACCGCGCTGGACATCTGCCGCGACATGGGCGTGCCGATTGTTGCGCGCGGCGGCGGCACCAGCCAGTGTGGCCAGACGGTGGGCACCGGGCTGGTGATAGACCACGCCAAGCACATGCGCAACATCATCGACGTGGACGCCGGCCAGCGCACCGCCGAGGTCGAACCCGGTCTGGTGCTGGACCACCTGAATGCCGCGCTGAAAAAACACCAGCTCTGGTACCCGGTGGACGTGTCCACCAGCGCGCAGGCCACGCTGGGCGGCATGGCCGGCAACAACTCCTGCGGAAGCCGCAGCATTGCCTACGGCAACATGGTGCACAACGTGCTGGGCGTGCAGGCCTGGACCTCGGACAGCCACTTGCTGCAGTTGGGCCCGCACGCGGCCAGCAGCGGCCAAAGCCGCGAGCTGGGCGAAGCCGTACGCGCGCTTGCCGCCGGCCTGCAACCAGCCATGGAGCGCATGTGGCCCAAGGTCATGCGCCGGGTGGGCGGCTACAACCTGGACATCTTCGACAACCAGAGCGAGCGCCCCTACACCGCCGACGGATCGGTCAATCTGGCCCACTTGCTGATAGGCAGCGAAGGCACGCTGGCGCTGACCAAATCACTGACACTGCAACTGAGCGAGCTGCCCCAGGCCAAGGTGCTGGGCGTGGTGAACTTCCCGACCTTTTACCGCGCCATGGACGCGGCCCAGCACATCGTGAAGATGGGCGGAAGCAGCCTGACAGCGGTCGAGCTGGTGGACCGCACCATGATTGACCTGTCGCTGCAAAACCCGGCCTTTGCGCCCACCATTCGCAGCGCACTGATTGGCCAGCCGGCCGCCATCCTGCTGGTGGAATTTTCTGGCGCCAGCAAGACCGCACTGCTGCCCCAACTCAAGCGTCTGGGCGAATTGATGGGGGACCTGCTGCTGCCCGATTCGGTGGTCGAGATGACGGAGGATGCTCCGCAGAAAAACCTGTGGGAAGTGCGCAAGGCCGGCCTGAACATCATGATGAGCCTCAAGGGCGACGGCAAGCCGGTCAGCTTTATTGAAGACTGCGCTGTTCCGCTCGAGCACCTCGCCGAGTACACCGACGCACTGACCGAAGTATTCAAAAAATACGGCAGCAAAGGCACCTGGTATGCGCATGCATCGGTAGGCACGCTGCATGTCCGGCCCATCCTGGACATGCGGCGCGAAGGAGCGCCCAAGATGAGGGCCATCGCCGAGGAAGCGTCGGAACTGGTGCGCAAGTTCAAGGGCGCCTACAGCGGCGAGCATGGCGACGGCCTGTGCCGGGGTGAATGGATCAAGTGGCAGTTTGGTCCGCAGATCAATGAAGCCTTTGCCGCCATCAAGACACTGATGGACCCGCTGGGCCTGCTGTGTCCCGGGCGCATGGTCAACCCGCCCAAAATGGACGACACGCGGCTGATGCGTTTCCCGCCGGGCTACAAGGTCATCCCGATCCGGACCGCGCTGGACTGGCAGGCCTGGAATGTGCAGAACGACCCGGTGACTGAACAAACCAGCGAACCCGGCAGCGGAGGCGACCCCGCAGAGGGCTTCGCCAAGGCCGTGGAGATGTGCAACAACAACGGGCACTGCCGCAAGTTTGACGCGGGCACCATGTGCCCCAGCTATCGGGTGACGCGTGATGAAAAGCATTTGACCCGTGGACGTGCCAACACCTTGCGGCTGGCGCTGACCGGCCAACTGGAGGGCCTGGCGGCCGAAGACGCCCTCACCAGCGAAGCCGTGGCCGAGGCCATGGACCTGTGCGTGGGATGCAAGGGTTGCAAGCGGGATTGCCCCACCGGCGTGGACATGGCAAAGATGAAGGTCGAGTTTTTGCACCACTACAAGGGCAAACACGGCTACACACTCAAGGACAAACTGGTCGCCCACCTGCCCGACTACGCCCACTGGGCCAGCCGCTTTGCACCGCTGCTGAACCTGCGCAACACCTTCCCCGGCCTGGCCGCGCTGGGAGAAAAACTCACCGGCCTGTCGGCCCGGCGCAGCCTGCCAAAGTGGCAGCGCAAGACCTTTTTCAATTCGGGACCTGCAGGCGCCAGCGGCGAAGAAGTGCTGTCTGCAGCCAAACCGGTGGTGCTGTTTGTGGACACCTTCAACGGCACCTTTGAACCGGGCAACGCCCGGTCAGCCTTTGAAGTACTGCAGGCTGCGGGCTACACGGTGCACGTGGCCGCAAAGAAAAGCGCTGACGGGAAACACCTGTGCTGCGGCCGCACCTATTTGGCCAGCGGCATGGTCGAGCAAGCCAAAGCCAAGGCGCGTGAACTGGTCGATGTCCTGCTGCCCTTTGCCGAAAAAGGCATTGCCATCGTCGGGCTGGAGCCCTCGTGCCTGCTGACCCTGCGCGACGAAATTCTGGTGATGGGCCTGGGCGAGGCGGCAGAGACCATCAGCGGCCAGGCTTTGCTGTTTGAAGAGTTTCTGGCACGCGAAGCAGCGGCTGGTCAGCTTGATGAGCTGCAAAAAAAGCTGCTGCCCATCGATCAGCCTGTTCTGCTGCATGGCCATTGTCACCAGAAGGCATTCGGCGCGGTCAGCCCCATCATGGCCGTGCTCAAGCTCATCCCGGGCGCCAGGCCCGAGCTGATCGAGTCGAGTTGCTGCGGCATGGCGGGCAGTTTTGGCTATGAGGCCGACCACTACGAGGTCTCCATGCAGATGGCCGAGTTGAGCCTGTTGCCTGCGGTGCGCAAGCAGCCCGGCGCGATTGTGGTGGCCGACGGCACGAGTTGCAGACACCAGATCCGCGACGGCGCGCAGCGCGAGGCCGTGCATGTGGCGGCGCTGATGGCGCAGCAGTTGCGGGCCTGATGCCGGCGTCGGGGGCACCGCCCGGCCGGAGTACAGTGGCAGCGATGCGTGCCCCAGACATTTTGACCCTCACCATGAACCCCGCCCTGGATGTGTCAACCTCCACGGACAAGGTCACCGACACGCACAAGCTGCGCTGCGCCGCCGCCCAATACCATCCCGGCGGCGGTGGCATCAACGTGGCTCGCGTTTTGCAGCGACTCGGCAGCAACTGCCTGGCGCTGTATCCGGCCGGCGGCATGAACGGGCAAAGGCTGCGCCAGTTGCTGGACCAGGAGCAGGTGTCCAGCCAGTGCCTGGCCATTGAAGGCGAGACGCGCGAGAGTTTTCATGTCCATGAAACGGGCAGCGGGCGGGACTTCCGTTTTGTCCTGCCCGGCCCTGCCCTGGCCGCGACCGAATGGCAGGCCTGCCTCGATGTTGTCAGCGCGCTGCCGGCGCCACTGCCCTGGCTGGTAGCCAGCGGCAGCCTGCCTCCCGGCGTGCCGGCTGACTTTTATGCGCAACTCACGCGGCTGGCACGCCCATCCGGCTGCCGCGTGGTGCTGGACAGCTCGGGGCCGGCGCTCGCGGCAGCGCTGGCCGAAGGTGTGTACCTGATCAAGCCCAGCCTGCGCGAGTTGCGCGAGCTGACCGGCCTGCCGCTGGAAACCGACACGCAGCGGCTGGCTGCGGCCCGCTTCATCATCAGCGCCGGGCAGGCGCAAATCGTCGCGCTGTCGCTCGGCGAGGAAGGCGCCTTGCTTGTGACCGCCGACCAGGCGCTGCGGGCCAGCGCCGTGCCGGTCAGGGTGGCCAGCACCATTGGCGCGGGCGACAGTTTTGTCGGCGGCCTGGTCTGGGCGCTGAGCCTGCAGACCGATCTGGCGCTGTCCTTTCGCTACGCCATGGGGGCCGCCGCAGCCGCCCTGTTGTCGGCAGGAACCGCCTTGTGCCAGGCAGCCGACGTGAACCGCCTTGCCAGGCAAGTGATCGTCACACCAGCCGGCACTTGATCTGGCGCAAGGCGGCAGCAGCGGCCAGCGTCTACCGTAGGGCACAGGAGACGGCGCGCGCGTCGGGAATATGACAACACCTTACATACGCTGGTTTTCGGAACTGGGCATTGGCGATGTCCCTCTGGTAGGCGGCAAGAATGCTTCGCTGGGCGAGATGGTGAGCGAGCTGGTCGCGCAGGGCGTGCGGGTACCCAACGGATTTGCCGTCACGGCGCAGGCCTACCGTTATGTGCTGGCGCAGTCCGGCGCCTTGCCGCGCCTGCATGAAGCCCTGGACGGCCTGAACGTGCAGCATGTCGATGAGCTCGCGCGCCGTGCGCAGCGGGCGCGCGACATCATCCACAGTGCCGCGCTACCGGACGATCTTGTGGCTGGGATCGCCGCCGCGCACAAGCGCTTGCAGGCCGAATATGGTGAGCAGTTGACCATGGCGGTACGCAGCTCGGCCACCGCCGAAGACCTGCCCACCGCCAGTTTCGCCGGCCAGCACGACACTTTCCTGAATGTGGCCGGTCTGGCCAGCCTGCTCGAGGCCATCCGTCGATGCTTTGCCAGCCTGTTCAACGACCGCGCGATCGCCTACAGGGTTGAAAACGGCATCGACCATTTCAGCGTCCTGCAATCGGTCGGCGTGATGAAGATGGTGCGCTCGGATCTTTCCTCCAGCGGCGTCATCTTTTCAATCGACACCGAAACCGGCTTTCGTGATGTCGTGTTCATTACCGGCGCCTGGGGCCTGGGGGAAAACGTGGTCCAGGGCGCGGTCGACCCGGATGAGTTCTATGTGTTCAAGCCCACGCTGAAGCAGGGACACCGGGCGGTACTCAGGCGCAAGCTCGGCGGCAAGGAAATCCGCATGGTCTATACGCAGGCCTCAGGCCCCGAAACCACGCACAACCTGCCAACCTCGCCGGAGGACCAGACGCGCTACTGCATCAGCGACGAGGAGGTGCTGGAACTGGCCGACGCCACCGTCCGGATCGAGGACCATTACAGCCGCAAGTCCGGGCATGCCACACCGATGGACATCGAATGGGCCAGGGATGGCATCGACGGCAAGCTTTACATCCTGCAGGCGCGGCCTGAAACCGTGGCCTCGCGCAAGCCGCCCGGAACGGTGGACACCTGGCGGCTGGATGCGAAGGGCAAGGTGTGTATCAAAGGCCGTGCCGTGGGCGGCGCGATCGCCACCGGCCGCGCGCGCGTGATCAACCACATCAGCGAACTCAACCAGTTCCAGCCCGGCGAGGTGCTGGTGGCGGACACCACCATGCCGGACTGGGGCACGGTGCTCAAAATTGCCTCTGCCGTCGTGACCAACCGCGGTGGGCGCACCTGCCATGCGGCCATCGTGGCGCGCGAGATGGGTATTCCGGCCGTGGTCGGTTGCGGCCATGCCACCACGGCCATCCGCACCGGCGACGAGATCACGGTGTCCTGCGCCGAAGGCAGCGAGGGCCGGGTCTACGCGGGCGCGTTGCCTTTCACAAAGCGCAGCATCGACGTGGCGAACCTGGCCCGGCCGCAAACGCACCTGATGGTCAACATCGCCAACCCCGACACGGCCTTCCAGACTGCGCTGCTTCCCAATGATGGCGTGGGTCTGGCGCGCACGGAGTTCATCGTGGCCGAACACATACGCGCGCACCCGATGGCGCTGGTGCATCCGGAGAAAGTCGGGGACGCGGCAGTGCGTGAGGAGATCGCCCGCCTCACACGTTCGTATGCCACGCCGGCCGACTACTTTGTGCGCCAGCTGGCCGAAGGTGTGGCCACCATCGCCGCGGCCTTCTACCCCAAGCCGGTGATCGTGCGCATGTCCGACTTCAAGACCAACGAATACGCCAGCCTGCTCGGCGGGCGCTGGTTCGAGCCGGATGAGGCCAACCCCATGATCGGCTTTCGCGGCGCCTCACGCTACGCGCATCCGGCCTATGCCGGGGGTTTCGCGCTCGAATGCGCGGCCATGAAATGCGTGCGCGACGAGATGGGCCTGGTCAACGTCAAGCTGATGATCCCGTTTTGCCGGCGTGTGGAGGAAGGCGAACGTGTGCTGCAAGCCATGGCGACGCACGGACTGACGCGCGGTGTCAATGGTCTGGAGGTCTACGTGATGTGCGAGATCCCCAACAACGTGATCCAGATCGATGCCTTTGCCCGCCTGTTCGACGGCTTCTCCATCGGCTCCAACGACCTGACGCAACTGGTGCTGGGCGTGGACCGCGACTCGGACATCGTGGCCTTTGACTTCGACGAACGCGACCCGGGTGTCAAGGAGATGATCCGCCAGACCATAGAGGGCGCGCACCGCAACCAGCGCCACGTGGGCATCTGCGGCCAGGCACCGTCGGACTATCCCGAGATTGCGCAATACCTGGTGGAACTCGGCATTGACGCCATGAGTGTCACGCCCGATACCCTGCTGAAAATCACGGTCGACGTGCTGGCCGTGGAAGCGCGGCTCGGGCGTGCCCCGCGCAGCGCGGCGCAGTCCTCTTCCACGCCAACCACCCTATCCACTGCAGCCAGGAGCCTGTCATGAGCCAGACCATCTCGTCATTGATGCACCGCGAGGTGATCCAGGTCGGTCCCGACGACACCCTGCAGGCCGTCGAGGCGAAAATGTCGGCCCACGCCCTGTCGTGGGTGCCGGTGATCGACACCGGCGGCGTGGTGTTGGGCGTCATCAGCAGCGCGGACCTGCTGCGCCTGCACGCCGACGGCAGGTCCCCTGCAAAAGTCTGCGCCTGGCAACTGTGCACGTACAAACCCATCACCGTGCACCCGGACGACAAGATCAGCGAGGTGGCCAGAGTGATGGTCGAATCCGGCATTCACCATGTGGTCGTGGCAGAAAACGGCGAGATCCGGGGCGTTGTGTCCTCTCTCGACTTCGTGCGCACCTTCGTGACCTGATGGGCGTGTCCGCCCATGCGGCGCCGCGCTTGCCCTAAGGCGCTACCGGCGTTGCGGCGGGCAAAGCCATGCCGCGTCGCTTCATCTCTTCACGCAGCAGGTCGGGCCGGTCGCTGACGATGCCATCCACACCCATGTCAAGCAATGCGGCCATCCGGGCCGGCTCATTGACGGTCCAGGCCAGAACCTGCAAGCCCAGCGCCTGCGCCTCCCTGACCTTCTCTGCCGTCAGGTCAAGGTGAAAGGCGGACCAGGTGTGGCCGCCCGCGGCCTTGATCATTTTGGGCACCGAACCGTAATCCCGGTAACGCAAACCTGCCGTCCACGGGGAGTCTTCGGCAATGCCAGCGCCTATGTTGTCACTGGCGCCGCGCTGAATGCTCAGGTACACCGTGGGGATTTCGGGCGCCTCGCGCTGGATCACTACGAGCGTGCGCCAGTCAAACGACAGCACCGAACTGCGCGATGCCATGCCCGCCTCGCGAATGGCGGCGATCACCGCGCGCGCAAAAGCCTCGGGCGCCAGCGTGTCTTGCGGCGCCAGTGGCGACAACTTGGTTTCGATGGCAAAACGCACCTTCTCGTTGCCCGATTTTCTGACGAGGGCAAACAGTTCGGCCAGGCGCGGGATGCGCGTGCCGTCCAGCGCCTTCTGCTTGTCGAACTGGCGGGCATAGGCGGTGCCGGGCTGGATACGGCCAACGTCGTAACGGCCAAGTTCTGCGTAAGTCAATGAGGACACCAAAGGACCCGGTGCGGCGATAAAACTCCCGTCCGGCCCGCGGGTGATGTCTGGATTCAATGCCCTGTCGTGCGTGACGACCAACACGCCGTCTTTGGTGATGGCAATGTCCAGTTCCAGCGTGGTGACACCGATGCCAAGTGCCTGGGCAAAAGACGGCAGCGTGTTCTCGGGTGTGAGCCCACGGGCGCCGCGATGGCCCTGCAGGTCAAAGCCATGGCCATGCAGGCTTGCCGCGAGCAGCACAGCGAAGAGTGTGAGACGGCGCATGAACATGGGTTTATCCTTCGCGCCAGTGTAGATCCGTCGCCAAACCCGGCGCCAGATCTTCGGGCGCCTGCATGCCTTGCGCCTGTGGCCGCACCTTGCGATGCGATACCTTCCACCAGGCGGGAAACAGGGCCTGCACCCGGGACTGCGCATAACGGTCATCCACCAGATACACCACGCCCTGGTCAGACTCGGTGCGGATGACCCGGCCCGCTGCCTGCACGACTTTTTGGAGTCCAGGAAAAAGGTAGGTGTAGTCGTAGCCCTTGCCAAAACTGGTTTCCATGCGCAGCCTGATCTGCTCGTTAACGGGGTTGATCTGCGGCAGGCCCAGGGTGGCAATGAAGGCGCCTATCAGTCGCTTGCCCGGCAGATCGATGCCTTCCGAAAATGCACCACCCAGCACGGCAAAACCAATCCCTTTTGATTCAGGAGCGAAGCGGGCGAGAAAACTTTTCTTGGCAATTTCTTCCATCCCGCGCGACTGCTCCCAGACGGGGATGTGCGGGTAACGCGACTTGAACAATTCAGCCACCTGCTGCAGGTAGTCAAAGCTGCTGACAAAGCTCAGGTAGTTGCCCGGTGCAGTGGTGTACTGATTCGCCATCAGCTCCACGATGGGCATGAGTGAATTTTCGCGGTGGATAAAACGCGTGGACACATCGCGCACCACCTGGACTGACAACTGACCGGCGTGAAACGGCGAGGCCACGTCCATACTGACAGTGCCTTCGGGCAGGCCCAGCATGTCGGTATAAAAGTCCGTTGGGCTCAGCGTGGCGGAAAACAGCACGGCGGATCGCGCGGCAGCAAAACGCGGCGCGAGGAAAGGCGCGGGCACAACGTTGCGCAGGCACAGCACCGCCCCGTCCTCCCCCTGGGTGATGTCAAACAGCGAATGCTCGCCGAGCAGCTCTGCCATGCGCGAGAAATGCAGCACTTCGAAGAAAAAGTTCTGCAGGCGCGCGTCTATGCCGGATGGATGATCGGCCAGGTGGTCAAGAATGGCGCTGGCCGTTTGCTGCAGCGCGCCGCGAAAGGCCTGGGGCACTTCTTCGTAGACCTGGTAGTCCTCCACCTGGTCGAGGTGCAGCTCCTGCCAGTTGCGACTGAGACGGTCCAGCACGCCCTTGATGGCGGTGGGTGCCGCCTGGCGCGCCAGCGCCAGATGCGCCGGGTTCAGCTCGGCGGAATACATTTTTCGCGCACGTTCGACCAGGTTGTGCGCCTCGTCCACCAGCACACTCACGCGCCACTGGCTGGCCTGCGCCTGGGCGTACAGCATGGCGTTGACGTCAAAGTAGTAGTTGTAGTCGCCCACCACCACATCGCTCCAGTGCAGCAGGTCCTGGCCCAGGTAATAGGGACAGACCTGATGGGCAAGCGCCACCTCGCGCAACGCGGCCTTGTCCAGCGGACCGCTTTCGGCCACGGCCACGGCGGCCAGCCGTGCTGCCGGCAGGCGATCGTAAAAGCCTTGCGCCAACGGACAACTGTCACCATGGCAGGCCTTGTCGGGGTGTTCACAGGCCTTGTCACGCGCCACCAGTTCAAGCACCCGCAAGGCAAGCGCAGGCGCGGCGGTTTGGACCAAGGCCAGCGCATCCAGCGCCAGTTGCCGGCCCGGCGTTTTGGCGGCCAGATAAAACACCTTGTCAAGTTGCTGGGTGGGACAGGCCTTGAGCAGGGGGAACAAGGTGCCCATGGTCTTGCCAATGCCGGTAGGCGCCTGCGCCATCAGGCAGCGTCCGCTGCTGGCTGATTTGTACACGGCCTCGGCCAGCTCGCGCTGACCGGGGCGAAAAGCGGGGTGCGCAAACACCAGCGACGACAGCGCCGCGTTGCGTGCCTCGCGGTGCGTCTGCTCCTGCTGCGCCCACGCGATGAAGCGCTCGCACTGGTCCTCAAAAAACTCGCACAAGGCCTGGGCCGTGTGGGACTCCACCAGCAGCGTTTCATCCTGCGTGGCCACATTGAAGTAGACCAGCGCCAGATTGACCTGCGCCAGATTCTTCTGCCGGCACAGCAGGTAGCCATAGACTTTGAGCTGGGCCCAGTGCAGATGGCGGTGGTTTTCGCGCATGGTATCCAGACTGCCGCGATAAGTCTTGATCTCTTCAAGCTGACCCTGTTCGGCGTCATAACCATCGGCCCGGCCACGCACCCGCAGGTTTTTGTAGTCGCCGCTCAGGCTGACCTCGGTCTGGTAATGCGCGGGCCGGCGCAGCGCCACCATGCGGTGGCCCGCCATGCCTTCAAGCGCCGAAGGAGAAGGCGTGAAACGCAAGTCCAGGTCGCCGAGTTTGGCTGTGAAGTCACACAGCGCTCGTACAGCCACGACGTACGATTTTTCCGGGTCGTGGGGCTTGTTCATGGGCAAATGCGGCGTCGTGAGGCTACTGTATGAATAGCCAGTATTGTAACCAGCGCTCCCAAGTCGCCGGACGCCGCAACCGGAGGCACGCTGAAAGCGTGATTGAAGGAGCTACTTCCCGTTCCAGAACTTCTGCATCTCCACAAAAAGAAATGAGGCCGTCCAGGTGATCAACACCAGGCCAGTCAATGACTCGAGGCCGGTCAGGAAGCGCAGATCGCCTGTGGGCTGGATGTCGCCAAAGCCCAGCGTGGTGAAGGTTGTGAAGGAAAAATAGACGCAGTCCATCAAGCTGCCGTTGAAGTTGCCTGCCAGGTGGCCCCAGTCCCCGGCATGGTGCATCAGGTAATAAACGGCGGCAAACAGCCAGACCTCAACCGTGTGAGCCACCAGCGCACCGCCCACGCCCAGCAGCACCCGGAGGCGGTGCCTGACTTTTACCTTGGGCAACAACAGCGTGAGCCGGAACAGAAACTCGTAGTGAATGACGACGGCCACCAGTACAACAGCCAGATTTGCCAGAACGATGGTGATCACATGGAGCCTGCAAGTGGTTGTGGACAATTCCGGGATGATGCCCCGGCAGCGCACGCCAGCGGTGCACCGGAGACAACTATAGCCCTGCCTCAGGCAATCAGCGCGTCCAGCACTCCCGCATCGAAATGAACGGCGATGTAATCAGCCAGGCCATCAAACACAGACTCCAGCGTTGGTGTGCTGGCGCCGAACAGCGCCTGCAGCACCACCGGGTCTTCAAACATGCCGTGCAGGTACACACCCAGCACATTGCCGCTGGCGTTTTGCCATGCCAGGCCATCAGGCATGACAGCGCGCGCCAGGTCGCCGGCGGCGGCCATGGCGCTGTGCGGCGCGGTCTGGCCGTGGTGGATTTCATAACCCTGCACGGCCACACCTGACAGCGCTGACCAGGGGCCAGACACCGATGAAAAATTCGTCTGCCTGTGCCGTACGGTCTTGTCGGCCTCAAACAGGGTGACCACCGGCAGCAAGCCCAGGCCGGGCCCGTTGCCGTCGATACCGTGCGGGTCAATCAAAGCCTCGCCCAGCATTTGCAGGCCGCCACAAATACCCAGCACCGCCCCGCCCCGCCCTGCATGGGCGGCAATGGCGCTGTCCAGCCCTTGCGCGCGCAGCCAGGCCAGGTCCCCGCTGGTGTGCTTGGAGCCGGGCAGGATGATCCAGTCGGCATCGGCGAGCTCAGACGGACTGCGTACCCACTTGAGACGAAGCCCGGGCACGTTCTTGAGCGGCTGAAATTCATCAAGGTTGCTGATGCGCGGGTAGGCAACGATGGCGATGGTCACCGGAGAGCGATTTCCCCAGTCCTTCAAGCCGGGGCCGTGGAACCGGCTTTGCCGGGCCACAGGCGCAGCGGCCCCTGTCCCCGGTGCAAGGGGCAGCGCAACGCCGGAGGCTCGCGCAGCGACAAGCGTGGGGGCCATATCAAAGACGCCGTCTTCTTCGGGCAGGCCGTGTTGCCACCACATGGGCAGCGTTGCCACCGTGGGAACGCCAGTCAGGTCCTGCAGCATCTGCGGGCCCGGGGCCAGCAGGCTTGCATCCCCGCGGAATTTGTTGAGCACAAAACCCCTGATCAGTTTTTTCTCTGCGTCATCCAGCATCGCCCAGGTGCCGTAGAGATTGGCGAACGCACCGCCGCGGTCAATGTCGGTCACCAG